>JBBRYY010000097.1:0-11676 GCA_038237245.1 Gemmatimonadales bacterium | reverse complement strand
CGACGTGAACATCCGTCAGTCGCCGACGATCGCTGCCTTTCTCTCGATCCTGTTCACCGCGATCAACGATCAGCCGCCGGCGACGACGCTCGCAATCCCCTCGGATTTCGTTCGCATCATGATGGAGAACATCGGACTCGGCGCGCGCGAATCCGGCCTGTCAGCGATGGTCACGCGCGTGAAGAGCTACGCCGCAAACGCCGACCGCTACGCGGTCTGACGCGCACTCTCTCTCCCTCACCCGTGACCCGCATGGCGACTCAACCGCAGACGTTCGCAAATCACACGCGTTTCTACCCGCTCTTCCATTTCGTCGCGGTGCCGCTGCTCGTGCTCAACCTGCTGTACTCGCTGTACACGCTCGTGCGTGCGCCATCGCTCGCGACCCTCGCCAGTGCGGTGCTCGCTGCCGGCGTGGTCGCAGCGGCGCTCGCCGCGCGCATGATGGTGCTCACGGTGCAGAATCGCGTCATCCGACTCGAGATGACGATTCGTCTCGAGCGCGTCCTCGGCGCCGCCGCGGCGGCCGATGCGCTCGCGAGTCTTCCATGGCGCAGGCTCATCGCGCTCCGCTTCGCGTCGGACGCCGAGCTCCCCGCGCTCATCGCGCGCGTGCGATCGAACGAGCTCACCTCGGGGCGCGCGGTGAAGCAGGCGATCCGCGAGTGGCAGTCCGACTACCTGCGCGCATGAGCTTCGCGAGCGAGGCCGAGCTCGAGGACGCGCTGTCGGCGCCCTCGCCGGCCCTGCTCGACGCGCTGCGCGCTACCCCGGGCGACATCCTCGTCCTGGGCGCGGCCGGAAAGATGGGGCCGACGCTCGCCCGGATGGCGACGCGTGCACTCGGTCAGCTCGGACGACGCGACCGGGTGATCGCCGCCTCGCGCTTCTCGTCGAGCGCTGCCGAGCAGTCGCTTCGCTCCGCAGGGATCGACACTATCAAGTGCGATCTGCTCGACCGCGCGGCCGTGAGCGCGCTCCCCGACGCACCCAACGTGATCTTCATGGCAGGACAGAAATTCGGCACGCGTGACGCGCCGTCCTCCACATGGGCCATGAACGTCGTGCTCCCGTCGATCGCGGCCGAGCGCTATGCGACGTCGCGGATCGTCGCCTTCTCGACGGGGAACGTGTACCCGTACTCGCCCGTGCACGCCGGCGGTTCGCGCGAAGCCGACGCGCCCGCACCAGTTGGCGAATACGCGATGAGCTGCCTCGGCCGGGAGCGCGTGTTCGAGGATGCATCCGCGCGGCGCGGCACCCGCGTCGCCATCGTGCGCCTCAACTACGCCGTCGATCTGCGCTACGGCGTGCTCGTCGACATTGCATCACGCGTGCTGCGCGGCGACACCATCGACCTCCGCATGGGGCACGCCAACGTGATCTGGCAGGGCGATGCGAACGACTGGGCGCTGCGCTGCCTCGCATTCGCAACCGTGCCGCCGTTCATCGTGAACGTGACGGGGCGCGAAACAATCGTCGTTCGCGACGTTGCCACGCGCTTCGGAACGATCTTCGGTCGCACGCCGGTCTTCTCCGGCACGGAGTCAGAGTACGCGCTGCTCAGCAACGCCGCACTCGCGCACAGCCTCTTCGGCGCGCCGTCGGTCACCACCGATGCGCTCGTCGAGCTCGTGGCCGCATGGCTCCTCGCCGGCAATCCGCTCCTCGGCAAGCCGACGCACTTCGAAGAGCGCACAGGCGCGTTCTGAGCATGAGCGATCTGCAGAGCCACCTCGCGCGCGGGCACGTGATCCCCGCGCATCCGCTCGCGCTCACGGCGGCGCGCAAGCTCGACGAGCGGCATCAGCGCGCCCTCACGCGCTACTACGTGGCGGCTGGCGCGGGCGGCATCGCGGTGGGCGTGCACACGACGCAGTTTCAGATCCGCGATCCGAAGCACGGCCTGCTCGCGCCCGTCCTCGCGCTCGCCGCCGAGACCGCCGCGGCATCGCTGCGCGCGGACCCGCGCCCGTTCGCTCGAATCGCGGGCGTCTGCGGCGACACGAAACAGGCGCTCGCCGAGGCGCGGCTCGCGCACGAGCTGGGGTACGATGCCGCGCTCGTCAGCCCCGGTGCATTCCACGATGCGTCCGAGAAGCTGCTGCTCGAGCACTGCCGCGCGATCGGCGAGATTCTTCCGCTCTTCGGCTTCTATCTGCAGCCGGCCGTCGGCGGACGCATTCTCCATTACGAGTTCTGGCGCGCCTTCGCGCAGATCCCACAGGTCATCGCGATCAAGATCGCACCGTTCAATCGCTATCAGACGCTCGACGTCGTGCGCGCGATCGCCGATTCGGGGCGCACCGACATCGCGCTCTACACGGGGAACGACGATCAGATCGTGCTCGATCTCCTCACCCCCTTTCCCAGGCTCGGAGAGAGCGAGCGGGCGCCGCGCATCACCGGCGGGCTGCTCGGCCAATGGGCCGTGTGGACCCATGGCGCCGTCGAGATGCTCGAGGAGCTTCGCGGCGCGCACGCCACGGCAGCGATCGATTCCGGCTGGCTCACGCGCGCCGCCGCGCTCACCGATGCGAATGGCGCGCTCTTCGACGCCCGCCACGCCTTCGCCGGCTGCATCGCGGGGCTGCACGAGATTCTGCGACGCCAGCGATTGCTCGCCGGAAGCTGGTGCCTCGATCCGAACGAGGGACTTTCCCCGGGGCAGCTCGAGGAGATCGACCGCGTGACGCGAGTGCACCCCGAGCTCACCGACGACGAGTTCGTCGCCGCGAACGTCGACGACTGGCTGCGCTGACCTCAACGTTTCTCGTTCAGTAGCTCCTCGATACGCTTGAGCCGATCCATCGCATCCTTTCGCCAGAACTCATCGCTCGACGGATGCCTCAGCACGAAGGTGAGCGCGCCGCCCACCTCGAGTCGCGCGCACTCGATGTCGCCGAGCGAGTCGATCCCCTGCCGTCGCGCGGCCGACATGAGCTCGGCTTTCGTGATGAGCTGCCTCTTGAGCGCGTCCTCGAGCAGCTCGCCGTGCAGCACGAGCACCACGTTGTCGCCCTCGGCCATCTTGTCGATCTTCGGATGCAGGAAGAGAAAGCGCACGATGCCATAGTTCAGCACGAGCAGCAGCGCAGCGCCGATGATTCCCCCGGTGATCGAGTTGTCGTTGCCGATGATGGCGTTCTGCAGCGTGTTGGAGAGCACGAGCAGCACTACGAGATCGAACGGATTGAACTGTCCGAGCTCGCGCTTGCCGGCCAGGCGCAGCCCGAGCAGCAGAAAGAAGTAGACGATGATGGTGCGAACCACCTTGGCGACGATCGGTTCGCCGGGGGTGAACAGCTCGGTCCAGATCGGATGCATGTGGATTCGGTGGCAGGGTCGGCTACAATCATGTAGCGTTGACGTTCTTGACGAGTGGAAGCAAACGCGGGGCCTGGGCCCTGTCGAGGAGTACGCGAACGCGTGAACAACTCTTCACAGCTCCCGCCCGCACTCGATGCGGCGGTGCTCGAATCGATCCTCGCCCGCGCTCCGCTCTCCGTCATCGGCTGGGACAGCACGGGACACATCGTGCTCTGGAACGCCGAGGCGGAGCGGCTGCTGGGCTGGCGCGCGAGCGAGGTGCTCGGGAAGGCCGCGCCCTTCCCACTCCCGGTGCCCGGCACTGTCGATCGCGCGCGCGAGCTCGCGCGGGCCACGCTTGGCGGAGGCACCGCACAGCTCTCGGTGCGGATCCAGCATCTCCCGGATGGCGGCGCGGAGAAGACAGGCGTGACACTCGAGCTCGCGACCGACCTCGGCGATCGCAGGCGACTCGAGCGGCAGGTCGTGCAGGGGGTGAAGCTCGAAGCCGTCGCCCGCCTCGCCGGCGGGATCGCGCACGACTTCAACAACATCCTCGCCGCGATCAAGTGCAGCTGCGATCTGATCGCCGAGTCGCTCGCGCCGGACGACGCGCACGCGGTCGACGTGCACGCGATCGCCGATGCGTCGGCGCGCGCGGCTGAGCTCACGCGACAGCTCCTCGCGTTCACGCGGCAGCAGGTGCTGATGCCGCACGTCCTCGATCTCAACGCGGTGGCGCGCGGCGCAGAACAGATGCTGCACGCGATCGCCGGTGACGCGGTGACGCTGTCACTGGCGCTCGGGACGACGCCGATTCACGTGCGTGCGGATTCCTCGCAGCTCGAGCAGGCGCTCATCCATCTCGTGGTGAACGCGCGAGAGGCGATGCCGGACGGCGGACAGCTCACGCTTGGCACGGGAATGGGCCGCCTCGAGCACGATCCCACGGGAGGCGACGTCCCCATCATCCCCCGCGCGTACGGATGGCTCGCGGTGCGCGACACCGGGCGCGGAATTCCCCGGGAGCTCCACGGCAGAGTCTTCGAGCCATTTTACACCACGAAGGAGCGCCGCACGGGCACCGGGCTCGGTCTCTCCGCGGTGTTCGGCATCATGAAGCAGAGCGGCGGCTACACCTTCGTGCAGAGCGACCGCGACCAGGGTGCCGAATTCACATTCTATCTCCCGCTCGTCGAAGCGCCCGTCGAGCCACAGCAAGTCGTGCATCCGGAACGCACGGCATCCGACAGCCCGGCGACGATACTACTCGTGGAGGACGAGATGGCGCTGCGCGGACTGATGCGGCGAATTCTGGAGCGGAGCGGCTATCACGTGCTCGAAGCGGAGCACGGCGCGCAGGCGCTCGAGCGGTGCAAGATGCACGAGGGCGCGATCGACCTGGTCGTCTCGGACATCGTGATGCCCACGATGGGCGGACGCGAGATGGCCGAGCGAATGCGGACGATGCGCCCCAACACGCAGCTGCTCTTCGTCTCCGGCTTCACCGACGACGAGGTGCTGCGGCAAGGCATCGTGATCACGGGATCGGCGTATCTGCAAAAGCCTTTCTCGCCCGCATCACTGGTGACGAAGATCGGCGAGATGCTGCGCGCCTCCTACGGCGATGCCACGCGGGCTACGCCCTAAAGATCGCCCTTCTGCAACAGCCGTCTGGCGATGGTGTCCGCGATCTGGGCGCTGTCGTACGAGCGGTCCAGAATGCGAAGCCGGATCTCGGCCGTTCGCTCGGGTGTCAGTCGCTGCCCTGGAGTCCGCGAGGTGATGGAACGAACATCACTGCCTCGGTTGTCCCGGCGCGAATCATCTGGTCGGTTAGTCATGGTATCCTCCACGTAACTGAATATCGGCTGGAAGCTTCAAAGCTTTAGCCGGAAATTGTTGCCGGGGGGCAGGGGCTGACGTCAGATAAATGACGCGTACGCCACCTCCGCTCCCTCCTCGCAGCATTTACATGTCAATTCTGTACGTCGACGATGAGCCGGCCGTCTCGATGATCGTCGAGCACACGCTGCGTGATGCCGGACACGAGACCGTTGGAGCTCGAAACGTCCCCGAGGCGCTCCACGTCCTCGCGCGAGGCGGCGTCGAGCTGATCATCTCCGACTACAAGATGCCGGGGCTCTCCGGGCTCGAGTTCCTCGAGCTGCTCACGAGCGAGGGATTCGACATCCCACTCATCATGCTCACCGGCTACGCGAGCATCGAGCACGCGGTCGCGTCGATCAAGGCGGGCGCCGTCGACTACATCACGAAGCCCGTGCGCCCCGAGCAGCTGATGCTCGCCGTCGAGCAGGCACTCGAGCTCGTCCGCCTTCGGAAGGAGAATGCAACCCTCCGCCGCGAAATGAGTGCCGTACGAAACGAGCGCCAGATACTCGGCGACAGCGCCGTGATGCGTCACGCGTTGCAATCCGTTGCGACGGCGGCGCCCACCCGTGCGACCGTATTGCTGCTCGGCGAGTCCGGCACGGGGAAAGAGCTGTTCGCGCGCGCGATTCACGACATGAGCGACCGCCACGACAAGCCCTTCATCAAGCTGAATTGCGCCGCGCTCCCGGAAGGGTTGATCGAGAGCGCGCTGTTCGGCCACGAGAAGGGTGCTTTTACCGGCGCGATCAAACGCGTCGAAGGCGCCTTCGAGCGGGCGAACAAGGGCACCCTGCTCCTCGACGAGATCTCCGAAATGCGCCTCGATCTGCAGGCGAAGCTGCTCCGGGTGCTCCAGGAGCAGGAGTTCGAGCGGGTGGGAGGCACGAGCACGATCCGCGTCGACGTCCGCGTCATCGCGACTTCGAATCGCGATCTCGCCGCTGACGCTGCGGCGGGGCGCTTCCGGCAGGATCTCTACTTCCGCCTCAGCGTCATTCCGCTCCGGATTCCGGCACTACGCGAGCGGCTCGAGGACATCCCGATGCTCGCCTACCGATTCGCGATGCGGGCGGCCCGCGACGTCGGCAAGGAAATCACTACGATCGAGCCGGAAGCGATCCAGCTACTGCAACGATATCCATGGCCCGGCAATGTTCGGGAGCTCGAGCATGCAGTAGAACGCGCCGTCATCCTCAGCGCCGGTCCAATACTCGGCGTCCGCTCCTTCGAGGGACAGCGTCTGGGTCCCGTCGCGAATGTCCCGGGCGGCCCTGCTGGTCAGACCGCCCCCGAGTCCGCCGACAGCCGTGAGGGTGGCATTGTGCTCCACACGCTCGACGTGGGGGAGGCAGAGGCAGTCCTCATCCAGCATGCGCTGGCGGCGACCGGGAACAACCGGACGAAGGCGGCCGACCTATTGGGGATCAGCGTTCGAACGCTTCGGAATAAGCTCAATGGTCCGACACGCATCCCTCCCGCCGTCCTTCCCCTCCCGAGGCGCCCCCCGGCAATCCTGCGGCAGAGTTGACCGTGCGCGGTCGGCACAAAGTGCCGATCGGTCCATTCTGCCGGAATTTTTGGACGAGATTGCAAACCGATAATGAGGGCGATTCTTCCCCTCGGCCACATGACTCAACTCCATAACTGGATTTGAGTTACCGACCAATTCCCAACAGGCGCAAAACTCCGGTTTTGCGCCTTCTTGCTGTGCCCGCCACGTGGGCTCCCAATTGCTTTTACTGCTGCCGAGTAGATCGCCCGAGCGGATCGGACGGCGACGCAATCAAATGGAGCTCTCATGACGGCAATGACCCTGTGGCAGGCTTTCACTTCCGGTGACACGGCGGCTCGCGAAGAGCTTCTCGCCGAGCACATCAGCCTGGTCCACCACGTCTCGCGGCAGATCCACCGCCGGGTCTCCTCCGACGTCGAGCTCGACGAGCTCATCAGCGCCGGCACCATGGGATTGATCGAAGCGCTCGACCGCTTCGACCCCTCGCGTGGTCTTGCCTTCAGCACCTTCGCGGTTCCCCGCGTCCGCGGTGCGATCCTCGATGAGCTTCGTCGAATCGATCATGTTCCTTCGTCGATGCGCCGACGTACCCGCACGCTTTCGACGGCGCGCGAGACGCTTCGCCACGAGCTTGGGCGCGAGCCGATGACCGAAGAAGTGGCTGCCATGCTCGGACTCGACCTTCCCGCGCTCTGGAAGCTGGAAGCGGAAGCCGAGGGGACAATGCGCGTCGCGCTCGATGGCGCGAACAGCGACGACAGCGAGAATCTACCGCACGCCCAGGCGATGGCGGCCGAAGACCACAACTCCGTCGAGGACCGCATCACGCTCGACCAGGAGACCTCGATTCTCCGCGAGACAATCCTTCGCTTGTCGCAGCAGGAGCGCACGGTTCTGACGCTCTACTATTTCGAGGACCTCAAGCTGCACGAGATCGCGGCGGTGCTGGAGGTGACGGAGAGCCGCGTGTCCCAAATCCGTCAGAAGGCGATCGTGAAGCTTCGCGGCGAGCTTTCGTCGCTGCGCTCGCTCGTCGCCTGACCGTTCCCTACGCCCCGGCGCCGAGCGCCGGTAGCACCAGCAGGTAGGAAGCACCGGCGTCGCTCTCCTCGACGCCGAGCGCGATCGCCCCGGGGGCACATTCCGGAAGCGCGCCCGCGCCTTCGACGTCGCCGACGAGTAGACGCACGACACCCACACGCCCCTGCAATCCGAAGCGCACGCGCGCCGCGCGCGATGCATGCGCGAGCGCGGCATTCGTCGCCGCATCGAGCAGGAGGATCAGCTCGCGCTGCAGGCGGATGGCGTCGCCGAGCACCGGACGCGATTCGTCGCCGGGCTCGATGGTGATGGCGATCGAGCGGCGCTCGGGGTGATAGCTGTGCAGCGCCATCGCGCCGGCAACCGCATCGGAGAGCCGCATCGCCTCCTGTCGCCCCGAGGGGCGCGTCGATAGCGCGCGCATCTGTTCGAGGAGATCTTCGAGCCGCCGCGTCTCGACGGCGAGCATCTCGGACATGGCCGCGGGATCCTCGCCGTCGGCGCGCAGGAGCTCCGCGATCGTGCCGATGGTGGCGATGCGGTTGCTCAACGCGTGCGCGAGCCCGCGCACCAGCGTCTCGCTCACCACACTCCACGCCTCGGCGTAGCTACGCGTCTGGCCGCGCTTCCCGGTCGGAAAGTGATCGGCAGGGATGTGCGTGTGCGTCATGCACCTTCGACGCGTACGGCGCCTCGTCGCAACCCGTATGGAGCTCTCTGGGCGCGCGCGCGGGACGCAGTTTGGACGTATCCACCGCACGCGCCCACGCCTACTTTGGGGTGTCGCTCCGCCAACACTCCTTCATTAAAGACGAACATGCCCGCACTCTCCACGCGTGCCGCCACGTTGTCGTGCGCGCTCGCCCTCGCCGTTGCCGTCGCGCCGCTCCGCGCGCAGTCGACTCCGGCCGACAAGCTGATCGATGGCGCGCTGAAGGACAGCGCCGCGTGGAATCGCCTCGCGGAGCTCGTCGACACCTTCGGCAGTCGACCCGTGGGTTCGGAGAGTCTCGAGAGCGCGATCGACTGGATCGTCGCGCAGATGAAGAAGGATGGCCTCGACAACGTGCACACCGAGCCCGTGATGGTGCCGCACTGGGTACGCGGCCGCGAGTCCGCGATGCTCCTCGCCCCGCATCGCGGCCCGCTGCACATGCTCGGGCTCGGCCGCAGCGTCGGCACGCCGGCGGGCGGGATCACGGCGGAGGTGCTCGTCGTCAACGACTTCGCCGATTTGCACGCACACGCGGCGCAGGCGAAGGGGAAGATCGTGCTCTTCGATCACCACTTCGACCCGGACAAGCCCCCGTTCGACGCGTACGAGGAGGCGGTCGTCTATCGCTCTGCGGGCGCGGATTCGGCGGCGGCGTACGGCGGCGTCGCGGCGCTCGTGCGCTCGGTGACGTCACACTCGCTCAGCACGCCGCACACCGGCGCGATGGGCTACGGCGACACGACGGCCAAGGCGCATCACGTGCCGGCAGCCGCGATCACCCTCGAGGATGCGGACATGCTCCATCGCATCCGGAATCGCGGTCAGCCGATTCGCGTGACGCTCTCGATGGAGGCGCACATGCTTCCGGATGCGCACTCGCGCAACATCATCGCCGAGGTGCGCGGGAGCGAGCATCCGGACGAGATCATCGTGCTGGGCGGGCACATCGACTCGTGGGATGTCGGGCAGGGCGCGATGGACGATGCCGGCGGCTTCGTCTCCGCGTGGGAAGCGCTGCGACTGATCAAGCAGCTCGGCCTCACGCCGAAGCGCACGATTCGCGTGGTGGGATGGGTGAACGAGGAGATGGGGAGTCGCGGCGCGGATGCGTATCGCGATGCGCATCGCGCGGAGCTGCCGAAGACGAAGTTCGCGCTCGAGTCGGACAACGGCGCCTTCACCCCGAAGGGCGTGCGTCTCACGGGCCCGGACTCGCTTCTTCCGGTGGTGAAGGGTTTCCTCGCGCCGCTCGCCCGCATCGGCGTGACGCACGTGACGATGGGCGAGCCGGAGGCCGACGTCACGCCGCTCGTGGAGGCGGGAGTGCCGGCACTCGCGCTCGACATCGACGCGTCACGCTACTTCTGGTACCACCACACCGATGCGGACATGATGAACGCGCTCGATCCGCATCAGGTGGGGCTGTGCGTCGCGACGATGGGCGTGGTGGTGTGGGGGGCGGCGAACCGGTAGTATCGCGTGCCTCAACTCACCGCCCGCAACGTCCAGAAATCCGCCGAGAGATCCGTGTTCGTGAAGTACGCATACGGCATCGTCCCGTAGCCCTTCTTTCCCCAGCTCGTGCCCCACGAGTTGCGCACGATGAAGCGCTTCGCCGGATTGTCGTAGCCCACCACGCACATCGCGTGGCCGCCGAGCGTGCGCTCCATGCCGTCGGGCATCGGCACGTTCCCCGTGCGCGTCACGGCGTCCGACTCGAACGACTCGTACACCGAGAAGCCGAAGATGAACGGGTAGCCCGCCGCCACGCATCCGCGCATCTGCGCGACGTCCTGCTCAACGCGCATGTACGTCACGCCGAGATGCTTCTTCGCCTCGGCGAAGCACTCCGGCGTCGGCTTGTCGGCGAACCTCGACAGCACGTACGGCCACTGCGGCTCGGGACACACACCCTGCTTCGCGAGCGTCTTCATCCCGTCGCGCAGCTGCGCGCCGCTGTCTTCGTCCACCGTGCGCTCGATGACCCGCTCGTTGTAGTAGATGAAGAGGCGCGACGGCGCGAAGTCCTCCTCCTTCTGTTTCACCAGCTCGAACTCAAAGGCGCCGCCGATCGCGTTCGCGGTGCACGAGCCGAGCTGCCCCTGATCGTAGATCGCGGGCATCTGCGGGCGCAGATCCACCCTGGTCGGCAGCGCCTTCGCCGTCACCCGGCGCGGCACTTTGAACGAGAAGTCGCGCTGGTCCGGCAGATCCGGCACCCATCCGTACCGCTTCACGATGCGCTTGCGTGGTGCAGCCATCTCTCCCCCCGAAGGCGATAGAGCCTATTGTGCGACGCTCACCCGCCGCGCGCCAGATCCGCGAGGACCTCGCGCGCCACCGGATCGAGCCGCGCGGGATCATCCACGACGCGCTCATCCGGGAGCACGTGCGCCGCGTGGATCGCGTCGCGGGTCATGTCGTTCGTGATCGCGACACAGCGCATCCCCGCCGCATTGGCCGCACGCACGCCGGGGAGCGAATCCTCGAGCACGAAGCAGTCGCGCGGCTTCGCGCCGAGCTTCTCCGCGCTGAGCAGAAAGATCTCCGGCGAGGGCTTCGCCAACCGCACGTCCTCGCGCGTCACGAGCACATCGACCTCCCCCGTGAGTTCCAGCCGCTCGAGCACGAGCACCGCGTGCTTGCGATGCGACATCGTCGCGATTCCCACCGGATAGCCCTCACGCCGAAGCTCGCGCAGTAGCGACGTCGACCAGGGATACTCCTGCTCGCGGATCAACCGCTCGTCGGCGATCATCGCCTCGTAGATATCGAGCCGGAGCGCCATGTACGCGTCGAGCGGCGTCGACGCGCCAAGCGCCTCCATCCGCTGCGCCGCGTGCGACGCGAGATCGAAGCGCGCGAGCAGCATCGCGGCAACCTCCTCGCGCGAATGGCCCACCATGTCGTCGTAGGCGACGATGATATCCTGCGCGCGAACCGTCTTCGGACTCAGCTCCACCGCCGCACGCGCGTACGACCGCGCCTTGAGCGCCTCGGTCTGCACGAGCGTCCCATCGAGGTCGAAGACCGCGGCGATTCTGCGCTCAGCCATACGAACAAAGTCCGGTTTCTAGTACCGCCAGCTCGCCGTATCCCCCTTCGCCGTCTTCAGGAAGTGCGCGGTCATCAGCTTGATGAAACGCGGATGATAGGTCAGCCGCGAGATCATGTTCGCGTTCGCGTGATCGCCGCTCCAGCAATG
>JBBRYY010000096.1:0-11716 GCA_038237245.1 Gemmatimonadales bacterium | reverse complement strand
GCGCGCGGGGCTGTCTAGGCGGACGGGGTAGCCTGTGCGGTGGTTACGCATAGATTCCCCCCTGTGATCCGCGCACCGTACTCTGCCTCGGACACGGCCAGCATTCCTTCGGATGCATCGATCCGGGAGCTGGTCGCCGTCCGCGAGATCGTGCATGCCTTCCTGACGGCCGACAGGCCGCAGGACGTCTTCCAGTTCGCGCTCGATCGCGTGAGCCCACTGGTCGGCGCCGCATTCGCGTCGATCTATACGATCGCCGACGACGATGACGTGATGCGCCTCGCCGCATCGTACAACTGGCCCGAGCGCTTCCGTCCTTTCCTCGGGCAGATGCGCGTGCGCGTCGGACTTGGACCCAGCGGCCAGGCGGCGGGCGAGCGGCGCGCGATCCAGGTGCCCGATGTCTTCGCGGATCCGTCGCTCGCGGATTGGCAGGAGGTCGCGACGGAGCTTGGCTTCCGCGCGCTCGTCGCGCTGCCGCTGCAGACGCCCGCGCGCGTGCTCGGCGCCGTGACCTTCTACTTCGCGAAGCCGGGACATCTCGCGGTGGAGGAGCGTGGGCTACTGCAGATCGTCGCGGACCAGATGGCCGCGACGGCGGAGAAGGCATCGATGATCGATGACCTTCGCCGCGCAAACGGCGCGCTGCTCGAGTCGAATGCGCAACTCGAGCAACAGTACGTCGCCGTGATGGAGGCGCGCCGGCTGAAGGATGAGTTCCTCTCCAACATCAGCCACGAGCTCCGCACGCCGCTGACCGCGCTGCTCGGCTACGCGTATCTGTTGCAGGAGGAGATGTCGGGGCCGCTCACAGAGGAGCAGCGGCACACGCTCGAGCATATGACATCATCGAGCGAGCGGCTGCTCGTGCTGATCGAGGATCTGCTCGAGCTCACCGCGCTGCGGCGCGGCGAGGTGCGCGTGCAGGTCGAGCTCTTCGATCCGCGCACGGCGCTGGAGTCGGCGCTGGCGGCGACGGCGGGCGATAAGCCCGTGGGAATCCAGCTACACACCGACATTCCGCCCGGGCCGCCGCGGTGGATCCGGAGCGATCGTCAAAAAGTGGTCAAGATCTTGTCGAAGCTCCTCGGCAATGCCTACAAGTTCACCTCGCAGGGCGAGGTGCGCGCGACGGTGCAGGTTCTCAACGATCTCGCGCGTTTTACCGTATCGGATACGGGAATCGGGATCGCATCCACTGCGCATCAGCTCGTGTTCGACGAGTTTCGCCAGGTGGATGGGTCGACCACGCGGCAGTACGGCGGATCCGGCCTCGGCCTTGCGCTCTCGAGGCAGCTGGCGCGCCTGCTTGGGGGCGATATCCAGCTGGAGTCGGCGCCCGAGGAGGGATCGTCGTTCGTGGTGGAGATCCCGCTAGAATTCAGTCATGACCTGCAGCCTGCGGCGGTTCCGCCGGGCTGACTCAACAACGGAAACCGATCATGCTTCAGGAAATCACGACTCCGATGCCGCCGGCCGAAGTGCTCGCGGCCGCGAAGACGTTCTTCACGCGCCGCAGCCCGATCTACGCCGCCTTCCTCGAGAAGGAGGGGCCGTCGTATCTGACCTTTCGCGGACAGGGCGGTGAAGAGCTCGTGATCGGTGTTCTGTCCTCGGATGCTGGAACTATCGTGCGCGGCTCCACGTACTTGTTCGATCAGCAGATCGCGCGCTTTTTCTCGACGCTCGATCCGAGGCCGGACACCGAGCTCGAGGTCGGCATGACGAGCATGACGCAAGCGGGGACGGCGTGACTGCAGCTTTTGTCTCGTCGCTACGCACATCGGGGAGCGCGATCCCCGTGGGCGCACAAGGCGCGAGCCCGATCACGATCCGCGTCGAGGTTCCGGAGCGGTGGGATGTCGCGCTGCTCTCCGCATCTCCCACGTCGAGCGTGAGCGACCTGAAGCGCGCCGCTCTTCATGATGTGTTGCCCGATGAGGATGCGGCCGACTACGTGATCAAGCTCCGCGGCTTCGAGGTGCTCGACGAGAATGTGTCGCTCGAGAACGCAGGTGCGCGCGACGGCTCGATCTTTCTGCTGACGCACCGCCGGCGTCGGCCGGTCCGGTGAGCGCCACGGCGCCACGGCCTGCTCTCGCGCAGGACGAGCGGGCCGAGCTCGGACACGCCGCGCGAAAGCTGCGCGAAGAAGTCGCAAAGCGAATCGTCGGGCAGGAGATCGTCGTCGAGGAGATCCTCATGGCGATCCTCGCGGGCGGCCACGTGCTGCTCGTGGGCGTACCGGGGCTCGCCAAGACGCTGCTGATTCGCAGTGTGGCAGAAGCGATGCGACTGGATTTCCGCCGCATTCAGTTCACGCCGGATCTGGTGCCGAGCGACATCACGGGGACGGAGATCATGGAGGAGGACAGCGCGACGGGTGCGCGCCGCTTCCGCTTCGTGCGCGGGCCGATCTTCGCGAACATCGTGCTGGCGGATGAGATCAACCGCACGCCGCCGCGCACCCAGGCGGCGCTGCTCGAGGCGATGCAGGAGCACAGCGTGACGGCGGCGGGGGAGACGATGCGCCTGCCCGAGCCGTTCTTCGTGCTGGCGACACAGAATCCGATCGAGCAGGAGGGAACGTATCCGCTCCCCGAGGCGCAGCTCGACCGCTTTCTCTTCGATGTTCGCATCGGCTATCCGGGGGAGGATGAAGAGGTGGCGATTCTGCGCGCGACGACGGGAAGTGCATCGGTGGCGCTGACGCCGGTGCTCGATGCGTCGCACGCGATGGGGCTGCAGCGGCTCACGCGCGAGATTCCCGCCGCGGAGCCGGCGCTGCGCTACGCGGCCCGTCTCGCGCGGGCGACGCGCCCCGACAGCGCGGATGCGCCGGATCTTGTGAAGCGCTACGTGCGATGGGGCGCGGGGCCGCGCGCGGGGCAGTCGCTGATTCTCGGCGCCAAGGCGCACGCACTGTTGGCGGGCCGATTCGCCGTCGCGCCGGAGGACATCAGGCGCGTCGCGCACCCCGTGCTGCGGCACCGTGTTCTCCCGAACTTTGCGGCGGAAGCGGAAGGGATCACCGCGGAGCAGGTGATCGACGAGATTCTGTCGCGCATCTCGCCGCCGCGGAGCGACCTCGGGCTCTAGTATGCCAGCGGCGGGAAGCTACGGTTCGCTGCTGGACGCGCTGCGCGGCGTGACGTGGCCCGCGCGCCGCACGATTCGCGGGCCGGCGGCGGGGACGCATCGCTCGCGGCAGCGCGGGATCTCGCCGGAGTTCACGGAGTATCGGCCGTATCGCCAGGGCGACGATCCGCGACGTCTCGACTGGAAGCTGCTCGCGCGCACTGATCGTGCCTTCCTGCGCATCACCAACGATCGCGCAACGCTCGGGACGATGCTGATGCTCGACGCATCGGCGTCGATGGACTTTCCCTTCCCCACGCAAGGGAAGTGGACGCAGGCGTGCCGGATCGCGATCGGGCTCGCGGCGGTGGCGCACGGCGCGGGAGACCCGGTGGGGGTGTGTGTCGCGGGAGAGGACGGCATCGCGCAGCTTCCGCCGCGTACGCGTCGCGGCGTGATCGGCGAGGCGGCGCGGCTGTTCGAGACGATCGCGCCGGCGGGTGGCGCATCACTCGAGCCGATGCTCTCGCTCGTGCGGCCGACGCAGCGCATCGTGCTGATCTCGGATTTTCTCGCGGACGACGAAGCGCTGCTGCGCGTGGCGCGCGAGCGGATCACGGCGGGAGCGGATGTGCTGGCGATTCACATCGTCGCGCGCGAGGAGCTCGAGCCGGAACGCGCGGCGATGATCACGCGCGATCCGGAGGCGCCGGACGTGAAGCGCTCGCTCGTGGACGAGACGCGCGAGGGATATCGCGAGGCGTTCGGCGCGTGGCGCGCCGAGCTTGCGCGCGGATGGCGCGCAGCGGGCGCGGCGTACTTCGAAGTGCCGTCGGATGAGGCGGCGGATCACGCGGTGCGACGGATCGCATCGCCTCCGGCGGCATCGACGCAGGCGCGGGGCGCGTGACCTTTCTCGCGCCATGGGCGCTCTGGGTCGCCGGTGCGGTGAGTGCGGCGGTGATCGCGCTGCACATCCTGGCGAGCAAGAATCCGAAGGTGGTGCCGCTGCCGACAACGCGCTTCATCCCCGACATGCCGCTGCGCGCGACGGCGCGCGCGCTTCGGCTGACGGATGTGCTTTTATTGATGTTGAGAGTATCGGTGGTGATGCTGGTGGGCGTGGCGGTGGCGCGACCGGAGCTGATTGGGGCGAGGAGACGGGTGGGGCGAGTGGTGGTGGTGGATCGGTCGTGGATCGTCGATCGCGAAGAAGCAAGGGACAGTGCTGCCAGCTACTACGAAAAGGGTGATCTTCTTATCGTGTACGACAGCGCTGCATATCGAGTGCGCGGCAAATATCCCCTTGCTTATGTAAGCGCTGAACGCATTTTCTCACCCGATCCGCGCGGCTCGCTCTCAGCGGCGCTCGCCGCAGCCATTCGCGATGCGAGCGACTTGCGCGGCGAGGCGGACTCGGTCGAGATCGTGCTCATCTCGCCGCTCGACGCCGAGCAGGTCGACAACGCGACCAGCGCGATTCGCGCACTGTGGCCCGGTCGAATTCGCATCGTTCGCTTAAATGAGCTGGCCGGCTTTCCCGTACAGACCTATCGCGATGTTCGCAGCGCTCCGCTGGACGATCCGGTGCGAGCGGCCATGTCGTTTGCCACGCGTCTCGACACGGGACATATCAAGACGGATTCCGTACGCATCGACCGCGGCAATTCCGCACGCGCCGATACGACATGGACTCAGTTCGGGCTGACGCTCGTGCGCTGGCCCGCATCGCTCGATTCGAGTAGCTATCCCGCCCGCACGCACGTCGATACGGCTGGCGCGGTGATGGCCGCGGACGAGGGTCATCGCATCGTTGTTGTAACGCCGTTCGTGCGCGCGGTAGACCCGCCAGCCGGAATTGTCGTCGCGCGATGGGCGGATGGATCTCCAGCGGCAACCGAGCGCAAGATGATGCACGGATGCGTGCGCGATGTCGCCATTCCGATTCCCTCGCGCGGTGATCTCGCGCTGCGCGAGAGCACGCGTCGGCTCGTCACTGCGCTTACTCGCCAGTGCGGCGCCGCCGTGTCACCGTCGAACGTCTCGGACTCGACGCTAAACATGCTCCGCGGCACCGGCCCGCTCGTCGCCACCCGCGCGCTCGAGTCGCGCACCGCGAGCCCCGGCCATCGCACCACGTGGCTCCTCGCTGCCGCGCTCGCACTTCTTCTCCTCGAGCCGCTCCTCCGCCGCCAGCGAGTCGTCGCGTGACCGCGCTCGAGCGACTCGCCTCCGCGCGCGCGACACTCCGCGTTGCCGTCGCGCTCCGCGCGCTCTCCTGGGCGGCAGCGATCGCGCTCTCGCTCCTCGCGATCGCTGGAACTATCGACTGGCTCGTCGGTGCGCCCCGCGCGCTGCGCGAGATCATCGCGCCAGCAGCCATCGCCCTCGCCGTCATCGCGGCCGCAGTCGCGCTCTACCGCGGCCGTCGCGTTCGATCGATCGCCGCCGTCGCCCTCTGGCTCGAGGAGCGCGTCCCCGCGCTCCGATACGCGCTCGTCAGCGCGCTCGACGCGCCCGTCTCCAGTCCCGCGCTCGAGCGCGAGATCGCCGCCGTGCAATGGACCCCGGTGATTCGCCGCGCCCTCGGCCGCGCGCTCCTCCCGCCGCTGCTCCTGCTCGCGGCCGCCGCGACGCTGCTCTTCGCGCTTCCGGCCGGTGTCCGCGCACGAATCTCCGAGCCGCGTGCCGGCGACGCGCTCCTCCGCGCGTCGGGCGCGTCGGCCGAGCTGCGGAATCGACTCTCGCCGCTGGTAGCCGAGGTAATCCCTCCGCCCTATACCGGCGAGAAAAGCTCGACGATCGATGAGCCCTCATCAATCGAAGCACTCACCGGCGGTCACATGATCCTCCGCGGCCAGGGCCCTGCAGACGGCATCTCCGCCACGATCGCCGGCGCCGCAGCCTCACCCCTCCCGCGCGATTCCGCGAACACATGGCGCCTCGACATCGTGGTGCCCGCCAAGCCCGTAGCGGTCGAGCTCCGCGATCGCAGCTACGCGCGCTCGCTCATCCTCGCCCCGCACGCCGACTCGCTCCCCGTCGTCACGCTCGACTCGCCCGCACGTGACACTGTCATGCGCACACCAAGGGGCGCGCTCACGCTCGGCGCCAACGCCACCGATGACTACGGCCTCGACGCCGCATGGTTCGAATACATCGTCAGCTCGGGCGAAGGCGAGACCTTCACCTTCAAGTCCGGGGTAATTCACCGAGTGAATGCCGGCAACGCGCGCGCCACGAAGCTCACTGGCGCGCTCGACCTCGAGTCGCTGCAGCTCAAGCCAGGCGATCTCGTGCACGTGCGCGCGGTCGCGCGCGATCGCAACAACGTCACCGGCCCGGGCATCGGCGTCTCCGAGACGCGCACGATTCGCATTCCGCGCGCGAGCGAGTACGACTCGATCGCGATCGAAGGCGCGCCGCCCCCGGACGTCGACAGCCCGCAGCTCAGCCAGCGCATGCTCATCATCCTCGCCGAGAAGCTGCAGGCGCGGCGCGCGAAGCTCCCGCGCGCCGATGTCGTAAAGGAGTCGCAGGCGATCGGGAGCGATGAGGCGCGCCTCCGCCAGCACGTGGGCGAGGTCGTCTTCTCGCGGCTCGGCGGTCAGCCGGGCACCGAGGACGCCGGGAGTAACAACGCCGGTTCCGCGCACATGACCCCCGACCAGCTGCTCGCCGCCGCGAACGCCGCCACGCAGGGGTCGGCCGGCGCGACCGACTTCGGCGGCGACGAGACGCCCGTGGTCGCCGTCAACCGTCCGCTGCTCGAAGCGTACAACGCCATGTGGGACGCGAGCCGCTCGCTCGAGGTGGGGGAGCCCGGCGCCGCGCTGCCGCCGATGCGCATCGCCCTCGCCGCGATTCAGCGCGCGCGCGACGCGGAGCGACTGTATTTGCGCGGGAAAGCGCCGGTGGTGATCGTCGATGTGAGCAAAGTTCGCCTCAGAGGGAAGCGCGACGACGCCGCGTCCTCTCCGCGATTCGCTCGCGCCGCGCTCGACAGCTCGTCCGAGCGTCGGGCCTCGCGCTTCGATGCGGCGATCAACGCGCTTGGTACCGACCCCGCGGCGGCGATCGATTCGCTGCTCGCGCTCCGGGTCGATGCGCTCGAGTCCGCGCCGCAGCTCGCTGCTGCCCTCGCCCCTGCGATCGATGCGCTTCGCGCGCATCGGGACGCCACCGACGCACTGGTTCGCGCGCGTCGCATCGCCGCCGGCACGACCGTCGTGCGCATCGACTCATCCTGGGGGAGTGCCTGGTGAGCTCGAGCACCTTCACCTTCGCCACCGCGCAATACGACTCGGGCGACTGGGACTCCGCGCCGCTCGTGCCGCCGAACATCATCGACACGATCGCGCGCTACACCGAGATCGAGGTCTCACCCACCGGCGTCATCGTCGCGCTCGCGTCGCCCGACCTGCTGCGCTATCCGCTCGTCTATCTCACCGGACATCTCCCGGTGCGCTTCAGCGACGCAGAGCGCCGGCAGCTGCGCGAATTTCTCGACCGCGGCGGGATGCTCTTCGTGGACGATCACAACCACGATGTCGACGGCGTCTTCCATAAGACGGCGACCGAGGAGATCACGCGCACGATCGGCGAGCCGAAGCTGCTGCCGAACAATCATCCTCTCTATTCGGCCTTCTTCAAGTTCACCGATGGGCCGCCGACGACGAGTCACGAGCTCAACGGATGGGGCGACAACCTCGTCCACAAGAATCTCTTCGCCGTGTTGCGCGAGGGGCGCATCTCGGTTCTGTACAGCAGCAAGGACTACAGCTCGGAGTGGGGCTATCATCCGGATTCGAAGCGCTTTCAGTCCGTCGACAACACGAAATTCGCCGTGAACATCGTGGTGTATGCCCTTACCGCCTGATCTCCGTCGCCGCCTCGAGCTCGCCGCGCGCGTGAGCGCGATCGCGATGCTCGCGTGGATGATCGTGCGCTCGGCCGCGCCCCGCGACACGGCGACGGTGCAGGAGCGCACGGACTCGCACGCGCTTTCGGCGGCGCTCGCGCAGTGGACGCTCGCGCCGGAGCCCACGGGGGTGCACGTGACGGCGGCGTTCGCGCCGGCGGCGCGCGAGCGTGAGTGGCTGCGCGCGCTCGCGCACGCGGGAGTGAAGGTGACGTGGTCCGGCGATTCGATACCGGCCACCGCCGTGGAGATCGCTGCGCGCAACGATCCCGCGGGCGGCGTGCGCGCGTACGTCGCTGCGCCCGCGGGCGTGCGCGCGACGCTCTCGGATGCAGTGGGGTTGCTCGACACGCTCGGCATCGCGCCCGGCGCGAACACGCTCGCTCTCCCGGTGTCGGCCGGACCACTGGAACTGCTCGTCGGCGCGCAGCACACGCGTGCGGCCGCTCCAGAGTCGCTGCTCCCGCGCCAGGCGATCGTGCTCGGCGGAGCGGGGTGGGAAGGGAAGTTCATCACGGCGGCGCTCGAGGAGCGCGGATGGAAGGTGAGCTCGCGTTTGCGCGTCGGCCCGAATGTCTTCGTCACGCAGGGCACGCCGCTCGCGCTCGACACGGCGCATGCGAGTGTCGTGATCGCGCTGGACTCGAGCGTCGCGGCGTACGCGAGCGCGATCACGGCTTTCGAGCGCACTGGCGGAGGCGTCGTGCTCACCGGCGACGCGGCGATCGCGCCCGCGCTCCGCGCGCTCGCGCCCGGGAGGGTCGGCACGCGCGTCGCCGCCGCGTCGCTCTCGTTTGCGAGCTCTACGCCGCGCCGTGCGCTCAGCTTCTACCCGATCGTCTCGCTGGCGAGCGATGCGGTGGTGCTCGAGTCGCGCGATGGACGCGTCATCGCGGCGGCCCGGCGCGCGGGTGCCGGCCGCGTCGTGCAGCTTGGCTACGACGAGACCTGGCGCTGGCGCTTGGGCGGCACTGGCGAGGCGCCGGCCGCGCACCGCGAGTACTGGGCGGCGGTGGCGTCCGCCGCCGCGTATCGCGCGGCGGTGCCGATCGTGAGTGCCACATCGCAGAACGCGGACGCTGCGCCGCTCGCGTCGCTCTACGCGGATCTCGGCGCGCCCACGGCTCCTGTCGCCGCGGCGCTCCACGTAACGCCGGGGTTGCGCTGGTGGATGTTTGCGGTGCTCGCGGCACTCCTGATGGCGGAGTGGTCGTCGCGCAGGCTCAGAGGTGCGCGATGACGGTCGCCTTCATCTCACACTCCGACTGCGGGCGCCACGATACCGGGTGGGGCGCGGCGGAGCACGTCGGGCGACTGCGCGCGATCACGCGCGCGTTCAAGGAGCGCTTCGAGCTCTTCATGAGTCTGGAGCATCACGAGGGCCGCCACGCCACGCACGGGGAGCTCGCGCTCGCCCACGACCCCGCATATATATCTCGCATTCAAGATATTTCCGCGGCGGGTGGCGGACAGATCGATCCCGACACGGTCATGAGCGAAGGGTCGTGGCTCGCCGCGACGGCGGCCGCTGGATGCGTGCTCGATGGAGTCGACATGTCGTTCGATGGGCGCGCCGTGCGCAGCTTCTCGGCCGTGCGCCCGCCGGGCCACCACGCGATTCGTGATTCGTCGATGGGGTTTTGCATCTTCGGCAATGTCGCGATCGCCGCGCACTACGCGCGCAAGCAGCATCGCGCCGACCGCGTGCTGATCGTCGACTGGGACGTGCATCACGGCAACGGCACGCAGGCGCTGATCGAGCACGACCCCGGCATCCACTTCGTCTCGATGCATCAGTGGCCGTGGTATCCGGGCACCGGCGCGGCGAGCGAGCGGGGGATCGGCAATCTCTGGAACGTCCCGATGCCGCCGGGGCTCGCACCGGAGCGCTACGTCGACGCGCTGCGTACGGGCATCGACGCGGCGACCGTCGGCTTCACCCCGGACCTCGTCCTCATCTCTGCCGGATTCGACTCGCTGGCAGGGGACCCGCTCGGCGGTTTCACCCTCGAGATGGAGCACGTCGCGCTCTTGACGCGGGAGCTTGTGCAGCGCGCGGCGGGCTGGTGCGGCGGGCGCCTCGTGAGCGCGCTGGAGGGCGGTTACGCCCCCGAGAGGCTCGGCGAGGCATGCATGGTCCACCTGGAGCAGATGGGCTGACGGGCGGCTCATGCTTGCTGGCGGCGTCTCGGAGCCTAACTTACTCGCGTGACAGCGCTTGAATTGCTGGGCCTGATGGCGGTCGCGCACGACGACGTGGCACCGCTCGCGCCGGGTGTGTCGGTACTCCGCGTGCGCGAGCTGGGCGCCGTCGTTCGCGCCGCGCCGGCCGTGCCGTACGATTCCGCGAGCGACGCCGGCGAATACGATCAGCTGCTCGACGCGCTGTTCACGCGCGGTGCGGTGCTCCCAGCGTCTCCGGGGCTGGTCTTCCGCTCCGCCGACACCATGCGCGCGTGGCTCGAACAGAACTACGTCGGCCTCACCGAGGGGCTCACCTTTCTCTCGGGCCGCTGCGAGGCGCGCGTCCACGTTCGCTGCTCCCACAACGGCTACTCGGCGAGCGACACCGAGACGGCAGCGCTCGAGGCGGCCGATGCGATTCGCACGCTGCGTCACGGCGCGGTGGCGGTGGTCGCGCTGCCGGAACCCCCCGCACCCGCACTCCTCAGCGCGGCGTTTCTGCTGAAGGCGAACGACTGGAACACTTTCAGCGAGGCGGTGCTCGAGCAGGAACGGCGCTACTCGTCCTTGCGCTTCGAACAGACCGGTCCCTGGATTCCGCACGATTTCGTGCGGCTCGACCTCGGAGTCTGACCGATGTTCTGTCCTGACTGCGGCACCTGGAATCGCGGTTCGGCAGTGATCTGCGCGCGGTGCTCGCACGAGCTCCCCGAGCTGTCCGATGCGCCAGCGGACAAGCCCGACGAGGAGATGGATCTTCTGCGCCGCGCCGCGGGCGGGCGCTACCGGATCTATCGCCGCCTCGCGACGGGCGGGATGGCGAGCGTCTACGCGGCGAAGCACGTGCAGCTCGGGCGCCAGCTCGTCGTCAAGGTGCTGCTCGGCCATCTCGCGCGCGATCCCGAGATGCGCGAGCGCTTCAAGCGCGAGGCCGAGGCGAGTGCGCAGCTCTTTCATCCGCACATCTGCTCGATTCTCGACTACGGCGAGCTCGAAACGACCGTCTACCTCGTGATGCCGTACATGGCGGGAGGCTCGCTCGCGGATCTCATCGTGCGCGGCGGCACGGTGCCTGCCGCGGTCGCGGCGAGCGTCTGCGCGCAGGTGTCGATCGCGCTCGACTACGCGCATCGACACGGCATCGTCCATCGTGACGTGAAGCCCGACAACATCCTCTTCGACGAGGATGGCAACGCGCTCATTACCGACTTCGGCATCGCCACGGCGCGCTTCCACCAGCGGCTGACGATGACCGGCCGCGCGATGGGGACGCCGCACTACATGTCGCCCGAGCAGGCGATGGGGAAGATGGTCGACGGGCGCAGCGACATCTATGCGACCGGAGTGCTGCTGTACGAGATGCTCGTCGGCTTCCCGCCGTTCGATGGTGCAGACTCCTACTCGATCGGCTACAAGCACGTGCACGAGGACGCGCCGTCGCCGGACATCGTCGACTCGCGCACGCCGCCGGCGCTTGCCGCGATCGCGATGAAGTGTCTGGCGAAGGCGCCCGCGGACCGCTTCCAGCGCGGC
>JBBRYY010000095.1:0-11736 GCA_038237245.1 Gemmatimonadales bacterium | reverse complement strand
GACTTTGGTACAGTCGCCGCCGACGTGCCGGCGGTGGTCGCCTAGCACCCATTACCGCGATCACCATCGTGCTCGACCGAGCCGTGCGACGTATACCGTTTCGGCGGCAGCACCGCGGCTCAGTACGATGGTGGAGTTTGCCGCGCCGAATCCACGACCGCTCGCGCCGTACGTGACGTTGTCGCGCGACGCGGCGAACGCTACCCCCAGCTCCACGCGCAGCGGGCGCACGAGCAGCGTATCCGCCCCCGCGAGGATGCGAAGCAGCCCAGCGGTGCTGTCCATGGCGACGGAGACCTTCTCCGCGCGCGACTGCGCCGACCCACGCGCGGAGCCGAGCACGCTGACGAGCTGCATGCGCGCGTTGCGGACGGCGGAGCGGTCGAGCGCGGTCAGCGTTCGCGGACCGACGATCGTCAGCAGAATCGCAAACACCGTGAGTACGACGAGCTGTTCGAGCAGCGTGTATCCCCTTCGCATAGATTCCCTTCGTCGGTGGTGCGCGATATATAGAGTGTTGCAGTGCGCGCGTTGCACCGGTTCGTCCCTTCGTCGAGCATTCTCTTTCCTGCCCTGATGCGCATCGCAATTTCCACCGGTGGCGGCGACGCACCCGGACTCAATGCAGTGATTCGCGCCGCCGTGCTTACCGCCCTCGATCGCGGCTGGGACGTCCTCGGCATCAAGCGCGGCTACGCCGGCCTCCTCGGCGATGACGAAGTCATTGCGCTCAATCGCGAGAAGGTGAGCGGCATCGGCCATCTCGGCGGTACGATCCTGCGCACGACGAATCGCGGCAATCCCTTTCACTTTCCCGAGGTCCTTCCCGACGGCAGCATTATTGAGATCGATCGCTCGGACGAGCTGATCGAACGGGCCAACGAGCTCGGCATCGACGCGATCCTCACCATCGGCGGCGACGGCTCGCTCGGCATCGCGCAAAAGCTGTACGAGAAGGGGGTGAAGATCGTCGGCGTGCCGAAGACCATCGACAACGATGTGAGCGGTACGATCACATCGTTCGGATTCGACACCGCGGTGTCGACGGCGATCGATGCGATCGACAAGCTGCACACCACTGCGGAGAGCCACGACCGCGTCATCGTGCTCGAGGTCATGGGGCGCGACGCGGGATTCATCGCGCTGCACAGCGGGCTTGCGGGCACCGCCGACGTCATTCTCATCCCCGAGATCCCGTACAACATCGAGCGCGTGTGCGACAAGATCCGCCATCGCGATCGCGCAGGGCGCCACTTCTCGATCGTCGTCGCGGCCGAGGGCGCGTTCCCGATCGGTGGCGAGGAATCGACGCTCGGCGCATCGCTCCCGGGCGAAGCGCGCAGGGTGGGCGGCATCGCGGAGATGCTCGCCGCCGAGATTCAGGCGCGCACGGGAAAGGAGTGTCGCTCGCTCGTGCTCGGACATCTGCAGCGCGGCGGAATGCCGACGGGCTACGATCGACTGCTCGCGACGCGCTTCGGCGGCGCTGCGGTGCGCGCGATTGCCGAAGAGCGCTGGGGCGAGATGGTCGCGCTCCAGTCGCCGCATATCGTGTGCGTGCCCATCGCCGAGGTGCTCAAGGCTCCCAAGCGCGTCGAGCTCGATCACGACGTGATGCTCACCGCGCGCGCGACCGGAATCTCGTTCGGCGATTGAGCGTGCGTGTGACGCGCGTCACTACGTCATCGCAATTGCATTACATGTGACTATATATCGGAACCTGCTTCGCGCGGAGTGTACTCTCTAGCGCGACTCGTGCATGACAATCGGAGCACGAGCACATGGTCATCGACGCGCAGCGCGAGGGTGAATGCACGCGACCGGAAAGAACGTAGAGATCATTGAACAGTCGCGCGCGCACTCGATCGCGCATCGGAACTTCGCGCAGCGCCGCGCGCTCGAGACCGTCGAGCTCTCCGATCGCGCTGCCGGTGTGCGCGTGACGGAAGTCGTGCGTCATCGTCTCGCCGATGGGTCCGATCGCGTGGTCGTCACGAACTCGGATCGCGATGTGCCGAGAGATCTCATCGATCATGCATTCGAGGCGCTTCGCTATTCGGGGCTCGTGTGCGCGCCGGATGGCGATGGTGCGATCGCGCTGCTCGGGATGACGGAGCCGCTCGATGCGCTGCTCTCGGCGATTCCGTGGGGCGCGAGTGATGCGCTCGACCAACTCCTCAGCACTGCGCGCGCGCAAGACGTTTCCGTACTGCTCCTGCCTCCGCCAAGTCGCGAGAGCGCCGGCTCGGAAGCGTAGCTAAGGTATGATGCCGCCGGTTGGCGGTCGACCGCATTACCGGCGGCCACGTCCCGCTCGCGGGACTGTGGTGTGTCGCCAAGAGGACAGGCTCATTTCCGCACGTTCGTTCGAGTTCTGTAACTCATTGTTGTCAAGATACTTACGCGAACTTCCAACCGCTGGATTCGTGGCCCGGCCCCTGCTTTTGAAGGGTGTGTTACACGACCATGGGAGCTCGATGAAGCATCTCGCAGTACTCTTTGCCGGCCTCGCGATCTCGACGACCGCAGTGCAGGCACAGAACTCACCATCGGCTGTGCCGGAAAGCCATCGGCCACCGGCCGGCATGTGCCGCATCTGGATCGACGGCGTGCCGCCGACGCACCAGCCGGCGCCGACGGACTGCGCGACCGCCATCCGGAAGCGTCCGATGAACGCGCGCGTCGTTTTCGGAAACGATGCGCCCAGCGCGAACGCGCCGGCGAACGCGCCGGCGAATGTGCCCGCAAGCGCGCGCACCTTCGTGCCCGCGCCGCCGCCGTCCAACTTTGCCCAGCCGACGACGCCCGCGCGCGACGAGAGCGAGCGTCAGCGCGTCGATGCGCAGCGCATTGAAGCCCAGCGCGTCGAGAGCCAGCGCATTCGCGACGATCAGGAGAAGCGCACCACGCACCACGACGCACCACCCGCACCGCCGGCGCAGCCGGCGCAGCCGGCGCAGCCGGCGCAGCATCAGAGTCCCGAGCACGTCGCGCCTTCGCCGCGCCCGCACTCGGAGAAGGCCCCGCGGCCACCACGCCAGTCGTTCTCTCCGCGACGACCGAGGTAACTTTGCGAACGTGAGACACGTTCGCGATCACTACCTCCCGCCCGACCGTGAAGCATTCGCGGCCGCGGGTCCATCGACCGGCCGCATCATCGTCATCGCGCCCACGCGCGCGGCGTGCGAGACTATCGAGCTCGCGGTGCAGCTGCATCTCGATACGCTGCTTCAGCGCGAGCACGGCGAAGAGATCCTCGAGCTCGCCGGCGCCGGCAAGGGCTTCGGCATCGTCGCCGGCACGGGCACCGGAAAGACGCTCGCCATCCGCCCCATCGCCGAAACCATTCTCGGCAGCACCGACCTTCGCGTCGGCGTCGTGAACCGCGAACGCGAGGCCACGCCGGAAACGCCATCCTGGAATGTCGTGATCGTGACGACGGGGATCGCACGCCGCTGGTTCCAGGATGGCGACATCTCCTCGCGTGATACACTCGTCGTCGATGAGATCCACCAGACCTCAGCCGAGCTGGAGCTCTGCCTCGCCCTCGGCAAGCGCGTCGGCGCACGCTTCATCTGGCTCTCGGCCACGGTCGACCCGACGTTCTACGCGCGCTACCTGGGCTCCGCCGCAGTGCTCGAGACCACCGCCTTCGATCCGGAAAAGGCGGCGCAGGTGACGATCGTGCACCGCAAGCCGCTCGATTTTCTCGACGAGACTTTCCTGCGCGATGTGCAGAAGGAGAGGCGCGGGGTCGGCGTCTTTCTCCCGACACGCGCTGCGGTAGAAGACGTCGCCGGATTCGTCCAGCGGAGCTTCCCGCGCATCCATGCCGCCTTTTACCATGGCGGCGAGCCGATCCGCATCATCCGCCCATTCCTCGAAGGGGATGTCAAGAAGCCGTACCTCCTGAGCATGACGGCTGCGGGGCAGAGCGCGCTCAACGTGCACGGGCTCGATACGGTCGTGATCGAGGACATGCGCTTCACGAATCTGATTGAGGGCGGGAAGAACGTGCTCTCCCGCGTGCACCTGGGTGCGAACGAGATTCTGCAGATGGCGGGGCGGGTGCACGGGCGCGTCGCGGGCGGGCGCGTCTTCATTCTCAGCGACCGTGACATCCGCTTCAAGGCGCTGCGTCCGACGGAGCCGGAGTTCCAGCTCGCGGGCGACTCCGAGCGCGTCGCGCTCACCTGCGCGGGGCTCGGCGTTCGCGCCGACGAGCTCGAGCTTCCGGTGCCGCTGGATCGTACGTCGTATCGCAATGCGGTGCAGACACTCGAAGCGCGCGGAATCATCGAGAACGGGCGGCTGTCGCAGTACGGCCGCGCGGTCGAGGCGCTTCCGGTCGATCGCGCGTGGGCCGAGTTGATCGTGCATGCGAGCGAGGAGCTGATCCCGTACGTCGCAATCATGGCGTCGATCGAGTCGCTCCACCGGATGACGCGCGAGGAGCGCGATCTGCGCGGGCTGCTGGTGCCGGGGAGCGACAATCTCACGGCGTACAATCTCTTCGCGGATGCATACGCCGGGCACGGTTACAAGGGCGATGTGTACGGGCTCCCGCGCTATCTCTTCAGCGAAGGGATCGAGGAGTGGGGAGAGGATCGCGGCGCGCTGGTGAAGACGGTCGAGGATGCCGCGCTCGGGATGGCGAGCATCTACCGCAGCCTCGAGCTCGGTCTGCCCGATGCGCTGCCGATCGCGGGCGAGCGCATTGCGCGACTCTTCGCGGATCTGCTCGCGCGCATCATGCCCTTCGATCTCGTGATAGAGGAGCGCACGGCGAGCGGCGAGGAGGCGCGCGTCTCGAAGACGAGCGTCTGCTCGAGCTACGGCGCGATCGCGGGGGAGTTGCGCTACTTCGCGGACCGCATGGGGATTCCGCGCGCGGCGATCGAGGGGACGCAGATCCCCTACGATCTGATCAAGCAGTACGCGACGCACGATCCGCCGGAGCTCGTCTTCGATGCGCATCGGAAGCGTTCGCAACTCGTGCTGCGCCGTCAGATCACCTACTTCGGCTTCGAGCTCGGTCGTGAGGAGGAGCCGGTCGAGAGCTTCCCGCCGGAGCTGGCGGTGGAAGCGCGGGCGAAGATCGCGGAGTCGCTCGCGCGTTTCGAGGCGCGGCATCCAGCGGTGAAGCGCAATCGCGCGGCGATCGAGGAGCTGCGCGATGTGTATCGGCGCAGCGGGGGGGAGACGCCGAGGCTGTCGCTCGCCGATCTGACGGCGGTGTACGCGACGATGCTGGAGAGCGCGAGCTCAGTCGACGATTTCCGCGCGGCGCAGCTCTTGATCGCTCCGGATACGATCGTGCCGGCTGCGGTGCGCAGGCGGTGGCTCGCGCTGCCGAGCATGGTGGTGGTGCGCGACCACGAGGTGCCGATCGAGTACGATGTGGAGGATTCTCCCGATGGTTCCGGCGGCAGGCTCGGCGTCGCTCGATTGCGCCTGCCGGAGAAGATGGCGCGCACGCTTCACGAGAGTGAGCTGCCGAAGCTCGACCGTCCGCTGCGCTTCGCGGTGCATCGTGGTGCGCGCGGGTCGCTGCGCGGCGCGACGCTCGAGGAGCTGCAGGAGCTGCTCGACCGCCCGTGGATGCCGGAGGAGGTCGAGCGCGAGCGCGCGCCGGAGCGTGCGCGCGATGGTCGGCCGCCCCGCCATGGCGAGCGAAAGTATGGCGAGCCGCCGCGCGGGGGCGGTGACGGGGGTGGGAAGCGTGGTGCGGGAGGGAAGCGCCGCGGCGGCGGACCGGGGCGGCGGCGACCGCGTTGAGCGGAGTGATTGCGTGGGTTGGACTAACCCCTCTCATGATTTTTCTTTAAGATTCGGACCCAGAGACAACCCTTCTCTGGAGGTCGGCCGTGGCGAAAATGATTGGCGACATGAAGGAGTACGAGGCGAAGCAGCAACGCGCGGCGGCGAAGAAGCCGGCAAAGCTGATCGCCCAGCTTGCGGCGCCGATCATGGCGGCGCTGATCAACGCGAGGAGGGACCGATCAGACGCGGACATTGCAAGTCGCGCGGTGGAGCTCGCGCAGATTCTCCACGAGACGGCGATCGCGAAAACGATGGAGCGGCAGGCAGTGCGTGCGAGGGCAGCCGCCAGGAAATCCCCTCTGGAGTCTGTTCCGGATGTGAGTCGCATTTCCAGAGATCAGTATGTCGAGCCCACGGAGCCGGTTCAGAACGATCGCGAGGTCCCGCTACCGGTGAGCGCGTTCCACGTCACCGGCGGCTGACGACACGCTCCAGCTATCGAGGGGGACGCGCGATGGTCGTGCCGTCCAGGAACGAGAGCAGTGCAGTCATGAACTTCGGGAAGGTGAGCTCGAGATGCGCGGCATGATCACCTCCCTCGATGACGAACCCATTCACGGTCTCCGGTTCCCAGCGAGTTGAAGAATTTTGATTCGACCACTGAATCGATTCCGGAATCTCGCTCGCCCTAAATCAGCAGAGTGCGCGTGTGAATCGATTGAGGCTGGATATCGTGAAACTGCTTCGCCTTTCAAGTCGACCCTGACCAGATTCGTCGCGAGCGATGTCGTCACGAAAGCGTCGATGGTCTCCTGAGTTGCAACCGCTGGTGTCTTGAAGTCACTCGCGGCAGCCTTCGCGGTGTTCCGCGCGCGCGCCGGGGTTGAATCTGGCGGCACGGGCTGCCCATCGACATTTGGATCGTAGGTATACGCCGAGAGAACCAGCGCCGATAGCGGGACTTTCCCACGCGTCGCCACCATCGCAGCGATACGTGAACCGCGAGACCAGCCGACGAGAATTGGCGCGGCGTCCTGCGGATTCTGCGTCGCGATCCACCGGAGCACGCCTTCCACATCGGTCGCCGAACGTCGCGGCGTGAGCCAACCCGACGAATCCCTCGGCGTTTCGCCATAGCCGCGAAGATCCACGGCGTATGCGGCATATCCGGCGGCGGAGAGCCGTGCGAGCACCGAGCGATTTTCGTGCGACAAGTGCAAGTCGAATGCGGGTCGCGCGCTCCATGTGCGACCGTGAACGAGCAGGATGGATCCTCCGGGATGCGCGGGACGCGAGGCCCACACTGCGAAGGGATGGCCGTCGACGATCGCCGTCAGATGCTCGAGCTTGACCGAGTCACGTCCCTGAGCGGCCGCGGAGATCGCGACGACCATCGACGTGAGCGCGACGAAAATCGTACGGCTACAAAGGCGGGACTGCATACTCCTCCTCCCGATACTTTTCGAAGCCGCGTGCGAGATAATTCGGTAACGCCTGCGGCGCATCGAGCGTGCAGGTGTGGAGCCACACACGCTTCGCGCCTAACGCCCATCCTCGCTCTGCCGCCGCCGACAGCATTTGTTTGCCGAGTCCGAGGCCGATGAAGCTGCGGGTGAGACCGAAGTAAGTGATCTCGACAGAGTCGTCGAGATGCTCGCTCAGCTCGAAGAAGCCGCCGGGGACGCCGTGGCCGTAGAGCACCCACACGGAGACCGTCGGTCGCGCGAGTACTGCCGCGAACTCTTCGTCGGTCCACGACATGCGATCCATCCAGCGATAGGCGCGTCCCACTTCTGTGTAGAGGTAGCGGGCGAAGGCGACTGGGCAGGGGTGGGCGCGCTCGATGCGAAAACCATCTGAGAGCTTGGCGCTGCGCAGCTGTGAGGGCGACGTGAGCTGAAGGTATATGCGCGTGACGCTGATGGTTGTCATGTTGGGAGAATGTAGTGTGTCACGATGCGGGAATCGATAACGTACCAGAGAATAAGACCGCCCGGTCCGGAAAATCGCCAAACTATACCTACCCGAACGGTCAGGTAGTTATTCTACGTAGTTAACATGTTGCCACGCATACTGTTGCAGCGTAGTCAAACGTTTACTTGACTTATGGACCGCTCAGTCTTATTATGCACCCATGAAAGACAGGCGCACCCAGATCGTGGAGGCCGCTACAGCCGTCATGCAGCGTCAGGGCTTCGGAGACACCTCGATCGATGAGGTCATCCGCGAGTCCGGACTGTGTGGCAAGGGCCATTTCTACCACTACTTCAAGTCGAAGGAAGAACTGGGATACGCAGTGCTCAAGTCGCAGTTCGAGGGCTTTGCCGAGCGGGGGCTGATGGCGCTGCGCGAGCCGACGGTGGAGCCGATCGAGCGTCTTACGCGCTTCATCGACGCGGTCATCTCCGCGCAGTCGCCGGATGCCTGTGCCACCGGAACCCCCTGTGGCGCGCTCGCGACCGAGATGGCGTCGCACCATGAGGGCTTTCGTCAGCTGGTCGATGCGCTCTTCCAGCGGTGGGCGGATCAGATAGAAGCGGTGCTGTGGGAAGCGCGACCGAGACTATCGGACGATGCAGACATTGCGCGTCTCGCGAGGTTCGTCGTCGCGACGCTGGAAGGCGCGTGGTTCATGTCACGCGTGAAGGGCGATGCGGCCAGTGCGGCCGGCATCGCGACGGAACTCAAGCGGTCCGTGCGATCCTACGCTCGGGAGCGAGAGCCGGCAGTGGTGGGGTCAACTCAATGAACATGCGGCCTGTGGGGGAAGGAATGCCGACGACTCTGGCGGCGCCCGTCGTTGCGGAGAACGCTCGTGCAGGCTCATCCGAAGACCGGGTGAAGCGGCGCGCGCAGTTCGAAAGCGAAGCACTCACGCACCTCGATGCGCTCTACAGTTTTGCGCTCAAGCTCACGCACGAGCGCGATGAAGCAGAAGACCTCGTCTCCGAGACGATGCTCCGCGCCTTCGACCGGTGGGAGCAGTATCTGCTCGGGACGAACGTCCGTGCCTGGCTCTTCACGATTCTCTACCATGCGTTCGTGAGCCGGAAGCGCCGCATCGACGCGCGCGAAGTGCGCATCCCCGAGGACGAGGATGGGCGTAGTGCATTCGAAATCGTGGGCGAGGCGGATCCGGAAGGGAAGTTCTACGACTCGTTCCTGGACGACGAGATCACACGGGCTATCGACGCACTGCCGGAGGACTACCGGCTCGCCGTCGTCCTCAGCGACGTGCAGGGGCTACGCTACGCGGAGATCGCCAACATCCTCGGCATCCCCGAGGGAACGGTGAAGTCGCGCCTCTTCCGGGGCCGCCGCGTGCTGCAAAAGAAGCTCGCGGGATACGCGGTGGAGATGGGTTACATCAAGGCGAGGCCGGCTGTCGCCAGCTGAGCCTCGACCCCGATTCCGCAACCAGCAAGAGCGAGCGCCGAACCGGCGCTCGCTCTTTTTGCATCCGACGGTGAGAAGAATGAGCGCTGCTCCTCGTTTCTCAAGGCGTGATCACGCCGGCTCTCACGACCCCCACCTTCACTCCATTCGAAAAACCCATGGCCACCCGTCGCGCCCTTTCGCTCACACTCCGCACGTGCGCTGTCGTCGTGTTCCTGTCGTCACTCACCCTCTCCCTCGCAGCATCGAGCGCGAGCGCGCAGCGCAAACAGTCGATCCTCAGCGTCGGATTCGGCGGAGGCACGATCATCCCCGTCGGCGACGCGAAGGATGATTTCAAGAGCGGCTACACCGGCCAGGGTTTCCTGCTCGTCCACCTCGGACCGCTGCCTGCCCTGCGCTTCAACCTCTCCTTTCAGAAGTTCGACTACAAACAGGCGCTCGGTCTCCCCGATTCGCACGCAAACATTCTGGCCGGCACCGGCGGGCTGCAGATCAATCTTCTCCCGGGTCCCGTACGTCCGTATCTCACCGCGGGCATAGGAGCCTTCGATGTGCGCAACGTCGCCGACAGCGCCAGCGGCGAGACGACGTCGAAGGTCCACTTCGGAATCGACGGCGGCGCCGGCATCGCTGTCACGATCGGACGTGTAAGCGTCTTCGGCGAAGGGCGCGTGCAGAACATCTACACGAACGACACGGGCGTGATCAACCGGAAATCGATCACGCAGGTGCCCGTCAACTTCGGAATCCTGATCGGCCTCTAGGTCAGGACGCGCGCGCCGCCACGGAACTTTCCGTCACTCGCCTGCGGTGCCGCGCGGCCTTCGCGCGGTTGCCGCACGTGGACATGTCACACCAGCGCCGACGGCCATTCTTCGTGCTATCGAAGAACACATGGAGGCAGCGCGCGTCCGCGCAGCGCCTCACTCGCACGAGCTCGCCCGTCACTAGCGCGTCCGCCGCGGACTCGACCACCGGTATCATCAGCCCCGCGAACGCATCGCCCACCGGCACGAAGCTCCGCACGAAGCTCCCATCCTCGCGGGCCTCCACTCGGCGCGTCCCCGCGCTGCGGCCGAGCACGCGATTGATCTCGCCGAGCGCGTTGACGCGGACATCGGTCACCTGCGCGCCGCGCTCCGCAAGAGCGCGCAGCGATGCGCGGATGCGCCGTGCATCGGCGAGCGATGCGGTGGCGCCGGCCGGCTGCTGCAGCGCGCGCCTCCGAATGCCGCCCGCGCGCTCGCCGTCGAGCACCGACGTCGCCTCGAGCCAGCGAATCAGCTGCTCGAAGTCGCGCAGCACATCCACGCGCGCGCCACGACGAACGTCGTCCGTGTTGATGAAGTCGAGCCAGAGTCGCTCGCCAACGAAGACGAACGGCGGCGTGAGCGACGGAACGAATGGGGGGTGAATCATTCCCTGATTACGAAGAGGGAGACAATTCTATCCCGACATTTCGCGCCCGGCAAGCGGGCGCAAATCACACAATCAATGAGAGCAGGACAGCATCGCGACAGAATCACTCCTCGCGCTTTGCGCGTCCGTCGAGTGCATCAACTCCTGCTCCATCTCCGCGAACATTCTCACGGCGTTGCGACGCACGCGCGAATTGCGCGACACGGGGCGATCGCGATCCGCGGGCGGCAACTGCGCCAGCGCGCGGCTCATCGAGACTCCCTGTCGCACATCGTTGCGCATCTTCGCGCGTAGCTCGAGCGTCTCGCATCGATTCAGGTGGATGAGCTCCGTCGGACTCGCCGACAGTCGTCCGTGTCCGGGGACCACCTGCAGCGGCTTGAGCGCCTCCAGACGGTCGAGTGCGGTGAGCAGACCACTCGAGCTTCCGTCCACCACCATCGCGACACCATCCTCGATGAGCAGATCACCAGCGAAGGCGATGCGAACGTCCGGAAGCCAGATCACGAGATCGCCCGGGGTGTGTGCCGTGCCCGGAACGTCGATCACGAAGGTGCGGCCGCCCAGCAAGAGCGTCGTGTCGCGGGAGATAGGCACATCCGGAGTATCGGCAAAGGCGAAGCCCTGCATCTCGCGGAGGCCGAGCACGCCGGTCCAGGCGCTCACCATCGCGTCGTCGCCGTCATCGGAGGCGAGAGTGCGGCGATCCGGGTGCGCGATGATTTTCGCACCGGCGCGCTTGAAGACGATAGCGCCGAAGGTGTGATCGGGGTGATGATGCGTGAGGATCAGCCACTGCACTGGCAGCGGCGTGACCGTGCGGATCGTGCGCAGCAGCGCCTTCCCCTGCGCGGGGCTGGCCAGCGCATCGACAACGACGACGCCGGTGTGCGTGACGACGAACCCTGCATTCGACCGCCCTTCCGATCCGCGCCCGGTGTCCCCGAGCACCGCGTAGACGCCGTCGGCGAGCTTCCGGATCGGGAAGGCGCGAATCGTTTCGGGGCGCTCACGCGGTTGCCGGCGCGCCAGGGCGGCGGCCGACCTCGAGTCGACGGTGAGCGTGGGCGGGACCTTCTGTGCGCAGGCCGGTGCGGTCGCGAGCACGGCGACAGTCGCGAGTGCGACGCATGGAGTCCTGGAGCGGAGTAGCAT
>JBBRYY010000094.1:0-12220 GCA_038237245.1 Gemmatimonadales bacterium | reverse complement strand
GTTCGCGGTGTGGGCGCCGAATGCGCGCAGCGCGAGCGTCATCGGGCAGCACGAGCAGTGGGACGGCCGCCTGTTCCCGATGCGCCGGCTCGGATCGTCGGGGGTGTTCGAGCTCTTCATCCCCGACGTCGCGCCGGGGACGATCTACAAGTATCAGCTGCGCACGCGTGAAGGCATTGCGCGCATCAAGACCGATCCGTTCGCCTTCGGAATGGAGGCGCCACCCGAGACCGCATCGTGCGTGGTCGACCTCACGCGCTACGAGTGGAGCGATACCGAGTGGATGGATGGGCGCCCCGCGCGCGACAGCACGAAGCTCCCGATGCTCATCTACGAGCTCCACCTCGGCTCGTGGGCGCGCATGCCGGAGCAGGGCAACCGTCCGCTCACCTATCGCGAGCTCGCGCCCCGCATCGTCGAGCACTGCCAGCGGCTCGGCTTTTCGCACGTCGAGCTGATGCCGGTGATGGAGCATCCCTTCACGGGGTCGTGGGGCTACCAGGTGTCCGGCTACTTCGCGCCGACGCGTCGCTATGGATCGCCCGACGACTTCAAGCACTTCGTCGACGAGCTGCACCAGGCCGGCATCGGTGTAATTCTCGACTGGGTGCCCGCACACTTTCCGAAAGACGATTTCGCCCTGCGCCGCTTCGACGGCACTGCGCTCTACGAGCACGAGGATCCGCGGCTCGGCGAGCACCCCGACTGGGGAACGCTGATCTTCAACTATTCGCGCACCGAGGTGAAGAACTTCCTCATCGCGAACGCGCTCTTCTGGCTCCGGGAATATCACTGCGACGGACTACGCGTCGATGCCGTCGCGTCGATGCTCTATCTCGACTACAGCCGCAAGCCGGGCGAGTGGCTGCGCAATCGTCTGGGCGGGCGAGAGAATCTCGACGCGATCGATTTCCTTCGCGCGATGAACGAGGCGGTGCGCATCGATGCGCCCGGGTGCTACACGATCGCCGAGGAGTCGACGTCGTGGCCCGGCGTCACGAAGCCGGCAGAGGAGGGCGGGCTCGGATTCACGTACAAGTGGAACATGGGGTGGATGCACGACACGCTCGCGTACTTCAGCCAGGATCCGCTCTATCGCTCGTATCACCAGGACCAGCTCACCTTCGCGATGGTGTACGAGTACAGCGAGCGCTTCATCATGCCGCTGTCGCACGACGAGGTGGTGCATCTCAAGAAGTCACTGCTGGAGAAGATGCCCGGTGACTCGTGGCGCAAGCTCGCGAATCTGCGGCTGATGCTCGCGTACATGTACACGCGACCCGGGAAGAAGCTGCTCTTCATGGGCACCGAGATCGCGCCGTACGCGGAGTGGAATCACGACGTGAGCCTCGACTGGCATCTCGCCGACGATCCGTCGCACGCAGCCTTCCTGCGCTTCGTGCAGGAGCTCGGCGCGCTGTACGAGAGTCACCCCGCATTCTGGCGCGATGACTTCGAGCCGCATGGCTTCGCGTGGATCGATGTCGCGGACCGGATGAACTCCGTGTTGAGCTACGTGCGTCGTGCGGGGGACACGCATGCGATCGTCGTGCTCAACATGACGCCGGAGCCGCGCGCGAATTATCGCGTGGGGGTGCCGACTTCGGGCACGTATCGGGTGCTGCTGTCGAGCGACGCAGCACGATTTGGCGGAAGTGGCTATGGAAGTGAGGGCGACGTTCCAACCGACGCCTCTCCCTTCCATGGCCACCCTCAATCGCTCTCCCTCTCGCTTCCGCCGCTCAGCGCGCTCGTGCTCACGCCGCGCTAGCGTGGCGTCAGGACGCCGGAACCAGCTCGGTCTCCAGTGAGAAGCGGAGCTGACCCGCAATGCCGCCGCAGTTGATGCAGTGCGCGGTCTCCGGCATGAATTGCAGCCTCGAGTGTGGAATCGCGCTGCCGCAGCGCATGCAGTTGCCGTAGTCGCCACTGATCATTCTCTCCAGCGCGTCGGCCACCTCGGCGTGACGCGTGCGTGCATGCCCGTGGAGTGCGACGGACAGCCCGCCGTGTCCGGTCGGGTCTTCCGCATCGAAGCGCGTGTACGCACCCGGGTTTTCCGCGATGTGGTTCGTGGTGGCGCGGTCGAGCCACGCGAGCTCATGCTCGAGATCGATCCGGAGCTCGCGCAATTGGGACAGTGTGAGATGCTGATATGCAGACATGGTCGGATTCTCCTTCGTTGAGTGAATCGCGATGTTCGATCACCGAAACGCGAACCGCCCCACCTCGCGTCGAAGCGCGGGTGGGGCGGGGAGAATCCGGCGGCCATGCCGGATGCGAGGTCATTGACCTCTATGCAGGCATTGCGCGAACTCTCCAGGCGTCCCGGCGCTCCACTGCGCGTGGCGTTGGCCGCTTGCAGCGTGCCGCACGAAGCGGGGCACACTGAAGCGCGCCAACGCGCGAATGGCGGGCGGCGGTAACACGTGTCTTGAGAAGTCCCGAAGTGGCCATGATGTGCATTATCTCCAGCTCTGCCCAGAAAGAGAAGTACAGCTCGACGCGAGCAACGCCGTCATCTGCAATACACATCACAATACGCGTGGTTCCCATTTGCAACGTTCTCCTCGGGCGCATTTATTGCGCGCGACTGTACTGTTGGGTCCACTTCGCACTTTGCGCGACGAACTACCACGGAGGTTGTATGCACGACACGAAATCACGAGTCATCACGCTCTCGGTGCTCGCTCTGAGCGTCACGATGGCCGCCTGCAAGGGAAAGGACGCAGCGGCGACCGATACGACGGCGGCCTCGGCCATGGCGGCTTCCGACACATCCCACATCACCACCTCGGCCGGCGCCGTTGCCGCAACGCTTTCGGATGCGAATATCATGGCGCTGCATAACGAGGTCAACGCGGGTGATAGCACGCTCGCGGCGGCGGCGCTGCCGAAGCTCACGAACGGCGACGTGCGCAGCTTCGCGAAGATGATGATGGGCGAGCATCACGGCCTGCTCGTGAAGGGATTGCAGGTGGAGAAGGCGCAGAACATCACCCCGGAAGCGCCCGCCACCGACCCGTTCAAGTCCGCAGTCGAAGCGGAACAGAGTGCGTTGAGCGCGATGGCGAAGGGCCATGCGTACGACTCGACGTATATCGCACACGAGGTCGGCATTCACCAGGCCGTTCTCGGCTGGGCAACGGCGAACATGCCGAAGAACACCGCGCTTCAGGATTACGTGAAGGCCGCCGCGCCGGTGATTCAGAGACATCTCGACAAGGGGCTCGAGCTGCAGACCAAACTTGGTGGCGGCAAGATGAGCTGATGGTCACCACGAAGCGCGCGTACGAGCCGTCCAGGTCATCGGACGGCTATCGCGTGCTGATCGATCGGTGCTCGAAAAAACTCATCAACAGCCGTCTCCGTACGAAACACGTCCACACTGCCGTCAGATCGCGGGGAGAAACACAATGAAGGTCCAGCTCAAGCGGGTGCGCGAACAGGTCATCGTCATCACGGGTGCGACGAGCGGCATCGGGCTCGCCACCGCGAAGGCCGCAGCCAAGCGCGGCGCACTGCTCGTGCTGAATGCGCGTGCCGAAGAGGATCTTCGAACGGTCGCCACCGAGATCAGCGAACTGGGTGGACAGGTCGCCTTCGTCGCGGGCGACATCGCCGACCAATCCGTCGTGCGCGATCTCGCCGATGCCGCGATCCGCGAGTTCGGCCGCATCGACACGTGGGTCAACAACGCGGGCGTGTCGATCTACGGACTCCTCGAGGAAGTCTCGATCGATGATGCACGCCGGCTCTTCGATACCAACTACTGGGGAATGGTGCAGGGAAGCCTCATCGCGTTGCAGCATCTCAAGATCAACGGGGGCGCGCTGATCAACGTCGGCAGCGAGCTCTCCGAAACGGTGATCCCGCTGCAGGGGCACTACAACGCCAGCAAGCACGCGCTCAAGGGCTTTACCGAGACGCTGCGCATCGAGCTCGAGAAGGCAGAGGCGCCGGTGTCCGTCACGCTCGTCGAGCCATCCGCCATCGACACGCCGTATCCCGAACACGCGAAGAACTACATGGATGTGGAGCCGACGCACCAGGCGCCGGTGTATGCGCCGGAGCTCGTCGCCAATGCGATCCTCCACTGTGCCGCACATCCGCATCGCACCGTGCGCGTCGGCGCTGGCGCGAAGGCCTTCACGCTCATCGAGAAGGTCGTGCCCGCACTCGGAGATCGCATCAAGGTCGCGACCGCCGTCGAAGGTAGCCGCACCGACGACCCTGCCCGCGACGGAGATACACTCTACGGGCCGCGTCCGGGCAATCCGCGCGTGCGCGGGAGGTACGAGGGACATGTGATGAAGCAGAGCTGGAGCACGGCGGCCACGCTGCGTCCTATCCCCACGATGCTCGCCGCCGCGACGATCGGCGTTGGCCTCGCATACGCGGTGCGCTCGTTGCGCAAACAGAGCTAGCGGAGGGCGACAGCGCATGCCGCAGGGTAAATTCCCCCTCACCATGCGCCCACTCGCCTTCGCTTCGCTCACCGCACTCGCACTCTCCGCCCTCGGCTGTGCGCGCGCACAGAACACCGCCGTGCATCCGCGCCCGCAACAGACCATCGCGCCGCCCACGCACGCCGACTCCCTCCGCGGCTCGATCACCCCCGAGCGCGCCTGGTGGGACGTCACCTTCTACGATCTCCACACCCGCATCTTCCCCGCCGACAGCACCATCTCCGGCCACGTCGGCATCACCTACCGAGTGATCGCCCCCGCGCGCGAGATGCAGGTCGATCTCCAGCTACCGCTCGTCGTCGACAGCGTCATGCAGAGCAGTCACGCACTCGCCACGCGTCGCGACGGCAACGCCTTCTTCGTCTCACTCGTCGACGCTCAAAAAATCGGCGACCACAATACGGTCGTCGTCTATTATCACGGCAGGCCGAAGGTTGCGCTGCGCCCGCCGTGGGACGGCGGTCTCACCTGGACCACCGATTCCCTCGGCAATCGCTGGGTCGCCACCACCAATCAGGGGCTCGGCGCCAGCGTCTGGTGGCCCAACAAGGACACGCAGGCCGACGAGCCCGACTCGCAGCGCGTCGCGATCACCGTTCCCGATTCGATGATCGATGTGTCCAACGGGCGCTTGCGCAGCACCACGCACAACGCCGATGGCACCACCACCTTCGAGTGGTTCGTGACGTCGCCGATCAACAACTATGATGTGGCGATCAACGCCGGGAGCTACGCGCACTACAGCGAGACGTACGCGGGCGAGGCCGGTAAGCTCACGCTCGACTTCTGGCCGCTCGCCTATCACGTCGACGCCGCGAAGCGGCAGTGGGCGCAGGTACGGCCAATGCTCGCGTGCTTCGAGCACTGGTTCGGTCCCTATCCATGGTACGCCGACGGCTACAAGCTCGTGGAGGCGCCACACCTCGGCATGGAACACCAGTCGGCCGTAGCCTATGGCAATCATTTCCATAACGGCTATCTCGGGCGCGACCGCTCGAACACGGGACTCGGTCTCGCCTGGGATTTCATCATCATCCACGAAAGCGCGCACGAGTGGTTCGGCAACAACATCACGACGAAGGACATCGCCGACTCGTGGGTACACGAAGGCTTCGCGAACTACGCGGAGATACTGTACGAGGAGTGTCAGTCGGGGAAGGAGGCGGGAGCGAAGTACGCGATCGGTGAGCGCGCGGGCATCCGGAACGACGCTCCGATCATCGCCGAGTACGGGCTGAATCGCGAAGGCTCGGGCGACATGTACAACAAGGGTGGCAACATGCTCCACACCATCCGTCAGATCGTCGACGACGATGACAAGTGGCGCTCGATTTTGCGCGGCCTCAGCAAGACCTTCTGGCACCAGACCGTCACGGGCGCGCAGGTCGAATCGTACATCAGCGAGCACGCCGGCGTCGACCTGAGCAAGGTGTTCACGCAGTATCTGCGCACGACGATGATCCCCGTGCTCGAATACAGCATCGCCGCCGATAAGCTCACGTATCGCTGGATGAACGTCGTTCCCGGCTTCGACATGCCCGTGCGCGTCACGCTGCAAGGCACGCAATTCACGACGATCCACCCGACGACGTCGCCGCAGACGACGAAGCTCGCGCTGAAAGACGGCGCGAGCTTCTCGGTGGATCCGAATTTCTACGTCATCGCGCACCGTACGGGCACCCTGGCGGACACCACGGTCATGAACCAGCCCGCGCCGTAGCCCGGCGCGCGAGACGACTATTGCTTCTCTACCGGGATGTGAACCTCGGCGTCCGACCACTGCACAGTGATCGTCGCCTTCGACGGTGAGTCCTTGCTGAGCGCGATCGTCAGCGTCTCGATGGGCGACGCGGTCTTCGACGAGGGAACCGTTCCCATACCGACATCCTTCGCGCGCACCTTCGCATCGATCTCGACGCCCCACCGCTTCGCGTTCGAGTTGACGACGATCTGCCACTGCGTCGCCGTCGGAATCGCGTAGAGCGAGTACCACCCCGGCTCGACCTTCACCCCCGCGATCTTCGCGCGGAACGGAACGTAGATCGCCGTCGCCTCGTCGGCCCCGAGTCTCCACGGCTCGCCGTACGGAACGAGCCCGCCCATGATCGGCCGGCCGCGCATGTTCGGGCGTCCGTAGCAGATCTTCACCATGCCGCCGTCGAGCGCCACCGATGTCGAATCGAGCTTGCTCGCGCGCACCGTGGGGTCCTGCGACTTCGGCTGGAGCCAGCAGCCGTCCGCCGCTTGCGCATCACCATGCTTCGGCGCGTGCCGTGCGGCGACGAGTACTGCAGCGAGTGCGAGTGCGGCAACGAACGTCGAGCTGTTTCGTCTCATCCTGTCCTCCATGAAGTGGCGATACCAGGAAAGGTAGCGCGGCGTTTGGCTCGCTCAACACGCTACCTTTGACTTCATGCCCGTCTCCGCGCTTCACACACTCGCCGACCGCCTCGGCATTCTCCCCGAATACGTCGATCAGACCGGGCGCGAGACACGGGTCACCGAAGATGTAACGCGCGTCGCGATCATCGCCGCAATGGGCTTCGATGCGTCCACCGAAGAGCGCGCCGCCGCCGCACTCGCGCTGCTCGACTCGCGCGCCGCGGCCCGCTCGCTCGCCCCGGTGCGCGTCATCGTGCACGGCTCCGACTTCTCGATCCCCCCGCACGGCGCGGTGCTCACCCTCGAGCGAGGCGGAGACTGGCGCCCGGAGAAGGAGCTCCCGATCGGCTACCACACGCTCACGATCGGCACCGAGAACCAGACGCTGATCGTCGTGCCGCCCAAGTGCATGGCGCCCATCCGCCGCGCGATGGGGCTCATCGCGAACCTCTACGCCGTGCGCAGCGATCGCAACTGGGGCGTAGGCGACATCACCGACCTCGCGACCATCGCGGAGTGGAGCGGGGAGAAGGGCGCAGCGTTCGTCGGCGTGAATCCGCTGCACGCACTCCGCAATCGCGGCCACGACATCTCGCCGTACAGCCCCGTCAGCCGGCTCTATCGGAACCCGATCTACATCGACGTCACCGCGGTGCCGGAGTTGAGCGAGTGCGCTGAGGTGCGCGCGCTGCTCGAAGATCCCGACACGCTCGCCGCGCTCGTCTCCCTGCGCTCCAGCACGCACGTCGACTACGATCGCGCCTGGGAGCTCAAGCGCCGCGCGCTCGAGATGCTCCATCGCACGTTCATCATTCGCCATCGCGATGCGCGCTCCGGCCGCGGCCGCGACTATCGCGCGTACATCGAGCAGGAAGGGCAGACGCTCGTCAACTTCGCGACCTTCTGCGCACTCGAGGACCACTTCGCCGGCAAGGGCGAGCTGCGCGAATGGCCGCAGTGGCCGGTCGAATATCGCCACCCCGCATCCGCCGATGTCGTCGCCTTCCGCGCATCCAGCGAATCCGAGGTCGACTTTCATCGCTGGTTGCAGTTCGAGCTCGATCGCCAGCTCGCCTCTGCCGCCGCGCTCGCGCGCGACTCCGGACTCGGCATCGGCATCTATCAGGATCTCGCGATCGGCGCCGCCCCAGACAGCGCCGACGTCTGGGCCTTCGCTCATCTCTTTCTCACCGGCGTCTCCGTCGGCGCGCCGCCCGATGGCTACGCGCCGCAGGGACAGAACTGGGGACTCCCGCCCATCGATCCGCGCCAGCTCGTCGAGGATCGCTACGCCTTCTGGACCGCGCTCATCCGCGCGACGCTCCGCCACGCCGGCGCTCTCCGCATCGATCACGTCCTCGGCCTCTTCCGGCAGTTCTGGATTCCCGCCGGCATGCCCGGCGAGCTCGGCGCCTACGTGCGCTTTCCGACCGAGGACATGCTTGGCATCCTCGCGCTCGAGAGCGTTCGGCATCACGCGCTCGTCGTCGGCGAAGACCTCGGCACCGTTCCGCCGGAAGTCCCCGGAGTGCTCGAGCACTGGGGCATTCTCTCCTCGCGCGTGATGTACTTCGAGCGCGAGAGCGACGGCCGCTTCCGTCCCGCGTCGTCGTATCCGAAGCTTTCGCTCACGACGGCCGACACGCACGACATGGCGACGATCACTGGCTTCTGGACCGCGCGCGACATCGAGCTCCAGCACATGGCCGGTCTCATCGACACGGAGGAGCACGCGGCCGCTGCGCACGCGCATCGCGACAACGAGCGCCGCTTCCTCGTCGAGCGACTGGTGGCCGAGGGTGCGCTCAAGAGCAGCGATGCGGCGGCGCCGAGCAACGCCGAGATGCGCGGCGCCGTCCATCGATTTCTGTGCTCGACCCCCGCCGCGCTCGTCGGCGTTTACCTCGAGGATCTCGTCGGCGAGCGCGAGCCGGTGAATCTCCCAGGCGTGAGCGCCGATCTCTTTCGCAGCTGGACGCGCCGCCTCTCGCACTCGCTCGAGACGCTCGCAAGCGATCCCGAAGTCGCGATCGCGTTTCCCGATCCCGTGCGCGCTGGTCGCTGACGCGGCAGCGCATCCTCGATGACGATCCCGATCCGCGCGACCTACCGGCTGCAGCTCAGCGCAGCGTTCACGCTCGACCACGCGAGAGCGCTCGTGCCGTATCTGGCCGCACTCGGCATCTCGCACATCTACGCATCGCCCGTGCTGCGCTCGCGCCCGGGGAGCACGCACGGCTACGACGTGGTCGATCCGACGCGACTCGACCCCGAGCTCGGCAGCGACGCCAGCTGGGATGCGCTGATCTCCGAGCTGCGCGCGCACGACATGGGGATGGTGCTGGACATCGTCCCCAATCACATGGGCGTCGGAGCCGACAATCCGTTCTGGGACGATCTCTTCGCGAACGGACCGGCGTCGCGCTACGCAAGCTGGTTCGACATCGACTGGCATGCCCCCGCGCGCGGACTCAAGGGGCGCGTCCTCATCCCGATTCTTGGGCGGAGGTTTGCGGACGCGATCGCGTACAACGAGCTCGCTGTCGTGCTGCACGCTGGACGATTCCGCATTATCTACTTCGACCACAGCTATCCGCTCGATCCGACGACGATCCCCTCGCTGCTCGACTTCGCGATCATCGCGCTGCCGAACGATGTGAGCGTCGAGGACAAAGCCGAGCTCGCAGCAATTCGCGCCGCGCTCGTATCGCTTCCGCAGCGACTCACCACGCGGCGCGCTGAGATCGAGCGCAGGCAGAAGGAGGCACCCGAGCTCCTGCGCCGCCTCGAAGCGCTCGCCGATCGCGCTCCGGCCATGCACTCGGCGCTCGCAAACGCCGCACAACAATTCGCCGTGGGCGATGCCGGACGCGTGCGACTCGCCGCGCTGCTCGATCTGCAGGTGTACTCGCTCGTCTTCTGGCGCCGCGCCGCGCACGAGATCAACTACCGCCGCTTCTTCGACATCAACGAGCTCGTCGCGCTGCGCATGGAGGATCCCGCCGTCTTCGGCGCCACGCACCGGCGAATCATCCAGTGGGTGAAGGACGGCCAGCTCGACGGGCTCCGCATCGATCACGTCGACGGGCTGCGAAATCCGCGCGACTATCTCGACCGGCTCAACGCGACCATCCAGCAGGTGCTCCCCGGCGCGGAGATTCCGGTGTTCGTCGAGAAGATCCTCTCAGGGCGCGAGCGGCTGCGCGTCGAGTGGCCGGTGGCGGGGACGACCGGATACGAATTTCTCGCGCAGCTCGATGCGATCTTCATCGATCCGGATGGGATGCGCGAGATCGAGAAGTCGTACCGCAACTTCCTCGACATCCGGCGCCCCGAGCTCGACTTCCACGAGGTCGCGGTGCGCGGCAAGGCATTTATTCTCCGCGGCTCGCTCGCCCCCGACGTGCAGCGACTCGCCGCGCTGCTCGCTCCGATCGCGCGCCGCGACGCGCACACGCAGTCGCTCACGCGCGCGCAACTCGGCGAGGGGATCGTGCAGCTGATCGCGCGACTCCCTGTCTATCGCACGTACATCGAGTCGGGCGCGCTCGCGTTGCATGAGGATGATCGCGCCGCGCTCGAGATGGCCTTCTCTGCCGCGCGCGATCTCGCTCTCATCCGTCCGCCGCTGCTCGAGCTCCTCGAGCGGATCTTCCTAAGCGACCCCTCATCGCTCGGCGATGATGCGACGAGAAGCGAGCGCGATGCGTTCGTGCTGCGCTTCCAGCAGGTAAGCGGGCCGGCGACCGCGAAGGGGATCGAGGACACGGCGCTCTACAGGTACTCGCCGCTCCTGTCGCGCAACGAGGTCGGCGCGGATCCCGGCGGCGAGCTCCGCGACGCCGTCGGCGATCTCCACGATGCGAATATCGAGCGGAGCATCCGGTGGCCGCGAACGATGCTCGCCACGAGCACGCACGACACCAAGCGCAGCGCGGACGTCCGCTCGCGCCTCGACGTGCTCTCCGAGATCCCGGAGGAGTGGTCGCGCCAGGTCGCGAAGTGGGCGCGCGTGCATCGCTCGCTCAAGGTGCGCGTGGGCGACCGCTTCGCCCCGGACGCGAACATGGAGTACGTGATCTACCAGACGCTCGTCGGCATCTGGCCCGCAGGCTCGTCACCCGCGCGGGAAGAAGTAGACTCCCTTCGCGAGCGCGTCACCGCGTTCGCGCTCAAGGCGGCGCGCGAGGCGAAGGGGCGAACCTCGTGGACAGATCCCAACGAGGACTACGAGCGCGCACTCGTCGCGTTCATCGCGCAGATCGTTGCGCGGCCGAAGTTCACGGCGGAGCTCGAGCAGCTGGTGGCGACGATCGCGCCGAGCGGCGCGTGGAATGCGCTCGCGCGCACGCTGCTGCATCTCACGTCGCCGGGCTTTCCCGACATCTATCAGGGGGACGAGTACTGGAATTTCTCCCTGGTCGATCCGGACAATCGTCGCGCGGTTCGTTTCGACGAGAGGCGAATCGACGCTATGTCACCACCTGGTGACAAAACGACGCTCATCCGCAAGGCCCTCCAAGCCCGCGCAACCCACGCCCATCTCTTCGCCACCGGCTCCTACCACCCCATTGCCGCACACGGAACCCTCGGCACTCACATCTTCTCATTCGCCCGACGATCCGCCCCACACGCTCCCTCCGCCGCCGCCATCATCGTGGTGCCGCGCCTCACCCACGCCCTCACCCCCAACGCTCCGCCCGTGGGCGAGCTCTGGGCGAACACCACCCTCCACCTCCCGAATGACCTGGCGTCTACCCGATGGCGTTGCGCCCTCTCCGGCCACGAAATCGTCTTCCCTCCAGCCACCGGAAACGCCGTCCACATCCCCGTCGCCTCTATCCTCAACGCCGCACCCCTCGCCCTGCTCCTCCGCACTCGCGTACCTTAGTTCACCACCGTTGCACCCCACCCCTCACACCGCTTCATGACGATTCCCAAAGGCGCCATCGTCGCCTACTTCTCGATGGAGATCTGCCTCGAGCAGGCGATCCCCACCTACAGCGGCGGACTCGGCGTTCTCGCCGGTGACACCCTCCGCGCCGCCGCCGATCTCGAAGTCCCGATGATCGCCGTCACCCTCCTCCACCGAAAAGGCTACTTCACGCAGACCCTCGACCCGAGCGGCCAGCAGCGCGAGGCCGAGGTCGTGTGGAGCCCCGAGAAGGTCCTCGCGCCCGAAAGCGCGCGCGCGTCCGTGGAGATCGCCGGCCGCCGAGTCGAGATTCGCGCCTGGCGCTACGATGTACGCGGCGCCAACGGCCACATCGTCCCCGTCTACCTCCTCGACACGAATCTCGAGGAGAACTCGGAATGGGACCGCACGCTCACCGATTGCCTCTACGGCGGTGACAGCCACTACCGTCTCT
>JBBRYY010000093.1:0-12262 GCA_038237245.1 Gemmatimonadales bacterium | reverse complement strand
GGCGTGCTCGTCCAAAACTGCGACGCCGCCGACAGGTGCGCCATAGCGGGATACCTCGCTCGAGGTATGCGCGAACTCCGCAGTGGATGACTGTTTACGATTGCATCAACGCGACATCTTGCGGAACCTCGAATGGAGATGGAGATGTCTACCTATGCAAAGGAAACGGCCGAAAAGCCGACGGTGGTGCTCATCCACGGGCTCTGGCTTACCGCGCTGAGCTGGGAGAAGTGGGTCGCGCGTTACGAGGCGCAGGGCTATCGCGTGATCGCGCGCAGCTGGCCTGGCATGGAAGGCGATATCGATCAGCTGCGTCGGGATCCTGTGGGAATCGGACAGCTCGGCGTCACGGATCTCGTCGATCATTACGCATCGATCATCGACGAGCTGGACAGCCCGCCAATCATCATCGGACACTCGTTCGGTGGATTGATCGCGCAGATCCTGCTCGATCGCGGGCTGGGCTCGGCGGGCGTCGCTATTGCTCCGGCGCCAGTGAAGGGGATTCTCGTGCTACCGTTCGCGGAGCTCAAGTCCGCGTTCCCCGCGCTCAAGAATCCGTTCAAGACGCACGAGGCGGTGTCGCTCACGGCCGAACAGTTTCACTACTCGTTCACGAACGAGATGTCGGCCGAGGAGTCGCTCGCGCTGTACAAGCGTTACGCTGTGCCGGGACCGAACCACGTGCTCTTCCAGGCGAGCCTCGCGAACTTCAATCCGCATGCGGCGACGACGGTCGACTTTGCGAACGACGGTCGTGCGCCGCTGCTCATCGTGGCCGGAGGAAAGGACCACGTCGTACCAGCGGTAGTGGCCAAGGCGAACTACAAGCTGTTCGCGAAGTCGAGCGCGATCACGGAGCTCAAGGAATATCCAGAGCGCACGCACTGGACGATCGGCGAGGCGGGCTGGGAAGGGGTCGCGGATGAGATGCTGCAGTGGGCGGTGGCAAAGTCCGCGTCCTTCGCCGGGAAGCAATAGCGCTCAATAGAACATGTTGAGCGCCACCGCCGGCGTGATCGACGACGACGTGTTGTGGCCGGAGAGAATGATGCGCGTGGCCAGTAGCACTCCGAATCGCGGACTCCAGTTGTATTCGAGTCCTGGTGCGAAGCCGAACGCATCGCTCGACCCGGTCTCGAACGCGACGATTGTCGGTCCGCCGGTGAGCCCCGGCCCAGTGGGCTGCTCACCGCGGACGCGCGTGCTGCCGCCGTGGCGAAAGAAGAGATCGAGGGCGAGCACCCAGCGCTGCGTGACGCTGTACTCGCCGGCGGCATCCGCGAAGAGTGAGTTGCCGGGATCGGCGTGCCCTCGGAAGCCATCCCCGGTTCCGTAGACGCTGACATCCTCGATCTGCACGCTGTTGGAGAACGCCTGTGAGACGTCGAGTCGCGTGCGCAGAATGCGCCCGTTGGGCATCCAGAAATACGTCTGCGAGTAGAGCGACAGCGTCGTCGTGTACGCTCCGCCGCCAAAGCCGTCGCTCGGGCGAGAGCCGAGCCTGTCGTATTTCCCGATGGGTAGCGCCTCCTGCAGGACGATCGCGATCGTCGGCATGCGGCTTCCCGTGTGGAACTGCGTCAGTCGATACTGTGTGAGCAGCGTGAGATCGCCCACGCCAACTCCCGAGCTGTTCGTGCCCTCGCTCATGATGTTGAAGCCGAAGGTCGGAATCAGCCCGATGGTGAAGTTGTTGAAGACGCCGTAGTTGATGTACGTGAGCGACCCCAGGCCGTTCGCGTGCGGCGTGTGCACGTCGTAGAGGTAGGGCTCAACGAGAAAGTGCCCGGGCGGGAGCGTGTTGGGCGACGCGGCGAGCATTGGTCCCGTCCACCAGGCGTCGTCGGTGGACTGGCGTGCGCGCGCCGCCGTGCTATCGTGCGCCTGCTGCGCACGCGCGATGACGGGGAGAGTCGTGAGGGCGAGCGCCAGGAGCGCGACTCGTGTACACGCGAGCCGCCATTCGCGATCAGTTGCGTCCATCGTTCATCCATTCGTTGGCGATGGTGCAAGCTCGGATGGCAGCGGCCGCTTTGCCATAGCCATTCACGCACCGTATTGCGCCCATAGGAGCCATATGTCAGCACGCCCTATGGTCCGTTCACAGCATCCCTCCGCAGCTACCCGTCGCTGATGCGCACGTAGCTCAGTGCGCGCGAGCGCGACCTCCGGAGCTCCACACATCGTTCGTGGTATCGGCGTCCATCCAGATTCCATGCTCGAGCTTCACAGACGCGATCGCCTTCCGCGCTGGGAGCGTCACCACCGCGCGCTCCTGATTCGCGGCCCAGATCTGCGATGTCTCGTGCACGGTATTTGAGCTGCCATCGGAGTAGCCGATGCGCAGATCTACCGGCGCCGGCATGCCGCCGAGATTCTCGAGCGCCACCGAGTACCCCCTCGACGACTTCGTCACGCCAGAGAGCGCGATGTCGATGTTGCTGCTCGTGAAGTACCAGGCGCGCCAGAACCAGTTGAGATTCTTCCCCGATACATCGTTGATCGAGTTGAAGAAATCCCACGGCGTCGGATGCTTGCCATGCCACCGATCCATGTACGTCTGCAGCGACTTTTTGAAGAGCGCGTCGCCGAGCATGTCCTTGGCGGCGAGATAGCCGAGCGATGCCTTGCCGTAGGCGTTGTGGCCGTAGGCTGGGCGCACGAGCATGTCTTCCGGAGTGATGATCGGCACGAGCTCCACCGGCGATGGGCTCGTGATCCACGACTTCACTCGAAAGTCCCTGTAGAGCGAATCTGCCTTCGCCTTCCCTACATTGGCGATGCCGATGAGATACTCGAAGGTGGTCGCCCATCCCTCGTCCATGAAGCCATAGCGCGTCTCGTTGATCCCCATGTAGAACGGGAAATACGTGTGCGCAATCTCGTGCTCGGCCACCAGGCGCGAGTTCGCCGAATCGGCGTTGGAGCCGTCGTTCACCATCATGGGATATTCCATGTCGGCGCTTCCCTGCACGATCGTCGTTTTCTCGTACGGATACGGCACGCCGGGCCAGTTGTGCGAGAACCAGTCGAGCGCGTGGCGGCCGAACTGTACCATGTAGTGGAAGTCAGCGGCGGAGTCGTTGTACGCGGACTGCACGGATGCGCGCCGATGATCGCGATCGTCGGCGACGACGCTGGATGCATCCCACACGTAGTGATCGCTGAGAGCGAAGGTCATGTCGGGGATGTTGGTCGCCGTGAAGTGCCAGTTGTTCACGGCGTTGCGCGATGTCACGCGCTTCGCCGCGAAGTCCGCCGGACTCGCGACGCGGATGACGTCGTCCGAGGTGAGCGACGACTCGAAGCGCTTCGCGATCTCCGGCTGCAGCACCTCGGCCGGATTGCGCAGCGTTCCCGTTCCGTAGACGACGAAGTTCGCAGGCGCGCGCACGGTGACGTCGTAGTCGTTGAAGTCGCTGTAGAACTCCTGATCGTCCGTGAACGTCATCTCGTCCCATCCGTTGTAGTCGTCGTAGACGGCGACGCGCGGATAGAAGTACGCGAGATAGTAGGTGCTCGAGTCGAGCATCCCCTCGCGGCCGGCCTCGCGCGAGAGCTCGTACTGCCAGCTGATGGACATCCGCACCGAGTCGTGGGGCGCGAGCGGCGCCGGAAGGGTGATGCGCTTGTTCGTGAAGACGTGCGGATCATTCACCCACTTCTGCGCGACGCCGTTCACCGCGAAGGAGTCGACCGTCACGCCGTTGGTAAGATAGGCGAGGCTCGTCGCGCCCTCGCGCGGGGCATCGGGGCGATGGACGTTCATGAACAGCTTCATGTTGGTGCTGTGAAGCGTGTCCGGGCTGTTGTTGAAGTAGGTGATCTCCTCCGTGCCGGTAATCAGGCGTGATGGAGGAAGCGCCGTAACGGTAATCGAGTAACGGCCGCGATTCTGCCAGTAGTGCGGGCCTGGCTTTCCGTCGGGAGAGCGCGTGCCGTTCTGATACGCGCGTGCGACCGCGCGCGGCATCGGGAGCGGGCGCGCTGGCGGTGGCGGTGGCGCGAGGGGCAGCAGGAGCAGCGACGATGCGAGGAAGGTGCGGAGGATCACGGCGATCTCTCGAGTGTGTGCTGGTCGGTTACGCGGAACACTCCGTAAAGCTGAAGAGAGGACCGGGGCGCGGAAGGAGTCAAATGGCCCGTTACGAGCTCGCCTACCCTCGTCGCAGACGGATCGTGAACGTACTCCCCACGCCCAGCGTGCTCTCGGCCGAAATGTCGCCGCCCATGCCGCGCGCCATCTCGCGGCTGATCGAGAGTCCGAGCCCACTCCCTTCGACGCGCGCGGCCTTGCTGTTCTCCACCTGCACGAACGGCTCGAAGATCGCCTCGAGCCGATTCGCCGGGATGCCGACACCAGTGTCGCGCACGCGCAGCTCGACCGTTTCATCATCGTCGGCCGCAGGCGCTGCGTCAACGCTCACGCATCCGCCCGGGGTCGTGAACTTGACCGCGTTCGATAAGAGGTTGAGCAGAAGCTGCTCGATTTTCTCGCGATCCACGGCGGCCATGAGCCCAAGCGGAACATCCACCTCGAAGCGCAGCGCGCGCGTTGCCAGCTGGGGCTCGATCATCGGCACCGTCGACTGCACTATGTCGTTGAGCGAAATGGACTGCACGTCGTAGTCGACGCGCCCCGATTCGATGCGGGCGAGGTTCAGCAGATCGTTGATCAGCCGAAGCAGATGCTGCTGGCTCCGCGTGACGCGTCCCAGCGCCTCGGCCTGCGCACTCGTCACCGGGCCGTGCACCCCCATCTCGAGCAGCTGCACGTAGCCGCCGATCGCGTTGAGCGGTGTGCGGAGCTCGTGGCTCATCATCGCGAGGAACGAGCTCTTTGCGCGGTTCGCATCATCGGCGAGCGCGCGTTGGCGCTCCAGCTCGACGGCCTGTGCCAATAGCTGCTCCTGGCTCAACTCGAGCTCCAGCGCTTGCTGCTCCAACTGTTCGTTCGCGCTCTGCACCTCGGCGCGGTGCGCGTTCGCGCGCGCCGTCGCCTCCTCCGCCGCGCGCTTCGCCTCGAGCAGCGCATCCTCGAACTTCCGACGCTCGACGAGGCGCAGCAGCACCGCGTCGGTGATCCACTCGCCGCTCCGCTCGCGTCGGACAGCATTCGCGAGCGCCGCGACATCCTCGCCGCCCTTTGCGCGCAGCAGCAGGAAGATCTCCTCCGCGCTCCCGCGCAGCCGCAACAGCGGGAAGAAGTGCGTCTGATAGAAGATGCGGCTGCCGACGGTCAGGATCGTCTCGATGTGCTTCCCTACTAGTCCTTCCCGCGCGTAGCCGAGCATGTCGAGCAGCGTCTGGTTGACGACGCGCACGGCGCCATCATCGGAGAAGGAGACGAATCCGCACGGCTCGGTGTCGAGGAGCGGGTCGATCGCGTCCGCGCCGGTCGTCATGGGCCGCGCGGCGAAGGCGCTCTCATTTTGCGATCTGCGCCACTGATGGCGTGGCGACCGGAGTTCCGAGATATTCGCGCATGACCGCGATGGTCTCGTCGGGATGGCTCATGTGCGGGCAGTGGCCCGTCGCCTCGAGCGTGCGCAGCGTGCTGTCGGGCAGCTCGCGACTGAGATAATCGCCGACACGGTTCGGTGCGATCATGTCGTCGGAGCATTGCATGATGAGCGACGGCACCGTCACCGCCGCAAGATCCGCGCGGTTGTCCGCGAAAAAGGTCGCCTCCGCGAATCGCTTCGCGATCACCGGGTCTGTTGAGCAGAAGCTCGCCTCGAGCTCGCTGCTCAGCTCCGGACGCTCCGGATTCTTCATGATCGCCGGCGCGAGGAAATTCGCCCAGCCGATGTAGTTCTTCTCCATCGTCTCGAGCAGCCCCTCGATGTCGGCGCGCTCGAATCCGCCGAAATAATCCGGCACCTCGTTGATGTAGCGCGGCGAGGGACCGATCATGAGGAGACGCGAAAAGAGCTCGGGCTCGCGATTGGCTGCGAGCACGCCCACCATGCTGCTCACCGAATGTCCAACAAAGATGATGTCGCTCAGGTCGAGCGCATGGCAGACGTCGAGCACATCCTGCGCATAGCCATCGAGCGTCGAATAACGCTCCGCGTCGTACGCGCTCAAGTCTGACTTGCCCGAGCCCACGTAGTCGAAGAGGACGATGCGGTAGTCGTCCTCGAACGCCGGCGTCACGAAGCGCCACATGTTCTGATCGCAGCCGAAGCCGTGCGCGAAGAGCATCGGCTGCGTGCCGCGACCAGAAACGTGGACGTTGTTGCGCTGAAGTATAGGGGAAGCCATTCGCTGAATCCTCGAGACACTTGTGAGATCTCGAAGTTTCGCGGGCACGGCAGCCAATTCAAAATCGGGAATCGGAGTGCAGGCGGTGTGTCGCCGTCTTTCACGGCTAACCGGACTTGGCCGATGCACCCCCCCTTTGGCACCGACACGTCCTCGCTGAACAGATTCATACTGGGCCCTTTTCCTATCGTCCCGAGAGCGTCGATCGCTTTCCCTCCGGCACTCGTGATGAAGAAGTTGAGCACAACGGCAAATACCTTGGGCAGCTGATAGCCAACTCCCGTCTCGATGAAGCCGTCGAGCGTCGCCCGCTTGCACGCCTACGCTTCGTTCGGACCAATGATGCCGCCGCGCAAGCGCACCGTGGCATGCGCGAGCCACGAGGGAGCGCTGTCGCTGGTGTCGTGTGCGGCGGACGCGCTGCCGGACGCAGCCGCTTGCGCGGTTGGAGCAGACGGCACCGTCGCCTACTGCTGCGGTGTCTCGCTCGTCGCTTTCTTCGTGCACCCTCAGGCACATCGATCGGCGGGGAGCGTGGCGCGCGGCGCACCCTTCGGGTGGCGCGCTCCTCTACTTCGGCACGTAGCCGTCCTTTCTCAGCTGATCCGTCGACATCTCGACCACATCGATGTGGAGGGTGATCGGCGTATACGGCTTGTTCGTCGAGTCCTTTGGCGCCAACACGATCTTCTCGACGACGTCCATTCCCTTGAAGACCTGCCCATACACCGTGTAGTGGTTGTCCAGCTTTGGGAGGCCATCCTTGTTCGCGACGATGTAGAACTGGCACCCCGCCGAAAGCTGTCCGGGATTGTCGTCGCGCCCGGCACCGACCGCGCCGTACACGTGTTTGAGGCTGTCGTTGAATTCGGGCTCGAGCAGATACGGCGACCCTGAGAATCCCGCCGGCGTATCGGGGCAGCCGCCCTGCGCCACGAAGTTCTTGATGACGCGATTGAACGTCAACGAGTCCCAATAATGGCTGTCGGCGAGCTTGACGAAGCTGTCCCTGTGATGCGGCGTCTGGTCGAAGAGGACGAAGAGGATCTCGCCCATCGGCGTGCGGATGCGGCCGACCTGATACGAGCGCGATGACATCGCCGCGGTGGCGACGAAGGCGATGGCGAGCAGCGTGATGGTGACGTAGCGACGCACGTGGTTGGCCGGGCGAGAGGGGGCTGCGTTGGCGCGCGAGCGCGCGCGTCACGTCCCAGTATGCGCGCTCACTGTCGCGAATTCAACCGGCGCTCTCAGGCGATCCCGTGGATGCGAACGACATCGAGGGCGCGCCGTGCATCCGCGTGACCGCGACGAAGATCAGCACACTCAGTGCGGCCGCGAAGAAGCACCACACCGATGTGAGCGCCGCATGCTTCACGATAGCCGAGGACGTCGAGTGTGCCTTTGAGCAGTGCCATGAATCGCGCTTCCTCCAAGAGTCTAGGGTCAGACAGTTGGAGGTGGCGGAAGGGTTTGAATCGACTTGCGAGCCCGATATTCGGGTCCGAATGCGACCGGCCGTCTCGGCGCGCCCCGATATATTGATTGAATCTCGATTCCAGCGAGCTGACCGTGGCCGACACTCCGAACGCAGCCTGGCACCGTGCCGTCGACGAGCGCGACCCGTCGTTCGACGGAGTCTTTTTCGTCGCGATCACGTCGACGAGGATCTACTGCAGACCGGTGTGCCCCTCGCGCATCGCGCGGCGGGAGAACCGCCGCTTCTTTCCCTCGCGCGCTGCGGCCGAGGAATCGGGGTATCGCGCGTGTCGACGCTGCCGCCCCGAGCTCGCACCCGGCGAGACTCCGCTCGACGCCGTTCCCCGTCTTGCGCAAAAGGCCGCGCAGCGCATCTCCGCCGGCGCGCTCAACGGCAGCAGCGTGCGCGCGCTCGCGTCGGAGCTCGGGATGAGCGAGCGCCACGTGCGGCGCGCGCTCGAGCGCGAGACCGGCTCGTCGCCATTCGATCTCGCGCTCGCGCAACGGCTACTCACTGCCACCCGTCTCCTCATCGAGACGCGCGCTCCGATCATCCAGGTCGCGTACGACAGCGGCTTTCAGAGCCTCCGCCGCTTCAATGCTGCCTTCAGGGAAGCCTTCCAGCAGTCGCCAAGCCAGTGGCGGAGGCAAGCGCTGCGCGGGTGAACACGTAGGGAAGCGACGGCAGGATGTTCGTGTGCAGCGCCTCCGCAGCGAGCGTCCTCGCCTTCGCCGCGTTGCCCTCCCCTGCATACGTGCGCGACATCGCGTAGATCACCGCCGGATTGTCCTGGTCGGCGAGCGCCAGCTCCGTGCGGCTCACGTCGTACTCCTTCGCCTCCAGCGCCACCAGCCCATTCAGCTCGCGCGCCTGGCGCACCCGCGCATCGTTGTACGCGTCGGTCGCGCCGCCGAGATACGCCGACGCCTCCAGGCGCGCCAACTTCACGTCGTGCTTCCCGACTGCGACGCGCGCCATGTCGTAGTGCCGCGCGAGCTCGTCGTCCTTCTTCACCGCGTCCGACATACTCGACGCAGCGACCAGATCGTGCGCCCTGCGATACCTGGCACTTGCCGAGTCCACACGCCCCGCGGCGAGCAGAATGTCGGCGGCGGCGATCGCGTCGGCCGACATGCTGGCGGTATCGCTGGTGGCGCTCGCGATTCCGTAGCTGCGCTCCATCACACGCACCGCGGCTTCGGTCGCATGGTTGTCGACGTCGATCATCGCGAGAGTGAGCATCGCCGTGCGGCGCTCACCGTCGTCGCGCGCGCTCACGAAGTACTTCTGCGCCTCCTCGAGCGCCGCCTTGTGCCGGCCGGAATACATCTCGTCGGCTGCGACGCCGATGAACGACGCGCCGAAGTGCGGATCGATCGAGAGCGCCTTGCGGTATTCGAGGATCGATTCGTCGAAGCGTCCCATCTTCATCAACAGCTCGGCGTACGAGTCGTGCGGATTCGGGTCGTTCGGCACGAGCGCGATGTAGCGGAGGAAGACGGCCTGGGCCGAGTCCAGCATGTTCACAGAGCGATATGCGAAGCCGAGCTGGTTGTAGGCGAGCGAGTATCCCGGGTCGATCGCAATCGCCTTCTGGTACTCGGCGATCGTGTTCTCGCGCCTCTGTTGGGCAGAGTAGATGGAGGCGAGCGCGAGATGGGCGCGCTCGTCGAGCGGATAGCGCACCACGAGCGACTCGGCGAGCTGCAGCTGCCGCGAGCGATCGGCGTGGCTGCGCGCGTCGAGCAATTCGATGAAGAGCCGTTCGCCGGGCGAGGCGTTGGGCGCGAGCGCGAGCGCTTTCCGGAGATGCAGAGCGAGATCATTCGCCGTTGGCGCGGTCGTCGCGAGGTAGTACTCGCCCATCGCGAACGAGGGATCGATGGCGACCGCCTGCTCGAATGCTGCGTGCGCGGCGTGTACCTGAAGCCTGTCGCTGAGCGCGCGCCCACGCAGGAAGAGCGCGCGCGCCTGTTCGGAGTGCGTGGTGATCGGGATCTTGCCGTCGGCGGTGACCGCGGAGCTCGTATCGGCCTGCGCGGCATTGGCCTGCGGCGCGGAGTGACAGCCCGACGCGAGCGCGGTGATGAAGCAGGCAGACATCAGAGTACGCATCGACCCCCCTGGTATGGCGTATGTGGGGAGCATAGGGATGCGATGCGAAACGGGCGCGCCGCTTTCCGACGTGCTAGTGAGAGCAGCCGGGGTAGATCGCCGCTGCGTGATGCCGCATCAAACGCCCAGAACCGTCACCCCGCGCGGTGACGCGCGAACTCCGCCTTCATACTCCTCGCCTCCCGCGCCAACCCGGGGCGTGCCTTTTCGCCCTTCTCCAGCACCTCGGTCGATTCATTCAATGGCTGCATAGCCTTGTCGTAATCCCCGAGCGCCATCAGGCTCTCAGCGAGCACGAGCTTCGCCTCTGCCGTGCGCCAATGCTTGGGCCCAACTCTATTGGTGCACATCACCACGGCACCCTCGATCTCCGGCACCGCCTCCTTCGCGCGATGTGTGGCGAGCAGCACGCGAGCCATGCCGATGCGCCCTGGAATTATTTGCAGCTGTGCGTCAGCGTTGCTCGTATCCATCTTCGCAAGCACTCCTCTCAGGAGCTTCTCCGCCTCGGCGTAATGCCCGCCCTCTTCCAGCGCGCGTCCGAGATTCACGGAAATCGCTTTCGTGCCCTGCCCGTCGGGACCTTGCAGCTTCAGGTTCATCGCCAGCGCCCGACGCAGGAACAGCGCCGCACTGTCTGGCCGGCCCTCGAGACGAAGCACGACTGCCATCTCGTTCAGATAGAACGCGATGCTGATGTGGTCGGCGCCATAGAGCTTGCGGTCGATGGCCAGGGCCTGCTCCAATAGCCGCTCGGCCTCGTCGAAGTCGCCCCGCTCGCGCACCACGACGGCGAGATTGCTCAGGTTCGCGCTCACCGCATCGTGGTTCTCACCAAAGAGCTTTCGATCGATGGCGAGGGCTTCACGAAGCAGCGGTTCTGCTTCATCCAGGCGACCCTGTGTGCGGAGCAGCTGCCCGAGATCGTTGAGGATCGACGCGACGTTCCGATGATTTGTGCCGAGAGCCGTGCGGTCGATTGCAAGTGCCTCTCGATAGTGCCGCTCGCCATCCGCGTATTCGCCCAGTGCCTGTTCAGCCCTCGCCATGCGACGAATCGCCTCGGCGGTGGACGGATGATCCGGACCGAGCTTGCGTTGCCGGATCGCGAGCGCCTGCTGGAACTCCCCGATTGCCTCCTTGTTCTCGCTTCTCATCAGGAGCAGCTCCCCCAGTGATACGCGGCTCGTGGCGACCGTCAGATCGCTGTCGCCATGGAGCTCGCGTCGCACGCGAAGGGCCGAACGATAGAGCGGCTCTGCATTGGGAAAGTCGTCCTTCTCATTGAAGAGCTCCGCGAGGTGATCGAGGCTCTGCGCAGTCGCATCGTTGTTCTCGCCAAAGAGCTTTCGGCGAATCGCGAGGGCGCCACGCAGAAGCGTATCGGCCTCGGCGAGACTGTCCTGCTTCGTCAGCACGTCACCCAGCTGGTCCATCGCCTGCGCGACCGACGCGTTGTCGCGATCGTATAGTGCGCGCCGCTCCGCGAGTGACTGGCGAAGCTCCTTCGTGGCCTCCTTGTACTCGCCGAGATTCATGTAGACCCCGCCGAGCGCGCCACGCAGTTCGGCTCGGACGTCTGGCTGATTCGCGAGTGATGTGTCTATCCGCTGAGCGCCGCGATCCAGCAGCGCGCGCGCCGTGACCTCGCTGGGCTTGTCCGCGGTAAGTGCGTATGGATCTGCGGCGCCGAAGATGTCTATGAGGTAACCCTCGACCGCCACCGCCTTCCGCGCCTCCGACTCCGCACGGCCCCGCAGCTGCACCTCGCGTGCTGCCGCGCCCAGCAGGGCAATCGTTACCAGCGTGGCGAGAGCGACCTCGAGACGATGTCGTCGCACGAACTTTCCTGCGCGATAGCCGAGTGAGTCGGCACGCGCGCTTACCGGTTCGTGACCGAGGTAATGGCGGATGTCCTGGGCGAATGCGCCAACAGTGGGATATCGTTCGGCCGGCACTTTCTTGAGCGCCTTCGCCACGATGTTGTCGAGGTCGCCCGCGAAGACGCGGCGCAGCCGCTCTGGTGACGTGTCTCGCGCCACCGCGAGCCGTTCGACGTCGTGTCGGCTCTGCGCGCCACCACGCGTCAACGCCAGCGACAGAAGTCCCGACTCGGTGTTCAGGATCGCGACTGCGTGCTCCGCCGGTGTGCGCGCCGCGCTGCTCGTTGGATGCTTGCCTGCCAGCAACTCATATAGTATCACACCGAGACTATAGACGTCGGTAGCGATGGTGATCGGCTCGTTCCGAATCTGCTCCGGCGCCGCGTACTTGTAGGTAAAGACGGCGCCCTGTGCAGCGGTGAGCTCGGCGATCTCCCCTCCCTCTTCGAGGAGCTTCGCGATCCCGAAGTCCAGCAGCTTCACCGTGCCGTCCGCGGTCACGAGGATGTTTGCG
>JBBRYY010000092.1:0-12292 GCA_038237245.1 Gemmatimonadales bacterium | reverse complement strand
CGAGCCGACGCGCGCGAACGCGATGATCGAGAACGCGCCGACGATGATGACGACGAGCGCGACGATGCCGCCGATCAACTTGCGCCAGGGAGGAGGGCCGTACGCCATGGCTCGCTACGCTCCGCCGTGTGGCTGGGGAGCGGTGAAAGGGGTGCGCATGCCGAAAGGTAGGGGCAAGGCGCGGGCCGTGGCCGCGGCCGGTTCGTTCCCTGGCCGTCGATGCTAGTTTGGGGCGTGCAACGAGAGCTTGCTTCATTGGCCCGCACCCGCTTCGACGTCCTCGTGATAGGCGGCGGCATCGTGGGCGCGTGCGCGGCGCGCGACGCGGCGCTGCGCGGGCTGTCGGTGGCGCTGATCGAGAAGGGAGATTTCGGAGGCGGGATCTCCTGGAACAGCCTCAAGGTCGTCCACGGCGGGCTGCGGTCGCTGCAGGGGCTCGACATCTCCCAGGCGCGCCAGTTCGTGCGCGAGCGGCGGTCCTGGCTGAGGATCGCGCCACATCTCGTCGAGCCGCTCCCGTTCGTCGTCCCGACGCGCGGATTGGGACGCGAGTCTGCACTCGTGATGCGCGCGGGGCTCGCGCTGAACGACCTGGTCTCGAGCGACCGGAATGCCGGCGTCACCCCTTCCCGCCGGCTGCCGCGCGGACGCGTACTCTCGCGCGAGGAGATGCACGCGCTGATTCCCGACGTATTCGACCAGTACACAGGCGGAGCACTCTTCCACGACGCCCAGCTGTACTCCGCCGAGCGACTCGTGATTGCCGTGCTGGAAGATGCCGTGCGCGCAGGCGCAGTGATCGCGAACTACGTGGAGGCAGCGGCGCCCCTTCGTGACGGCGGCGCGCTCGCCGGCGTCTCGGCCATCGATCGCCTCGCGAGGCGCGGCGAGGATGCCGCGGGCGACGGGAGCGCCGAGCACTTCGATGTGCGCGCCGCGATGATCGTCAACGCGGCGGGCGCCGGCGCGGCGACCCTTGCGGATACGCTCACCGGTCGCGCCGGGAGCGCGGAGCCGATGCGCGGCATCGCGCTCAACCTGATGCTGGCGGGCGACGATCGCGTCTCCACTGCCTTCGCGATCACGGCGAACGAGGACGGGCGGATGCGACGGCTCTTCGTCGTGCCATGGCGGGGCCGAACGCTCGTCGGCACGGCGCACTACGCCTGCGAGCGAATGCCGGCCTCCGATGCGGAGCGCGAGCCGTACGTCGAGCGCTTCGTGCGCGAGCTCTCCGCAGCGTGGCCCGCGCGAGCGATCACGCGCCGGAGCGTGCTCCTCGTGCACGCGGGGATGCAGCCGCTGCCACACGGTGCGTCCGGCGCGAAGGGACACGGTCCCCCCGAGCATCTGATCATCGACCACACGCGTGACGGCGCGCCGCAGCTGCTCACCGCGATCGGCCCGAAGCTCACCACGTCGCGAGCGGTGGCCGAGGAGCTGCTCGATCGGGTGTGCGCGCGGATCGGCCGCGCGACGAAGCCATGTGAGACGGCCACGCAGCTGCTCTCGTCGGCGCCGGCCGAAGATGTCGAGAAGGTGATCGCGCGCGCGCTCGCAGCCGATCGTGCGGGGATGCCGGAGGACGTGGTGACGCACCTCGTCCGAAGCTACGGCGTCGGCTACAGCGCGCTGGTGGCGATGGTGGCGGCGACCCCTTCACTGGGCGCGCGCGTCGCGGATGACTCGCCGGTGATCGCGGCGCAGCTCGCGCACGCGGTCGACAACGAGATGGCGATGACGCCGGAGGATATCGTCGATCGCCGTACGGAGCTCGGCTCGACGGCGCGGGCTGCGTCCCGCGCACCACGCCCGAACTAGACCGGCGTCGAGTCTCCGTCCGGCGCCACCGGCTCCCGCAGCCGGTAGCTCCGCCGCCGCGAGGCGTTGAAGTGCACGATCATCTCGCCCACGAGTCCGAGCGCGATCGCCTGCACGCCGAGCGTCGCGAGCAGCACCGCGAGCAGCATGAGCGGGCGGTTGCCCAGCGGCTGGCCGAAGATGCGCTGGACGAACATCACCACGAGCGCGATGCCGCCGGTGCCTGCGAGCACGGCGCCGATCAGCCCGAAAAATCGCAGCGGCTTCTCGGTGAAGCGGAGCAGGAAATACAGGCCGAGGATGTCGATCGATCTGCGAACGTACACCCCCGGGCTGTAGACGCGGCGACGGCGATCGCTCGAATGCTGCGGGCTCGCGATTTCGACCACGTTGTAGCCGTTGTAGATCGCGAGCAGCGGGAGAAAACGGGCAAAGTCGCCGTACAGCGGAATGTCGCGCAGCACATCGCGACGCGAGGCGCGTACGCCGCACGCGATGTCGTGCAGCGTCCCGTCGGCGAGCCGTCCCGCGGTGAGATGCAGCGCGAGATGCTGAAAGCGATTCACCTTCGAGTCGATGCGCGGCCAGCGTCGGGCGACCGCGAGATCTGCTCCGCCGTCGACTGCCGCCAGGAGATCGCAGATCGCCGATGGCTGCACCTGCCGATACGCGGGCACCGTCACGACGAGCGCGCTGCGCGCGTCTGCGAGCCCCATGCGGAGGAGCGCCGTCTCGCCGATGCTGCGTGGCGACTCGATCACGCGCACCGGCTGGCCGGCGCGCTGCAGCGCGAGCAGCGGCTCGAGCATCTCGTGGAAGTACGGGTGCGCGACGAAAATGAACTCGTAGCTCCGTCCGCACGAGTCGAGTACCGCAGCGTACTCCTGATACAGCGCCTCGAGTGGCTCCGGCCGCTCCACCACCGTCACGATCACGGTGACCTGCGCTGCGATCCCCGCGCGTAGCTCCGTCGCGATCATGCGTGAACCGCGCGACTTTCGAAGCGCTCCAGCTGCTCCTCGGCGCGCACCTTCTGCAGCGCCTCTTCGGCGATCAGTCCGAGCATCGTCAGGAACACCGCGAGCGCGATGCAGAGCAGCGCGCTCCCCGGAAGGACATACGCATTCGGAATCGGCGACAGCAGCCACGCGGCGAGAAAGCCGGAGGCCACCACGCTCGACGCGAGCGCGCCGAGCCCGAACATCGCGAGGGGACTCTCGCGGAAGGTCGCGATCATCTTGATGGTCAGGAGGTCGGCGAGGAGCTTCGCGATGCGCGACAGTCCGTACTTGCTCACGCCGAACCGGCGCGCATGATGCCGCACGGGAACCTCGGCGATGCGCGCGTTGGCGGTCGCGGCCGCGAGCGCCGGGAGAAAGCGGTGCATGTCGGAGTAGAGGTGAAGCTGGTCGAGCAGCTCGCGCCGGTATGCCTTGAGCGAGCAGCCGTTGTCGCGGATGCGCACGCCGGTGAGCCAGATGATGATCCGGTTCGCCACCCACGATGGAATCTTGCGCGTCACGACCTTGTCCTGGCGGCGCATGCGGTAGCCGGCGACGAGATCGTAGCCCTCCTCGAGCTTCGCGACGAGCAGCGGGATGTCGCGCGGATCGTTCTGCAGGTCGCCATCCATGCTGACGACGATGCCCCCGCGCGCGCGGTCGAAGCCCGCCTGCATCGCCTGCGTCTGCCCGTAGTTGCGCGCGAGCTGCAGCACGACGACGCGAGGATCGGCGGCCGAGATCGTAGAGGCGATGCGCACCGTCGCGTCGCGACTGCCGTCATCCACGAGCACGAGCTCCCACGATGGATGTTCCGCCAGCGCCTCGCGAACCGCGTCGACGAGTGGGCCGACGCTCTCTTCCTCGTTGTACATCGGAACGACGATCGAAAGTGCAAGCAAGCTCGTTGGCGGCATAGAGAGAAATGTGTGGCTGTCGCGGCGCTCAAGGGAGACGAGTGTGTACCCTCGCCGCTACATTGGAAGTCTATTCACGACGGCGCGGCGGATGTGGGGCATGTCCTTTGCCCATCAACAGTTGCGAACGTCCGGACGCGTGTCCGACTCGCCCTCATCCGCCCGAATGCACATTCCCGCCCCGTCGCTCGCGACAACCGACCGAACGCGTCCGCAGTCGCGTCCGCAGCTGCGGAGCGAGCACCGGTAATGCGAATTCTGCTCATCGCGCCGCAGCCGTTCTTCGCGCAGCGCGGCACGCCGATCAACGTGCGTCAGATGGTGCAGGCGCTGTGCGAGGCCGGCCACGAGGTGCATCTCGCCACCTATCCGCTCGGCGATCCCATCGCAGTTCCGGGGCTCGTTATCCATCGCGCGATGCGACTCCCCGGCATTCGCGCCGTGCCGATCGGCTTTTCCTGGCGCAAGGTGCTCCTCGATGCATCGCTTGCGCTCACGGTGTGGCCGCTGATCGCCGGCAAGCGCTTCGACGTCGTGCATGCGGTCGAGGAATCGGTCTTCTTCGCGCTCCCCGCCGCGCGGCTGCGCAACATCCCCGTGATCTACGATCTCGACTCCTGGCTCTCCGACCAGCTCGCGGTTGGAGGACGGGTGCGCAACGTCGCGCTCCTGCGACTGCTGCGGCGCGTCGAGCGCGCCACGCTGCGGCGCTGTCAGCTCGCGATCACGGTGAGCGCATCGCTCACCGACGCCGTGCGCGAGCTCGAGCCGTCGATCCCCGTCGCGCAGATCGAGGACTGTCCGCTCGACGAGGCGCTACGCGCTCCGGATCCAGCACGCGTGGCGAGCCTTCGTGAGAGCTACGGCATTGGCGAGCGCCCTGCGGTGGTCTACACCGGCAACCTCGAGTTCTACCAGGGGATCGATCTCCTGCTCGACGCCTTCGTGCTCGTCGCGCGCGAACGTGCGGATGCGGTGCTCGTGCTCGTGGGTGGCTCGGAGACGCAGATCGCAGTCGTTCGCGCGCGTGCTACCGTGCTCGGTATCGGCGAGCGCATCGTGCTCACGGGGCAGCGTCCGGCGGATGAGATGCCAGAGTGGATGGCGCTCGGCACGGTACTCGTGTCGCCGCGACTGCACGGCGGCAACACGCCGCTCAAGCTGTACTCGTACATGTGGTCGGGGGTGCCGATCGTCGCGACGGAGCTGCCGACGCACGCGCAGGTGCTCGACGCGAGCACCGCTGTGCTCCGTGCGGCGACAGCCGGGGGGCTCGCGGGGGGAATGCTCGACGTGCTCGCCGATCCTGCACGCTATGCGCCGCTCGGCGTCGCGGCACGCGCGCGCGTGGCCGCGAGCTACTCGCGCGATGCATTCCGGCGCAAGCTGCTCGCCGCCTACGATTCCGTCACGTCCCTCGCACTTGGTGTGCGCTCGAGCGTCGCGACCAGCATGTAGCCGTGCGTGAATGGGAGGAGCGCGTCGAGCGCGGCGAATGCACGCATGAATGGATACATCACCCTCGCTGCGGCGCCCTCCGGCTTCGCGTCGCGAGCCGACGCAGCGGGAATCGTCCCCTTCGCGGTGCGCACGGTAGTTCCCGGCTTCGCCCGACCGCTCCCGGCGTTGAGTGCGGTGTCCAGCGCGAAGGAAAAGAATCGCACGTATTCCCGCGTCTCGCACAACCGGAGCGTAGCAGGGAGGAGCGCGCGCAGCGCCGCCGCATCGTAGCCGCCATGAAGATGTCCGTGCCACTCGTTCGTCAGCCCGAGCGCGCGGCGCACCGGATGCAGCATGCCCAGCGGCTTGAGTCGCGGCACGTTGAGCACCGCACGTCCACCAACCGTGAGGCAGCGCGCGATCTCCACGAGCAAAGCGCGGTCATCCGCAACGTGCTCGAGCATATCCGCCACCACGATCACATCGAACGAGGCATCCGGCCACGGAAGTCGCGCATCGCTCAGCTCGATCGCGCGCTCACCGAGCGTGCGTGAGATCGCGTTCGCGGCATGCGCCGTGAGATCCGCGCTGCTCCACTCGCCGCCCTGCTGCCGGAACAGCCACGAGATGACGCCATTGTCCGTTCCGAGATCGAGCGCGCGCTTGCCCCGCGTGTCGCCCGCAGCGCGCGAGAGCTCGCGCCACTTCGCCTGCTTGAGCACCGACACGCGAAAGCGCGCGAGCTGCTGCTCGCGGTATCGGATGTCGGTGGCAGGCACATCGGCCATCTGCTCGACCTCTGCAGCGGGGGCACGCACAGTGCGCGAGGGTGTAGTAACGAAAATCCCGTCTGGGCTCCAGGCCCAGACGGGAGATCGCATGCGCAAGGCGGGATTCGAACCCGCGACCTTCGGCTCCGGAGGCCGACGCTCTATCCAGCTGAGCTACTCGCGCGGAGGCGCTGGCGGTCGCGGATCGCTCCGTGTCGCGTCACGCAATATGCCATTTTACGCCCTCCAGTGGAAGGGCGCGTGAGGCGTACCAGGTGACTAAACGCCCGATCGGAGCTGCGCGTTGAGGACAGAGTGAAGTCTCGCGCGCCCGCCGAGTTGTCCGAGGAGCTATCGGATGCCGTACTCGTCGTCCGGGCTCAGGACGGCGAGGCCGCGGCATTCGAGTCGCTCGTCAAACGCCACCTGCGCGCGGCGCACGCCGTTGCGCTCGCGGTGCTCGGCGAGCTCTCCGACGCCGACGACGCGGTGCAGGACGCCTTCCTGTCCGCGCTGCAGCATCTCGAATCGTGTTATCCGGCGGAGAAATTTCGCTCGTGGCTGCTGACCATCGTCCGCAATCGCGCCTACGATCTGAAGCGAAGGGGGCGCGTGCGCGCGGTGGAGCTGCTCGAGGAAGACACCGCGCAGACGCGGGATCCGTCGCCGCTCGAGATGGCTGAGCGCTCGGAGCTGAATCTCCGACTCTCGGCCGCCATCGATACGTTGACCGACACTCAGCGCGAGGTGCTCATGATGCACGATGTCGAAGGCTGGAAGCACGCGGACATCGCGAGCCTGCTCGGCCTCGCGGAGAGCACGGTGCGCGTGCATCTCCTTCACGCCCGTCGGAAGCTGCGCAAGCTGCTGCTCGCGGTTGCGCCCGAAGCCAGGCAAGGAGAAGCGATACGATGACCGCACACGAAGACGGAACTTCCAACGATGATGAGAGCGACATGAGTGAACTCGATCTCCCTGCGCCGATCACGGAGCTCTCTGCGCTCCATAGGAAGCGCGCGACCGCAGAATGGGATGCGCTCGCGGCCGCAATCATCTCTTCCGCCGCGCCCGAGCTCGCGCGCAGGCGCGGCGAGCGGGGGCTCGTGCGCTCGATCCTGCGATGGTCGCGGCCGGTGGGACTTGCCGCTGCCGCGGTGCTGCTTGCTGGCGCCATCGGTCTCGCGACGACGAGCGACGCCGAACCGCTCACCGCCACATCGTCGTTCGCCGAGGTCGTCGATCGCGAGCCGGCCTCGACGCTTCTGGCTGCGGACCGCCCGCCGAGCGCGAGCGATGTGGAGCGCGTACTCGATGGCAACTCCTCTCAACAGGTGCAACCGTGAGCGATTCTCCTGGCGCGTGGCGCAACCGCGTCGCGGTAGCATTGCTGCTGCTGCTGGTGTTCGCGGCGGGGATGATCACCCAGGCGTGGGTTCGGCGGTTCCGCACGCTGCGCATTCGCACGATGATGACGGGCGAGCAACGTCCACCCTTTGGCGCCGAGCGCGATCGACACTTCGGCGAGGAGCTCGGGATGGACTCGCTCCAGCGCGTTCGTGTGGACAGCATCTTTGCGCACCGGCGCGTGCAGATCGACAGCTTCTGGAACGGTCCCGGCAAGTCGTTGCGCGCGATCATGGACTCGACGCGCGAGGAAGTGCGCACCGTGCTGACGCCGGAGCAGCGCGCACGCTTCGACCGGCGGCACATGGAAAGACGGCCCCAGCATCCAGGGGAGGCGGGGCCGCCTCTTCCACCGCGCTAGCCTCGCCGCTTACGAAGCCGGCGGGGGCGGAGGCGGGGGTCCATCGCGGCCGTTACGTCCACCGTGCTGCTCACGGCGCTCCTTCATCTTGGCCATCTTGTCGTCGAACTGCTTCTGCTGGTCCGGCGTGAGCACCGCGCGGATCTCGCTCATCTCCTGCGTCATCACTTGCCGGAACTCCGCACGACTCGTGCTGTCGCGCGGTGCGCCGCCCATCCGAAGCGAATCCGCCTTGAGGCGATAGCGATCGCGGATCAGGGTGACCTGCGACTGCTGATCCGTGGTGAGATTGAGCCCATCGAGCATCGCATCGCCGTTCCGGCCGCCGCGATGGCGCATGCGTGAGCCATCGCCGCCTCGACCCCAGTCGCCGTGGCCGCGCGGTGACGCGGAATCCGACGGAAGAGGCTGCTGCGTGTGTGCGCACGCCGTCACGGCCGCCGAGGCCGCGCAGAGCAGCGCACCGAGCGTGATGTGCCGTGCTCGCGTGTTCAAGTGGAACATCGATTGTCTCCTGCTAACGTGTCCGAGTACCACCGCCGCGCGAGATGCGCGTCGTTCTCCACCACACGCGGCGGATGGCGCGTGTGTTTATCCCTTTGTGCCTTGTACGTGCGGGGCCGGCTGCGCGTATCAGGTTGCATGTGTCCGACCGACCGCCCCGCTCCCGCCGTCATCTCCGCACCCTGCTTGCCGCCGTGACACTCGCACGCGTTCGCGCCTGTCTCATCATCCCGATCGCCGCGATGCGTCCGCAGCTCACCAAGGGGCGCGCCGCATCACGTCAGGTGCTCGAGGAAGCGCAGAAGATCCTCACGCCGGAGCAGTGGGCGAAGGTGCCGAAGCGAATCAGAGCGCCGGGTGCCGTTCAGCTGTGCGAGCCAACCGCGGTTGCGCTGCCTCGTGGTGTGAAGGCTCAAGTTCTGCCCCGCGTCACCGAGACTTAGATCGAGTCTCTTCGCGCCCAGGCCTCCCCCGACAGCCAGGTTCATGTCCAAACGCCGCACGATGTCGTCGGCCTTTCCGTTCATAGTCGCCGTCGTGATTGCGGCGCTGCTGGGGATTGCCCTACGACTGCAGCACACGCGACTGCTGCGCACCGCGCAGGTGTACTGGCGGTATCGGATGAATGCGAGCGCAGACGCGACCCGCTCCGCGGTGCAACTGTGGCTGAATGAGCGTCAGGAGGACGATCGCCTTCTGTCGAGACAAGCGGCGAAGGCCAGCAGGCTCTTTCAGCCTGGGCGTCCGAACAGGGCCGACGCCAAGGACATGTCCGATTTCATCACTGCATTCAGCAACGCGCGCGGTTATCGCGGGATTTGGGTACTTCGAGTCGACGGATCGTCGGTCGTCGCGTCCCGTCAGGCAGATTCGCTGCCGCCCGCGGTGCGGGCATTCGCCGCCGAAGTTGCGCGAAGTGGAGAGAGTCGCACGATTGGTCCGCTGCGCACGTTCAACGACGAGCAACTCTTCGCCGTCATCGAACCGGTCGCGGGCGCGCGCGACGGGAAGGCAGCCGCAACCCTCGGCTCCGTCGTCCTCGGCATCGACCCGTACCAGACGCTCTTCCCTACGGTCTTGGAAAAGCAGGACGGTGTCGAAAACAGCCGGCATCGTCTCGTACAGCGCATGGGCAATGACTTCGTCGTGCTGACCCCATCCGAGAGTCCTCGTGCCGGTCCCGGAGAGATCCGGCTTCCGTGGTCGCAGGCGCCGTTGCCTGGTCGTCTCGCGGCGGCAGGCATCGACAGCTCGGGCTCGTTCCTGGCGCTGGGGGGTGTTCCGATCATCGCCGCAACCCGTCACATCCCCGAATCGGGATGGGGCATCATCCGCGCGATCGATGAGTCAGAGGCGCTGGCAGCAGCGAATCGCGAATTTCGTCTCGACGCGCTCACCGCTCTGGCAGTGTATCTCCTTGGGATTGCCATCGCGTTCGCGCTCCGGCACACGCAGGAGGCGAATCGACGAGCGGCGATCGCCGAATCGGAGTCGCGCTATCGCCTGCTCGCGGAGCACGCCACCGATCTCATCATGCGACAGAGCGTGGCCGGCGAGGTGTTGTACGTATCCCCCGCGAGCAAAGCGCTGCTCGGCTATGAGCCCTCGGAGCTCACGGCCGTCGGGCCGCTCCACTTCGTGCACCCGGACGATGAGGAGATCGCGCGCCACGCGCACGAGATCGTCTTTCGCAATCCACTCTCGCTTCCCGTGCAGTATCGCCTGCGCCGCGCTGACGGCAGCTACGCCTGGTTCGAGACGACGGGACAGCCGGTGTTCGACCAGGAACGCAGGGAGCTCATCGAGATCGTGACGGTGTCGCGCGACATCTCCAAGCGCCGCGAAGTGCAAGAGGACGGGAAGCGGCTCGCGGTTCGCAACGCGCTGCTGCTCGAGTCCGCGGCCGAGGGGATCGTCGGCCTCGATCACGAGGGGAGAGTCATCTTCCTCAATCCCGCGGGCGAGCGAATACTGGGCTGGAATGCGGAAGAGCTGCTGGGACAATCGCAGCACGCCTTTCTTCACCATACGCGTTCGGACGGCACGCCGAATCTCGAAGCTACCTGCGGCATCTGCACGACGGCGTGCACCGGCCGCGGCCACGCCTCGCAGGACGACATTTTCTGGAGACGCGACGGGACGTCCTTCCCCGTCGAGTATCAGAGCACGCCCGTCAGCGAGGGTGAGGGCGTTGTCGGAGCCGTCGTGACCTTCCGCGATGTCGGCGCGCGTCGACGCGCCAATCAGGAGCTCGTACGCGCGAAGGAAGAGGCCGAGGCAGCGAACGCTGCCAAGAGCGAGTTCCTGGCGCGCATGAGCCACGAGCTGCGCACCCCGCTCAACTCCGTCATCGGATTTTCGAACGTCCTGCGCAAGAACAAGGCGGGCAATCTGAAGTCCCTCGACCTGAGCTACCTCGAGCGCATTGGCACGAACGGCGTGCAGCTGCTCGCGCTGATCAACGACATCCTCGATCTCTCGAAGATCGAAGCGGGGAAGGTCGACCTCGATCTCTCCGTGGTGCAGCTTGGCGTGCTCGTCGATGATACGCTCGCGCAACTCGGCGCGCGTCGCCTCAAGGCGGGTGTCACTGTCGAGTCGGTAATTCCCGCGGCCATCGAATCCATCGAGACGGATGCAGCAAAGCTGCGGCAGGTGCTCATCAACCTCGTCGGAAATGCGGTGAAATTCACGCACGCTGGTGAAGTCACCATCAGCGTGGAGGTCGACGCGCTCACGGGTCAGCCATCCAGAATTCGCGTGAAGGATACAGGCATCGGCATCGCGCCCGACCGCATCGCGGCGGTCTTCGCCGCCTTCGAGCAGGCGGACACCAGCACCACGCGCGAGTACGGTGGTACCGGGCTCGGACTCAGCATCTCGCGAGCGCTGTGCGAGCTCCTCGGCTTCCGCCTCGAGGTCGAGAGCGTCTTCGGCGTCGGGACGACGTTCACGATCGAGCTGTCGCCGCTCGCAATCGCGCCGCCACGAGCGGTGACGGCGGTATCGCCGCAGGCTCGTGAGATCGCGCCGGTCCCGATCCTCGGTGAAGCCGACACGCCGCTCGTGCTCGTCATCGAGGACGATGCGGACGCATGCGAGCTGCTGCGGCGGCACGTCGAGGACCTCGGCTATCGGGTGGAGATCGCCACCTCGGGAACCGAGGGGCTGCGCATGGCGCACGCACTGCGGCCGCATCTCATCACGCTCGACCTCATGATGCCGGGCATGGATGGCTGGGAGCTGCTCAAACGTCTCGCCGCCTCGCCGCAGGTCGCGCACATTCCCGTCATCATCGTGAGCTCGATCGCTGGCGAGATGCGCGACAGCTTCGTCGGCGCCGTGGATTGGATCGACAAGCCGATCGCGCACGCGCGCCTCGGTGATGCCATCTCCAGAAACATCGATCGCCAGCCCGGCGGCGTGCTCATCGTCGAAGATGATCCCGATGCGCGCGAGCTGCTGAAGCGCTATGTGTCCGACGACGACCACACCGAGAACCTGCGTGTCGCGAACGATGGCGCCTCCGCGCTCGAGATGCTGGCGCATCAGCTTCCCGGGCTCGTCGTGCTCGATCTCAAGATGCCGTACGTCGACGGCTTCGCGTTTCTCGAGACGATCGGCAACGATCCGAGGCTTCGCGATCTGCCGGTGATCGTCGTGACCGCCGCACAGCTCACCCCGGAGCAGCGGAAGATGCTGATGGGATGCACGATCGCGGTGCTGGAAAAGGGAGCGACACTCGAGGCCGATCTCGCGCGCGTGCTGCGTCGCGTGCCGCGCCCGCACAGGATCGCGCCGCTGTCGCTCAGCGCCTGAGGCGCTACTCGCCGAGCGCGCTCACATCGACCTGCGCCTCGCCGTTCAGCCCGTATTGCACGGACACACGCCAGGGCTGACAGCACACTTCGCAGTCCTCGACGTAATCCTGATGCGTGCCGCCGCCCGGGTCGAGCGTGATCTCCACCGCCTCTCCGCAGTACGGGCAGCTTACCGTCGCCTGCCCGTCGGCGGTGCCATCGCCCAGGGGAAATTCCTCGTCGAGCTCTCCGGAGTCGCCATCGTCGTACAGCT
>JBBRYY010000091.1:0-12494 GCA_038237245.1 Gemmatimonadales bacterium | reverse complement strand
GCGATCTCTTCGTGGAGCTCGAGTTTCACGGACTCGCGAAGGATCACGCGATCGTCGCGCCGGTGATCGCGCGCGAAACGAGCTACGTCACTGTCGACTCACTCCCTGCGCTCGACGCGCTGATGCTGCGCGCGCGAGAAGTGCCATACATCGCCGTCGATACAGAGACGATCATCGAGCTCGGAAGCCCGCAGATCGTCGATCCGCTGCGCTCGATGCTGGTGTCGATCTCGATCGCCGTTGCGCCGGGCGAGGCATACTACCTGCCGCTCCGGCATCGCGAGAGTCAGAACGCGCAGGGTGAACTCATGGTCGATGTGTCCGGCGATCGTGCCCCCACCGATGCGCCGAAAGATCGCGGCCTCACGCTCGGCGGCGACGAGCCACCACCGCCGAAGAAGGCGGCGCGAAAGAAGGCTGCGAAATCGAACGAGGGAAACGGCATCGCCGCGAGACTGCTGGCAGATCGGAAGCACGCGGTGCGCAATCTGCCGCCGCTCATGTCGGACGAGATGGCGCCGCTCCGCGCGCTGCTCGAAGATCCGACGGTGCTAAAGGTCGCGCAGAATGCCAAGTATGACCTGCTCGCGCTGCGCCGGGCAGGCATCACACTGCGCGGGCTCGACTTCGACACGATGATCGCCAGCTACGTGCTCGATCCGGGCCGGCGCTCACACGGGCTCGACGTGCTCGCGATGGAGTTCCTCGAACACACGATGACGTCGTACGAGGATCTGTGCGGAAAAGGACAGGGATCGGTTCCATTCGATGAGTGCCCCATCGAAGCAGCTCGCGACTACTCGTGCGAGGATGCCGACATGACCTTCCAGCTGCGCGCGATCTTCGAGCCGCAGCTCGAGACGTACGCGCTGCTCCCGCTGTTCAATGACATCGAAATCCCGCTCATCGACGTCCTCGCGGACATGGAATGGGCAGGGATCGCGATCAATCGCGAATGGTTTACGTCGCTCAAGGAGCGCTTCGCCCGCGAGCGACAGCGCGTCGAGCAGGAGATCTACGTTTCGGCCGGCACCGAGTTCAACATCAACTCGAATCTTCAGCTGCGGCAGATTCTCTTCGAGCGGATGCAACTGCCGATGCTCAAACGCACGGCAACGGGTCCGTCGACCGATGCGAGCGTGCTGCAGGAGCTCGCAGAGATGGGACACGTACTCCCAGAGCAGCTGATGGAGTACCGCGAGCTCTCCAAGCTCGAGAGCACGTACATCGATGCGCTCCCCGCGCTTGTGCATCCGCTCACGCAGCGAATTCACACGTCGTTCAACCAGACCGTGGCGACGACCGGTCGCCTCTCGTCCAGCGATCCGAATCTTCAGAACATCCCGATCCGCCGTGAGCTCGGCCGCGACATCCGGCGCGGCTTCGTGCCCCGCGAGGGATGGTCGCTGATCGCGGCCGACTATTCGCAAATCGAGCTCCGTCTCCTCGCGCACTTGTCGAATGATCCGGCGTTCGTGAGCGCCTTTCGCGCGGGCGGCGACATCCACCGCCAGACGGCGTCGATCATCTTCGACGTCTCGCTCGAGGAGGTTACCTCGGAGATGCGCGGTCGCGCGAAGACGATCAACTTCGCCACTATCTACGGGCAGGGCGCCAACGCGCTCTCGCGACAGCTGCGAATCGACCATGCCGATGCGCGCCGCTTCATCGATGAGTATTTCGAGCGATTCCAGGGCATTCGTGCGTATCTCGATTCGATGATCGCCTTCGCGCGCGAGCACGGGTACGTGCAAACGATATTCGGGCGACGCCGCTACATCCCCGAGCTTCGCGATCGCAACTTCAACGTGCGTGCATTCGGCGAGCGTACGGCGACGAACTCACCGATCCAGGGCTCAGCCGCAGACCTGATCAAGATCGCGATGATCCACATTCAGTCGCTCTTCGGGCGCGAGCGAGTGGAATCGCGCATGCTGCTTCAGGTGCACGATGAGCTGGTCTTCGAGGCGCCGCCGTCCGAGGTCGAGTACATCTCCTCTCTGGTTCAGCAGGAGATGCAGGAAGCCGCCAAGCTGTCCGTTCCACTCGTCGTGGACCTGGGAATTGGTAGCAATTGGCTCGAAACCAAGGAGTAATGCCCTTCGCAATCGTCCGGCGAGACGCTAGAAACGTCTGATCGTCAGTATTGACGGACTTCAGTGTTGTGTGGAGTACGCGCCATGCCTAGCATGGACGCTGTATAATTCGAGTGTTCACCCTGTCTCGGATACGAACCGAACGAATGTCTCCCCGTCGCCGTTCCGGGTTCTCTCTGATCGAACTCTTCGTGGTGCTGGTCGTCATCGGCATCCTCGTAGGGCTGGCCATCCCTCGAATGCACGGGTTCAAGCACCAGTTTTACCTCACGACCATGATTTCCGACCTCCGAAATCTGGCGGCGACCGAGGAAGGGTACTGGAGTTCGGTCGACTCGTACTCGTCGGACCTCAATGCGCTGCGCTTCAACCTCACTCCCGGCGTGTGGGTCACATTCGTTCAGGCCGACAGCAGCGGCTGGTCGGCCACAGCTACGCACGACGACGATACCTCCCATTGCGCGATTTACTATGGGAACGCTCCACCACTCCCCCCGGCGACGGTCAAGAACTTCATCGGCTGCAGCAAGTAATCGTGCCACCGGGGTCATTGCAGATTGCCGAAACACTGGCAAATCGACCGGTCAAATAAGCCGAACGAGTTCGACCAACGCTATGTAACTCGTTGCTCCATAAGCAGTTGTGCATGCGGACTCGTCAGGCATTTGAATTGCCTTGTACTCCGCCACTGACAACTGCTACCTCACGGTGGAGCAACATGACCAAGACACGGAAATCGGGTTTTACCCTCATCGAGCTGCTCATTGTCGTCGTGATCATCGGCATTCTCGCCGCGATCGCGATTCCAAAGTTCGCGTCGACCAAGGGCCAGGCGTTCCTTGCCGCCATGCGCAGCGATCTCCGCAATCTCGCCACGGCCGAAGAAGGGTACTACTACTCGAACAGCTCCTACAGCAACAACCTCTCGGCGCTCAACTTCCTGACCTCGACCGGAGTAACGGTCACCGTCCCCGAAGCCACCGCGGGAGGCTGGTCTGGCACGGCAACGCACTTATCGCTCGGCGCCGAGAAGTGCACGGTATACTTCGGAACGGCCGCTGCGATCGCGCCTTCGACGCTCGAGGGACGTATCACCTGTAACTGATCGACCAATGGTCCCTCGCGCGTGATCAGCGAATCGACCAACAGAGACAGCCAGCACGATGGCCGCCCGTACCGCGAATTCGCACAGCGGCGAGAAGGAATGATCTACGCGATGGGTGGCGGGCTCTGGCTGCACCGGCACCTATGGAAGGGGCGCCCAATGGCGCACTTAGTCTCCACCGATCGAGAGCGCCTGCTGCACTACGGCCGCTCCGTCGGGCTCCCCGCCCACCGGCTCCAGTTCAAATCGCTGAAGGATCCGCGCACCGGCGAGCGAGCCGATACGTGGCACTGGGATCTCGTGGGCGATCTGCTTCCGCCACGCTGAGCACACACGCACGTTGACGCATGCCTCGCGTCGGGGAAGATTGATCACCATGCACGGTCGCGGAATTCTCACATGCGTCCTCCTTCTCGCTCTCATGAGCGCATGTGAGCGCAAGGCACCTGCGAGGCCGGCGGACTCGGTAGTGCAGCAGCCGTCGTCCATCCCTGCCGTACCAACAACACATCTCCCGGCCATTCCTTCGACGTGGGACACGAGCGCCGGCCCCATCATGTTCGTGCGCGGCAACTCGACGGCGGAGGCGTACGTCATCTTCCCGACGATCACCGACAGCACTCCGTCCGACGCAGTGCACTTCGATTCGACGCTCGCGCGCAACACGACGATCGAGCTCTTTCAACGCGCCGGTGGCGGTGACACGGCACACGTCGGCGCGATGATCGGTGGCGAATGGAACGCCGATCAGTGCATCGAGTGGCCGGCGGCGAAAGTGCAGACGATGCAGGATGTCGATGTCACATCGGGATGGACCGTGGCCTTTCTGAAGGGGCGGGCAAAGGCGCTCGCGCTGGATACGGTCGAGTCGATGCCTCACGCGGATTCCGCGCAGCTCGCCGCGGACATTACGCGGCTCGCGTCGACGGCGCCGAACGACACGTCGCGAACCTTTCGCGGCATTCCTTATTCCGTGCGGACGGCGTATCGCTTCTCGCCCGTGACAGGCACGGAGGCCGTGGTCGCGGATGTCATGCGCACGCTCAACCAGGAAGCGAACCCGCTCGAGGAGCACACGCTCATCGTCGGCGAGCGCGCCGCCGGATCGAACACGCCGTACCGACTCGCCTACCGCGAAGTAACGGCCGGCTCGGACGAGACGCTCGAGAGCTCGGATGTTCTCGCCGCGGTGTCCATCGGCGTACCGCCGCGCATAGCCCTCGTGCTCGCGCGCGATGGCTATGAGTCGAACGCGTATGCGCTGCTCGAGCGACAGGCGGATGGCAGCTGGCGGTTGCGCTGGACGAGCGCGCACACCGGCTGCTGACGCACTCCGGCTACGCGCGTACGAGGCGCACGATCACGACCTCGGCGGGACAGTTGATGCGAAGCGGGACGACGACACCAACCCCCGCTCGTTACGTAGAGAGGCACAGGCGAGCGCGCGATCCATCCGCTCGCCGATGCGGGACTGCACACCGTGCAGTGCCGCGACGGTGCGCCGAAGAACGGGATGACGAGCTGTCCTCCGTGCGTATGCCCCGCGAGTACGAGGTCGACGTGCGCTGCAGTCGCGAGCTCGAGCGCCCCATCGGGGTTGTGCGAGAGCACGACGCGAGGGGTGCCGGGCGCGAGCGAGCTGCATCCGCCATCTCGATCGATGTGCCCATGCGTCCAGTCATCCACGCCACCGATGCCGAGTAGTGCATCGCCTCGCGTGACCGTCGTGCACTCGTTCACGAGCACATGCGCGCCCGTCGACTGCAGCCAGGCCACGACCTTCGCGGGATCGTAGTCGTAATCGTGATTGCCGAGGATGGCGACGACACCATCACGGGCGCGAAGGGTGCGAAGCGTGGCTGTCATTCGTGGGAGCGCCCATTCGTACAGCCAACGAGAGACCGTGCGGAATTTCGTGTGCGAGAGCGCGTAGTCGCCGAGCATGACGGTGAGGTCGGGGGATGCACGGTTGGCGGCTAGTACGGCGCTCCTGATCAGGTGCGAGGGAAAGATCGTTCCGCCGTAGTGCAGATCGCTCAACACCGCGATCGTGTAGCCCTCGAGCTCGGGCGACAGGTTGGAGATCGGCGCGTCTATTCGCGTACACTGCAGCGCGATCGGCGTCCACAGCACGGCGTACGCGAGCGCGCCGAGCACGATCGCGATCGCGACGATCGGCAGCGCGGCGGGAATCATCGTGCGGGCTTCAGCGTACGTCGCGAGCGAGCGGTGCGCTCACAGTCCGGTCGGCACGTCGATGAAGACGGTGGGGAGATCGAAGGTGCGCGCGACATGGTCGGCGAGCGCGCGCACGCCGAATGTCTCGGTCGCATAGTGTCCCGCGTAGATGATGACGATTCCCATTTCATCGGCATCGACGGCCGTCCAGTGCGGGCCTTCGCCGACGATCAGCGTGTCGACGCCGTATTCGACACATTCGCGGAGCGTGTCGGCAGACGCGCCGGCACCAGTACAGACCGCCCAGCGCTTCGTCGTTCTCGTCGGCGTGAAGGTGGAGCTTCGCGCGGCGCCGCCCCACCGCCGCGCGACCGCGTCCGCGCGCGCCAGCAGCTCGCTCGTCGCGATCACATCATCGCCGCGCACACCGACGTCGATCGTCTCGTAGCGCGCGAAGCCAGCGGACGGAGTAAGGCCGAGCGCGCGTGCGAGTAGGACGCAGTTGCCGATCTCGGGGTGCGCGTCGAGCGGGAGGTGCGAGGAGTAGAGTCCCATCCCCGAGGCGAGCAGGGCGTGAATGCGGCGGTAGTATGGTCCGCGGAGTGGCTGCAGCCCTGCCCAGAAGAGCCCGTGGTGCACGAGGAGGAGATTGGCGCCCGCGTCCAGCGCTCCCCTGATCGTGCGCTCTCGCAGATCAACCGCTGCCGCAACCTTCACTATCTCGGCCTGCGTCTCGACCTGGACGCCGTTGATTGCCTGCGGGTAGTCGGGGATGTCAGCGGTACGCAGCAGTGAGTCGAGCTCGCTGGCGATGCGCGTCAATGAGGTCATGAGGGGCAGGCCCGGAGCGAGATTTGGCTGTGGATAATTGTGGACAACGTCTACGAGGCGATGTGAATATCGCGCGTAACACGTTGAAGGTCAACAGTTTAGTGGTTTGTGCAGAACGGGCCGGATGGCGAGTGCCAGCCGGCCCGTTCTGCACGCTTCAGAGGGGAGCTAGCGAAGCACGGCGACGGGCGAGGGGTGGGTCTGCTCGTCGGCGCCGGGCTCCTTGGCGTCGGCGATGCGTACGCTGCCGTTGATCCGGCCGCCTTCGATGACGGCGAGCGCGCGTGTGTTGATGTCCCCGATGATGACGGAGGTGCCCTGCACTTCCACGCGGTCGGATGCGTTGACGGTGCCTTGTACGCGTCCGCCGATGACGGCTTCGCGCGTGTTGATGTCGCCTAGGACTTCGCCTTGGCGGCCGACGAGCACTTGTCGCGCGGCGCGGATGCCTCCTTCGACTCGTCCTTCGATCTTGACGACGCCGTCGGTGTCGATGTCGCCCAGGATCTTGGTGCCGGCGGCGATGATCGAGAGTGCGTTGCTGTTGGCGGGGAGGTTCTTGTTGTCGTCCATGCCCTTGGAGTCCTTATTGAAGATCGCCATGACCCGGTCCCTTTTTGATGACTGATGAGGCGTCGATGGCGACGCCGTGACGACGCATTTCGAAGTGCAGATGAGGCTCGAGGGTGCCCGGTGCGTCACCCGAGAGCGCGATCACGGCGCCGGCGGCGACGTGCTGACCCTTGGAGACGCGCACCTCGCTCGCGCCCGCGTAAATCGTTTCGTAGCCAGAGCGATGAGAGATACGAATCAACTTTCCCAGTGTCGAGTCGTCCGCGACTTCGACGACCGAGCCTGCTCCTGCGGCACGAATTTCGGTGCCGGTGGGGACGGCGATGTCGAGGGCGTGCGAGTCGGATGAAAGGAGCGTCCCTGCTAGGGGAAGAGGCCATTCATCGGGGCGCACGACGACGGTATCCATCGATGAAGCGACGGGGGCGATCGCGGTGGTTGCGACGGTTACCGCGGTGGCTGGAGCGATCACTGCGAGCGCTTTCGACTTCGATGATGTGTCGCCGACTGCGCTCATGGACGAGCTGCCCATCATGTGTTGCACTTGCTGAAAGCGGGATGCGAGCTCGTTGAGCGAATGCTGCAGTGTGTCGACGCGTGCGACATCGTGCTGCAGTCGCGCGACCTTGCGTGTGAGTAGCGGAACGCGTGCTGCCTGTGCGGCGAGAAAGAACCAGCTGATGAAGCCGAAGACAATGAGTCCGCCGAGTACGATGGCGCCGGTGCGAAAGAGGCGGACCTGGCGTTGCGTGAAGATGATCGTGCGATTGGCGAGACCGCTTTCGCGTTGCACGTGAATGATCATCGCGCCTGCATGAGGCGTGTAGATATTCCCGTAACCGCGCTCTCCGGTTTTGTCTCTGTCCTCAGCCATCAAGTCGGCTCATTAATTCTGCTCGTCAAATTCGCTCGCGTGATGCGAGTACGAGATCGAGTACGCGTTCGAGGTCGTCGCTCGAATAGAATGCAATTTCGATTTTGCCGCGCTCGTGATCGCCGACGGTGATGGTCACGTCGGTTTGGAGATGACGGCGAAGCTCGTTTTGTAGACGCTTGAGCTCTGCATTCAGTCCCGAAGCTTTTTCGCTGCCTTTGGGTTTGGTGGTGTGCGTGGATGATGTGGGGGTGGCGGTACGGGCGCGTTGTTCCACATCACGAACCGTGAGCCCTTTCGCGATGATCTCGCGGGCGAGGTCGAGCATTTCGCGCTCGTCGGGGATGGCGAGGAGGGCTCGAGCGTGACCAATGGTGAGGAGTCCGTCGCGGACCATCGTGCGAATGGCGACTGGTAACTTCAACAACCGCAACATGTTGGCTACAGTAGATCGATCTTTCCCGACGATGTCGGCGACTTCCTGTTGTGTAAGGGAGAAGTCGGCGATGAGGCGTTGATAACCCTCCCCTTCCTCGATGGGATTGAGGTCGGCGCGCTGGAGGTTCTCGACGAGGGCCAGGGTGAGGAGGGCGCGGTCATCGATTTCCTTTAGCACCGCGGGAATTCGGGTCCAGCCGATTCTGGTGGCGGCGCGGAGGCGTCGCTCGCCGGCGATGAGCTCGTAGCCGTGACCGTCTGCGGAGTGGCGAACGGTCACGGCCTGGAGGAGGCCGTTGGTCTTGAGGCTGGCCTCGAGCTCGGCCAAGTCTTCGGGGCGGAATTCCTTGCGGGGCTGGAAGGGGTTGGGGCGGATCTCGCTGATGGGGAGCGAGTGGAGCATTTCGGCAGGCTCGCGTGGAGTTTCGACAGCGGAGGCTGCGATGGGGGGGCGGGTGGCGAGGAGGGCGTCGAGACCGCGTCCGAGGCGCCGGGGTTTATCGGTGGGCATCTGGGGGCTCGGAAGTGGGTGACGGGTCGAGTGTGGGGCGATCGATCACTGTGCGGCGGGTGGGAAGGTCGGACGGCGAAGTGGCGGCGGCGTGATCCAGGGTGGCGGTACGCTGTGCGAGCTCTCTTGCTACGCTGAGGTAGGCTTGGGCGCCAACCGAAGCAATGTCGTAGAGGACAATCGGTTTCCCGAAGCTGGGGGCTTCGGCGAGGCGGACGTTGCGGGGGATGATTGTCTCGAAGACCTTGGGGCCGAAGTATTCCCGGGCGTCGGTGACGACTTGGCGGGAGAGATTCAGGCGGGCGTCGTACATGGTGAGGAGGACGCCATCGAGGGCCAGGTCGGGATTTACGCTCTGCTGAATGCGGTTAACGGTGTTCAGGAGCTGGGAAAGTCCTTCCAGCGCATAGTATTCGCACTGAACCGGGATGAGGACGGCATCCGCGGCGGCGAGCATATTGATCGTGAGGAGCCCGAGTGAGGGCGGGCAGTCGATGAGGATGAAGTCGTATCGATTGCGGATTGAGGCGAGGGCTTCGCGCATAGCGAGCTCGCGATCGGTGCGATCGATGAGCTCAATTTCGGCGCCGGCGAGGTCGGGGGTGGTGGGCGCGACGTCGAGGTGTGCGAACTGGATTGCGCGGAGGATGACTTCGTCGAGGGAGCGTTGGCCGATGAGTGCGTCGTAGACCGTGCCCGTAAGCTTTTCGCCTGCGAGGCCTATTCCGCTGGTCGCGTTGCCTTGTGGATCGCCGTCGATGAGGAGGGTGTGTTGCTCGGCGACGGCAAGGCTGGCGGCGAGATTGACTGCGGTGGTGGTTTTACCGACCCCGCCTTTCTGGTTTGCAATTGCGATGACTCGGGCCACGCACCACTCGGGGTCTGTGTGAAGCGCGGAATATAGACCTCTCGAAGCGTCTGGGCCATGCTTGTTTCACGTGGAACAGGGGTAAATGCAGAATTAGTAACCGTCTAATTGTGGATAATTTCGCCTCTTTCCGCGGTCGACGGAAAAAGCCTCTTCTCCCGGCAGAATGGCCAGAAAACACCTTATTTAAGATCAGTAACAAATCTCCATCGCGCCATAACTACGACATTAAGTTCAGTCTCCCCTACGCTCACCGGCGTCTCCACCGCCCTCGCAAACGTCATCGGCGCCCGATATCTCGGTTGCGGCGCTTGATCCGATCCGCCCGTCGTCAGCTCCACCAGCTCACCCAGCCGACCACCCGCCGCCTGCGCCAGCACGGTCGCATCCGCCGCCGCCTGCTTATACGCATCCGCCAACGCCACCCGCCGTAGAGAGTCCGGCGCCGACGAGTGGAAATCGAGCGAGCTCACATCGTTCGCCCCCTTCGTGATCGCCGCGTCGATGAGCGCGCCCACCCGGTCCACCTTCTTTACCTCCACGCGCACCGTATTCGTCGCCACGTAGCCCGTGAGCTTCGGCGCCTTGTCCCCCGCCTGCGGGTTGTACACCTGCTCCGCGTTGAGACTGTAGTTCACCGTCGAGATCTGCTCCGCCGCAATCCCCTGCGCCTTGATCGCGTCGATCACTGCTCGCTGCTTCACCGCGTTATCCGCACTCGCCTTCGCCGCCGTCAGCGCGCGCGTCTGCACGCCAATCGAAATCGTCGCGCGATCGGGGATGTACCGCGCCTCACCCGTCGCGCTCGTACTGATCACCGACGGAGGATGCATCGGAGGCATGTTCCCAGCCGGCTGCTGCGCCGCGAGCGAGACGGCGCACAACGCGCTGGCGATGATCGAGCGATACATGAATCCTCCGATGGTGTGCGTCGTCGCTCCGCACCGGCAACCCGCCGTGCACGCGACCGCATTTAGTGTTGATTCGATACTATTTCGAATAGGCAACCCCACGGCACTTTCCTACTGCAAGGACTCTGCTACGACATCCGATCCGCCGAGCGACTGCCCCGTGCCCGGGCCCACGGGCGTGCGCTCAAGCGCCCCTGCAACACTCTTCCTCATTCCCGGCGTCAGCTTCGCCGTCTCCGCGCGCGCTCCGAAGGTCCGTCCCCCGAACAGTGCGGCAACCACGGAGTGCCAGCCCGACGAACGTATCCGCCAATACGATCCCAACTCGAAATCCGCCTCGTCAGGATCGAAGCGCGAATAGCCCGACCAGGAATACAACGTCAGCTCGCCGATCCAGATGCGATCACCACAGTCGTAGATGTCGACACGCACATGGTCGAGCCCCTCCCCAAGCCGCTCGGCCACCGCAATCATCTCGTCGAGGCGGCTCGGCCTGGGGAAGCTACGATCGACCACGCGAGAGAAGTGCCAGTTCAGCCGCGTCCAATCCCGCGTGTGGAATGCCCCGCTGCGAATCCGGCCATCCTCCACGAAGACAGTGTTGATGACGGCGACCTTGCCGTCGAAAACGAAGAAGCGGAGCTCGTCGGGCCTGGCGCCGTCAGCCGTCGTCACCGTCTGTTCGATCATCAAACGTGGCGGCACGGGCGCGTAGCCAGGCTCGTCGTACGCCAACCCATGATTGATCGTGAGCCATCTTGCGGCTCGCTCCCGGATGGCTGTCGCATCGAAGACGTCGTCGCGGCCGATCATGATGACCTGGCCACTCGAGTGAGAGCTCTTGAGGAAGTATGGCCTCGCGATGGCATCGAACGGAATGTCCGCGGGTGCCCCCGACCAGAGCAGCGGAATGAGATGCTCCCGGCCAACCCGCCCCGCGATGTAGTCGCGGACGGCGATCTTGTCACAGAGTGTCGGGAAAAGCGGATTGAAGTCGAAGAGCTTGCGCCACTGGATCTTCTCGGTGAAGCGGCGTGGCCAAAGAAGCCGGGGCGCCCTGCCGTGTTTCTCCGTGTAGGCGCGACGCACGCGAAACGCCGTGGCGATCAGCGAGCGAGACATCGCTACGGCGCTGAATCCGCAGAGGCAAGCCGGCGGCGCTCTATCTCCAATACCAGATTCTGCAGATCGTTCGGACTCACGCCCGGCACGCGCGACGCCTGTGCGAGCGTCCGCGGACGCAGCGCACCGAGCTTCTGCCGCGCTTCGGTCGAGAGCGAGCGCAGCTCCTCGTACGGCAGAGACGGCGGCAAGGGAAAATCGCCCATGCGCTTCATCTTCTCGGCCTGCACGCGCTCGCGCGCAAAATAGCCCGCGTACTTGAGCTCGAGCTCCGCAGTGATGAGCGCATCGCGCTCGATGTCGCCACCCACTCCCGTCGCCTCGAACAGCGAGGAGAGCGACACGTTTTGTCGCTTCGCGATCTCGGCCACACGCATCGCGTGCGGCAGCTGCGCACTTCCCGCTTCCTCGAGCAGGCTCGCTACCTGCTCCGGGCGAACACTCGTCGCCTCCGCCAGCGCGCCCGCCTGCGCCTCCATCGCGAAGCGCCGCTCGACGATGCGCTCTTCACGCTCCGTCAACATTCCAAGCTCGATTGCCATCGGCGCGAGCCGGTTCAGCGCATTGTCCTGTCGCACCGTCAGGCGGAACTCGGAGCGCGAGGTGAAGAGCCGGTACGGCTCGTCCACTCCGCGCGTCACGAGATCGTCGACGAGCACACCGATGTACGAGCGCTCCCGGCCGAAGATGGCGGGCGCGTCGCCGCGCACCGCGAGCGCCGCGTTCATCCCCGCCACGACGCCCTGTCCCGCCGCCTCCTCGTAACCCGTGGTTCCGTTGATCTGCCCTGCGAAATACAACCCACCGAGCGCTTTCACCTGCAGCGAGGCGTCGAGCTGCGTCGGCGGGAAGTAGTCGTACTCGATCGCGTAGCCGGCGCGTGTCATCCTCACCTGCTCGAGTCCGGGCACCGAGTGCAGCATGTCGAGCTGGACATCGGCCGGGAGCGACGTCGAGAGGCCGTTGACGTACAGCTCGGACGTGTCG
>JBBRYY010000090.1:0-12549 GCA_038237245.1 Gemmatimonadales bacterium | reverse complement strand
CCGGGCTCGTGATGATGCACGAGCATCTCTACTATCCCACCGCTCCGGGATTCTACGCCGATCTCACCGAGAGCTTCACGCGCCTTTACCTCGCCGGCGGCGTGACCTCGATGCGCACCGGCGGAAATGTCGCCGGCTACGGTGAGATCACGATAGCCAGCGCCATCGCGCGCGGCACCAAGCCCGGCCCGTGGATCGACGCCACCGCGCCGTATCTCACCGGCCCCGGACTCGACCTCGGACAGATGTACGAGCTCAAGAACGCCGAGGATGCGCGGCGCATGACGAGCTTCTGGGCCGATGCGGGCGCGACGTCGTTCAAGGCGTACATGCACATCACGCGCGACGAGCTGCGCGCATCGATCGAGGAGGCGCACCGCCGCCATCTCAAGATCACCGGACATCTCTGCTCTGTTACCTATCACGAAGCCGCCGCCCTCGGCATCGACAATCTCGAGCACGGCTTCTTCGTTGCCACCGACTTCGTCCCCGACAAGAAGCCGGATGTGTGCCCGGGGCAGGGGAACGGGATGAAGGCGCTCGTCGATGTCGACACCAACGGCACGGCATTCAAGTCGCTCGTCGCTGATCTCATCGCGCATCACGTCGCGCTCACGTCGACGCTCACGGTGTTCGAAACGTTCACGCCCGGATCGCCCGAGCCGCCGGGGCTCGATGTGCTCGACCCGATCCTGCAGCAGGATTTTCAGAAGTTCCGCGCGTCGGTCAACTCCAGGAAGGAATCGATCTACATCGCGCTCTTCGCGAAGGAGCGCGCAATGGAGCGCCAGTTCGCGCGCGCGGGCGGTCTGCTGCTGGCCGGTACCGATCCCACGGGCGGCGGCGGCGTCATTCCCGGTTACTCCGATCAGCGGCAGGCTGAGCTCCTCGTCGGCAGCGGCTTCACGCCACTCGAGGCGATCCGGATCTGCACGCTCAACGGCGCAACCTACCTCGGCAGGGCCTCCCAGATCGGCTCTATCGCCGTCGGAAAGCAGGCGGACCTCGTTGTCATCGGCGGAAATCCGGCGGCGAACATCACCGACATTCGCAAGGTCGAGACGGTCTACAAGCAGGGCGTGGGCTACGACCCCGCGAAGCTCATCGCGTCGGTGAAGGGAAAGGTGGGATTGTTCTAGCCGGACGGGTAACTTTCCCGAATGCCCCCGTCCACGCAGCTGCCAGAGTGAAAGTCGGCTTCATCACGCTCGGCTGCGACAAGAACACGGTCGACAGCGAGCGCTACCTCGCGCTCCTCGCGGATCACGGCGGCGAGTTCACCCCCGAGCTCGACGACGCCGACGTGATCATCATCAACACGTGCGGCTTCATCGACGCGGCGAAGCAGGAATCGATCGACGCGATCCTCGACGCGGGGCGACGCAAGACCGACGGCTCGTGCCAGACGGTGGTAGCCGTGGGTTGCATGGTGGAGCGGCACAAGTCCGAGCTCGCGAGTGAGCTCCCCGAGGTCGACCTCTTCCTCGGCTCGTCCGAGATGGACCGCCTCGTTCCCGAGCTCCTCGCGCGCGGCGTGCTCGATCCGGAATCGCCGCTCGCCGCGCACCCCGGCGTGCGACTCTACACCGGCGATCTACCGCACGTGCGCTATCTCAAGGTGAGCGAGGGGTGCGACCACGGCTGCGCATTCTGCGCAATCCCGCTTATGCGCGGCAAGCACCGCTCGTTCGCGCTCGATGACGTGATCCGCGAGGCGCAGCTGCTCGAGCTGCAGGGTGCGCGCGAGATCAACCTCGTCGCGCAGGATCTCGCGCACTACGGCCGCGATCGTCGCGATGGCACCGCGCTCCCCGAGCTTCTCCGCGCGCTGCTCGACAACACATCGATACCCTGGCTGCGGCTGCTCTATCTGTATCCGACGGGGATCACGCCGAAGCTGCTCGACGTGATGTCGCGCGAGCCGCGCCTGCTCCCGTATCTCGACATGCCGATCCAGCACGGCTCCGACGCCGTGCTCGCGCGCATGCGGCGCCCCGAGCGCGCACACACGATCCGCGAGCGCGTCGCGCGGCTCCGCGACACCGTCCCGGACGTCGCGATCCGCACGACGTGCATCGTCGGCTTCCCCGGCGAGACCGAGAGCGACTTCGAGCAGCTGTGCGACCTCCTCGAGGAGGTGCGCTTCGAGCGCGTCGGCGCCTTCACCTATTCGCCGCAGGAAGGCACGAGCGGCGCGCTCCTCGACGACGACGTTCCGATGCCGGTGAAGCGCGACCGTCTCGAGCGCCTCACGGAGCTGCAGCGCGCGATCACGGCCGAGCGGTACGAGCGGCATCTGCATCGTTCCGTGCGCGGGATCATCGACCGCATCGATGAAATCTCGGGGGAGCCTGTCGGTCGCACGGTGTGGCAGGCCGATGACATCGATGGCATCACGCGCTTTCACGGGATCGCGCCGCCGGGCGCGATCGTCGACTGCGTCATCGAGGACGTCGTCGACGACTACGACTTCGTCGCGCACATCGTCAGCGTGCACTCTTCGCCTGCCGCCGTCGCGCCGGCCGTGCGCGCGGGGCGATCGCTCCCCGTGATGGCCGCCGCCTCGACCGCCAGCTACGGTCGGTGAGAGTCCGCTCGGACGAATTTATTGCGCGCGCACGTGCCGTGATGCCGGGCGGCGTGAGCTCGCCGGTGCGCGCGTTCGGCGGCGTCGGTGGCGAGCCGTTCGTCGTCAAGCGCGGCGAGGGCGCGCGCATCTGGGACGTTGACGACCACGAGTATCTCGACTTCGTCCTCTCGTGGGGACCACTCGTGCTCGGCCACGCCGCACCGACCGTGCTCGACGCGCTCGATGAGACGATGCGCAGGGGAACGAGCTTCGGCATCACGACCGAGCTCGAGGTCGAGCTCGCGGAGCTGATCACGCAGCGGCTGCCGCACGTCGAGATGATCAGGTTCGTCTCGAGCGGCACCGAGGCGACGATGAGCGCGCTGCGGCTGGCGCGTGCGGCGACAGGGCGCGACGCGTTCCTCAAATTCGACGGCTGCTATCACGGACACGCGGACTCGTTTCTCGTGCGCGCTGGATCGGGGGTCGCGACGCTCGGGCTTCCGAACTCACCCGGCGTTCCGGATGCGGTGGCATCGCTCACCCGCGTCGCGCCCTTCAACGATGCCGACGCCGCGATGAAGATCGCGCACGAGCAGCCGCTCGCCGCGATCATCGTCGAGCCGGTGGTCGGGAACTCCGGATTCATTCCGCCCGATCCCGGCTTCCTCGAATCGCTGCGCACGATCGCGACAAATACGGGCGCGCTGCTCATCTTCGACGAGGTGATGACCGGCTTCCGCGTCGCGCCGGGCGGCGCGCGCGAGCGCTTCGGCGTCACGGCGGACATCACGACGCTCGGCAAGGTGATCGGCGGCGGGCTCCCCGTTGCCGCATACGGCGGACGTCGCGATCTCATGGAGATGATGGCGCCGCAGGGATCCGTCTATCAGGCGGGGACGCTCTCCGGCAACCCGCTCGCGATGGCCGCGGGGCTCGCGACGCTGAAGGCGCTCACCCCGGAACTCCACGCGCGCATCGAGGTGCGCACCGCGCGGCTCGTTGCGGGGCTGATCGCGAGCGCCGCGCGGCACGACGTGCCATTCACCGCCTCGCACGCGGGCTCGATGTTCGGCTTCTTCTTCCAGCGCGAGCCCGTGCGCAACTTCACGAGCGCGAAGGGGAGCGACATCGGATTGTTCCGCCGCTTCTTCCACGCGGCGCTCGAGCGTGGAGTGTATCTCGCGCCGTCGCCGTTCGAGGCCGCGTTCATGTCCGCGGCGCACGGCGACGCGGAAGTCGATCTGGCGCTCGAGCGTCTCGATGAAGCGATGCGCGTTGCGCGCGCGTAGACTCTCCCTCGCGAAGATCGGCGCGACGGTGGGAGCCGTGGCGACTGTCGTGTTCATGATCGGATGCGGCGGCAAGACACCCGAGCGCACCGTCGAGCCGCCGCGTGTCGTCCGCGACACCATCCCGCCAAAGGTGGTGCCCGAGTCGCCGCCGCAGGAGAAAATCGAGGATGTGAATGCACCGCAGGAGCCGGGGCTGCTCGACAACTCGCAGGTCGTGCGGATTGCGCTTGCTGCCGGCGTACCGCGCGTCACACTCTCGGCCACCGGCGAGTGGAAGCTCTACGACACGAATGGCGAGAGCACGCTGCTCCACGGCGATGGCGGCGAGCAGTGGATCATCGAGCCGGAGCGCGGCGGCCTTCGCGCCTCGCGGCTCGACGGTGGTCCGACCGGTGTGCGCCCCGCGCCCTTCATCGCGCGCTCGATCGCGCGCGGGTCGTATATCCTCGTCAACGGGAAGAAGTATCGAGGCGAAATCGCCGTGATCCCCGCGCCCGGCGGGCTCTCGGTGATCAACCGGCTCTACATGGAGGACTATCTCCGCGGCGTCGTCCCGCTCGAGATCGGACAGCATCGCACCGAAGACGAGCGCGCGGCTGTCGAGGCGCAGGCGGTCGCCGCGCGCAGCTACGCGTACACGCATCTCGTGAGCGAGCGCGAACGCCCGTACGACATGCTCGCGACGGTGCTCGATCAAGTGTACGGCGGCGCGGACGCCGAAGGGCCGCTGTCGGACCGCGCCGTGCTCGGAACCACGCGCATCGTGCTGACGTACAACGGCCGCATCATCAACGCGCCGTACCACTCGACGTGCGGAGGTACGACGTCCGCCGCGAGCGAGGTGTGGAAGGAGGGCGATGAGCCGTATCTCGTCGCCGTGAGCGATCGGATTCCCGGCACCGCGGATCGCTACTACTGCGATCCCTCGCCGCTCTTCCGCTGGACGCGCAGCTACGATCAGGCGTCGCTGCGTGCCACGCTCGAGAAATATCTGCGCAACTACGCCTCAGTGTCGTCGGAAGGGATCGGCACAGTGCGCTCGGTGGAGGTCGAAAGCCGCACGCCCTCGGGACGCGTGCGCCTTCTCGGCATCGGCACCTCGCGAGGACATTTCTCCCTGCGCGCGAACGACATTCGCTTCGTCCTCCGCTCGCCGGGTGGCGAGATCCTCAACAGCACCTACTTTTCGACGGAGAGCCGTCAGACTCCGGGCGGTGAGCTTTCGTCGCTGTCGATCCAGGGGCACGGGAATGGGCATGGCATCGGGATGTGTCAGTGGGGCGCCATCGGACGTGCGCGCGCAGGCATCGACTATCGGACGATCCTGCGCACGTATTATCCGGGGACGACAGTTGCGTCCGTCTCGAGGTAGCGTGCATCGCCCCGCGCTCGGCGCCGCAGCACTGGTGATGCTCGCCGCCGCCCCCGCGCGCGCGCAGAACATCTTCCAGCGCCTCGATCTCGACAAGCTGCGTCTCGAAGGGATCGGGATCGTCGCCGGTCCGGCGTCACCGAGCACGATTGTGAGCACGCAGTCGTACGGAATCCAGGCGGACTACGGCGAGATCGCGCCGCATTTGCGCGTCGGCTTCTCCGGGAGCTATTGGAACTCACGCTTCGACGACAAGACCGTCGCGCGCTTCATCACGCAGCTCGAGCAGTCGCTCTCGAATCCCGGGGACTCGATCAAGTTCGCCCGCGTGAAGGTCGCGACGATCTCGATCGAGGCGGACCTCCGCTACACTCCCACCGGCGCGCACGCGGCGGTGCAGCCGTACGTTGGCGGCGGGCTCGGGCTCCATATCGTAAATGCGGAATCGAAGCTGATACAGAATACGTTCGTCGAGAGCGCGCTCGACAACATCGGCGCGGGGCTCAGCGCGATCGCAGGCGTCGCGATTCTCCCGACGCATCGCGTGAGCGTCGGCGTCGAGGCGCGCTACACGGTGCTCGGCACCCTCCGCTTCGGCACCGTACGAGCCGGAGCGATGTTCCACTTCAGCCGTCCGACTCGACCCAAGGTGACCACGTCATGAAGCCTGCCCTGCGTATCGGAGTCATCGGCGTCGGAGCGATCACGCAGGTCGCGCTGCTGCCCACGCTCGCGCGGCTGCGCGGTGCGCAGCTGGTGGCGCTGTGCGACAACGATGGCCCCAAGGCGCGCGCGCTCGCGGAACGACTCGACGTTCCCGATGTGTTCACGGACATCGACGAGATGCTCGAGTTCGACGAGCTCGACGCCGTCGTGATCGCGACGCCGAGCCACCTGCACGAGCCGCACGTGCTGAGCGCGCTCGCCGCGGGCGTGCATGTGCTGTGCGAGCGCCCGCTGGCGCTCACGGTACGCGGCGTCGAGCGCATCCTCGCCGCGTCCGTGCGGAGCGACAAGAAGGTCGCCGCCGCGAACAACCTTCGCTTTCGCACCGACGTGCAGGCGGTAGCGGCCTTCCTGCGCGGCGGTGAGCTCGGAAAGTTCAGCGGCGTGCGCACGGGCTCGTACCAGACGAAGCGCCCGGCCGAGGGGTGGAGGTTGCGCCGCGCGGAGTCCGGGGGCGGGGTGTTCATGGAGCAGGGGCTCGCGATGCTCGATCTCGCGCTCTGGCTCGCGGACTTCCCGGAGCCCGTGCGCGTCAGCGCGCACATGGACCGCGGGCGCGGCGCGAGCGCGGTGGAAGACGCGATGCTCGCGTTCGTCGAGTGCGAGCAGGGAAAGACGATCGTGATCGATGTGAACTGGTCGGTCACATCGCAGGAGGACCGCTGGTGGTTCGACGTGCTATCCACTCGCGGGAGCGCGCAGCTGAGCCCCTTCAAGGTCGTGAAGGCGCTCAACGCAACGCCGGCGGACGTGACTCCGCGCGGCGCGGCGGTGCGCGATAGCGCGGTGACGCAGTCGTACCGCGCAGAGCTCGCGCACTTTCTCGCGGTGCTCCGAGAGGAGACGAGCTACGAGCCGCCCACCGACCAGGTCGTCGTCCATCGCATTGCGGAGGCGATTTACAAGTCCGCGGACGAGGAGAAAGAAATCCGCCTGTGATGACTCGCCGGGGGCTTTTTCCGCGAACGGGTGAGTACGGGGCGATCCTGGGCTCGACGCTCCTCTTCGCCATCGCGTTCCCGCCCTACCCGCTACTCGTACCCGCATTCTTCTGCCTCGTCCCATTCGCCGTCGCGGTCACGCGGCGCGCCGATCAGGCGGGGACGAAGCGCGAGGCTGCGCGCATCGGCTTCTGGTTCGGGATGCTCGGCTACGCGTGCAACCTCTACTGGATCGCGATCGCGCTCTCGATCTTCACGAAGCTCGCGATCCTCGGCTACATCGCTGCGCTCTTCGTGCTCGCGCCGATCGTCGGGCTTGCTGGGCTCTCGCTCTTTTTGCTGCGACGACGCACGCGTCTTCCGCTCGCGCTGCTGCTGCCGGTGGTGTGGGTCGCCTCCGAGGTCGCGCTCAACTACATGTCGGACCTCTCCTTTCCATGGCTGCCGCTCGGGCTCTCGCTCGCGCGCACACCGGTGCTCGCGCAGGCCGCGGATCTCTCGGGGGTGAGGGGGCTGAGCTTCGCGATCGCCGCGGTGAACGGGCTGATCGCCGACGCGTGGCTTTTGCGCGGCCAGCGTGACGCGATTGCGAAGCGCCTCGTTGCCGCCGTCGCCATCGTCGCGGCACTCGGCGCGTACGGCGCGTGGCGCATGCAGACCACCGTGCTGCGCGCGCTCGCGCCCGTGGCAATCGTGCAGCCGAACATTCCGCAGGAAGAGAAGTGGCAGGCCGAGAATCAGGAGCGCATCCAGGTCATCCTCGACGACATCACGATGAAGCGCATCGCGGCGCACGATGCGAAGCTCATCCTCTGGCCCGAGGCCGCGCTGCCGGGGTTCATCGCGCAGCATCCCGAATGGAGCAGCGCGCTTCGCCGGATGGCGGCGACGTCGCGCACGCCGATTATCTTCGGCACGCTGGATGTCGTCTGGCACGGCATCGACGAATACGACTACTATAACGCCGCGATGCTCGTCGACTCCGCCGGCGTACTCAACGCGCAGCCGCCGTATCGCAAAACGTATCTCGTGCCGATCGTCGAGCGCGTACCGTTCGTGAATCCGCGCTGGTTCAAGCAGCTCAAGTATTTTGGTGGCTACGGCCGCGGACAAAATACGAAGCCGTTCGACGTCGGATTCGGCAAGGTGGGGGTGCTGATCTGCTACGAGTCGATCTTCCCGCAGCGGTCGCGCGAATTTCGGCGCAATGGAGCGGATCTCATCGTGAACATCACCAACGACGCGTGGTTCGGGAAATCGCTCGCGCCATACCAGCACGAGGCGCACATGGCATTGCGCGCGATCGAGAACCGTGTCGGCATCGTACGCGCGGCCAACACCGGGATCTCCGGTTACATAGACCCGCTCGGCCGTATCTCCGGCGAGACGCAGCTCGAGGTGCAGGCCTCGCGCGTGTACAACGCGCAGACGACCGACGTGCGGACACTCTACGTGCGCATCGGTGACTGGCTGGGAATGCTCGCCTTCGTCTCGACCGTGCTGGGGCTGGTGTGGGTGCGGCTCCGCCCTCGCGCGGCGTGACGACGCTCTCCGTCGGGGTCGATGTCGGTGGAACGTTCACCGATCTCGTCGCGGTGGCCGAGGATGGGAGTGTGGAGTCGCGGAAGCGGCTGACGACGGCGGCCGACCAGAGCGAGGGAGTGCTCGACGCGCTGCGCGCGCTGGGTGCGGAACCGGGAAGCATCGCGCGCCTCGTGCATGGGACGACGGTGGCGACGAACATGCTGCTCGAGCGTACCGGTTCGCGCGTCGTTTTATGCGCAACCGCCGGTGCGACGGATCTGCTCGAGCTGCGGCGACAGGAGCGCGCGTCGCTTTACGATCTCACGCGACACCATCCGGAGCCGCTCGTGCGCCCGTCGTGGACGGTGGCCATTGATGAGCGGATCACGCCGAGCGCGATCGAGAGGCCGCTGAGTGCCGCGGCGATTGCGAGTGCGGTGACGGCGGTGCAGGCGGCGGCGCCGGATGTCGTGGCGATCTCGCTGTTGCACTCGTACCGCGACGACACGCACGAGCGCGCGCTCGCGGCCGCGTTGTGCGACGCTGGCATCGATGCGGACATCGTCTGCTCGGTGGACGTGCTGCCGGACATTCGCGAGTACGAGCGTACGGCGACGACGGTGGCGGAGTCGTATCTGCGCCCGGGTGTGTCGCGATATCTGACGAGGTTGGGGGAGCGGCTGCGGGTTGAGGGCTATCCCGCGCTCTCGGTGATGACATCGTCGGGAGGGATGCGAGGAGCGGAGCGTGCGGCGAAGAGCGCGGCGGCGCTCGCGCTATCGGGGCCAGCGGGCGGGGTCGCGGGCGCGGCGTACGTCGCGCGGCTCGCGGGCTTCCCGAATGCGCTGACGATCGACATCGGCGGCACGAGCGCGGATGCGGGGGTCGTGCTCGATGGCGAGCCGCTCACGGAGAGCGGCGGTGAGATCGCCGGCGTGCCGATCGCGCTGCCGCGCGTGCTCGTGGAGACGGTGTCCGCTGGCGGCGGAAGCATCGGGTGGGTGGATGACGGCGGCGCGCTGCGCGTCGGGCCGCGGAGTGCGGGCGCGACGCCGGGACCCGCGGCGTTCGCGCGCGGCGGCACGGAGGCGACCGTCACCGACGCGCAGATCGTGCTCGGGACGCTCACCGCGCGCACGATCGGCGTCGTGCCGCTCGATGCGGCCGCAGCGCATGTGGCGATCGGACGTCTTGCTGTCACACTCGGCGTTTCGCCCGAACGTACCGCGCGCGCAATGGTGCAGGCGGCGGATGCGGCGATGGCGCGCGCACTGCGGCGGGTGAGCGTGGAGCGCGGGATCGATCCGCGACGGTGCGCGCTCGTCGCCTTCGGCGGCGGCGGGCCGCTGCACGCCTGCGCGCTCGCCGATCATCTTGGCGTGCGCACCGTGCTCGTGCCGCCGTTCGCGGGGGTGCTGAGCGCGCTGGGACTCGCGATCGCGCCGGAGCGCCGCGATGCGATGTCGAGCGTGATGCGCCGTGCGCACACCATCGGTGCAGCGGACACGCGCGAGATCGACGCGATTCTCTCCGCGCGCGCCGGCGGCGGAGGGAAGGCCGGCGCGACGCAGCGATGGCTGCGCGTGCGCTATGTGGGGCAGGGACACGAGCTCGAGATTCCGTTCGCACCGGGCGAGGACGGCGCGGCGCTCATCAAGCGCTTCGATGCGGAGCACGAGAAGCGGATGGGCTTTCGTCTCGAGCAGGAGATCGAGGTGATCGGCGCGCGGATCGCGATCTCCGGCGTCGCGCGTGAGCCGGTGCTTGCCGCACCGCACTTCGTGCAGGATATCCGTCGCGGTCCCGATGTCATCGCGCTTCCCGATGCGACGCTCTTCGTCGCCGACGGATGGACGGCGCGGGCGCTGCCGATCGGGGGTTATGTGGTGGAGCGCGACGTGTGATGACTCCCATGCGCGGCGGTGAGTTCGACGAAATGCTCGAGCTCGAGGTGATGGGGCATGCGTGGTCGGCGATCGCCGAGGAGATGGGGAGTGTGCTGGTGCGCGGTGCGCTGTCGCCGAACATTCGCGAGCGGCGAGACGCGTCGGCGGCACTCTTCGATGCCGGCGGCCGGATGGTGGCGCAGGCCGCGCACATCCCCGTGCACCTCGGCGCGATGCCCGAAGCCGTGCGCGCGGTGCGCGAGCGGGAGCCGCAGCCGGGCGATGTGTTCATCCTCAACGATCCATATGCGGGGGGCTCGCATCTGCCGGACCTCACACTCGTCGAGGCAGTGGAGTTCGAGGGCACGCTCGTGGGCTACGCTGCCGTGCGGGCGCATCACGCGGATGTTGGCGGGATGAGCCCCGGGAGCATGCCACAGGGCGCGTCCGAGCTCGTGCAGGAGGGATTGATCCTGCCGCCAACGCTGCTCGCGCACGACGGCGAGATCCGCGAGGACATCCTCGCGTTGATTCTTGCGAACGTGCGCACGCCGGGCGAGCGAAGAGGCGATCTCCGCGCGCAGCTCGCGGCGTGCGCGGCGGGTGCGTTCGGTTTGCGCTCGCTCATCGCGCGCGAGGGACGGGAGCGTGTCGCGACATCCGGCCGCGCGCTCATCGATTATACCGCGCGACGCGCGCATGCCGCCATCCGCGCGCTCGGTCCGCGCGTCGGACGCGCGACCGACTATCTCGAGGGCGACGGACTTACCGACGATCCCGTGACCGTGCAGGTCGAGCTGCAGACGCGCGGCGACCGCCTCGTGCTCAACTTCGCGGGGACGTCGCCGCAGGTGCGCGGGAATGTGAACTGTCCGCTCGCCGTGACGCGTGCGGCGGCGGTGTTCGTGCTGCGCACGCTCCTCCCCGACGACGTGCCGACCAACGATGGCATCGCGCGCGCGATCGATATCGTCGCCGAGCCGGGGAGTGCGGTGCATGCGCAGTGGCCGGCGGCGGTGGCGGCGGGGAACGTCGAAATGTCGCAGCGCATCACCGACACGATCTTCCTCGCGCTCGCGAACGCGGGACTCGATGTGTGCGCGCAAGGGCAGGGAACGATGAACAACGTCACCTTCGGCGGAAGCGGCTGGACCTTCTACGAGACGCTCGGCGGCGGGCAGGGCGCGTCGTCGCGCGGGCCCGGGCCGAGCGCGGTGCATGTGGGGATGAGCAACACGCGCAATACGCCGATCGAATCGCTCGAGTGGGCGTATCCGATCCGCATCGAGGAGTATTCGGTGCGGCGCGGGAGTGGTGGCGCGGGGGTGCACGCGGGCGGGGACGGTGTGGTGCGGAGGTATCGCGCTCTGGAGCCGTGTACCGTGACGCTGCTGACGGAGCGGCGGCGGCGCGCGCCGGCGGGAGCGGCGGGCGGAGCGAGTGGTGCGATGGGGAGGAATCTGTTGAATGGGCGCGAGCTTGCGCCCAAGTGCCGGGTGCAGATGGCGGCGGGTGATGTGTTGACGATCGAGACGCCGGGCGGTGGAGGCTGGGGGAAGGGGGGAGCGTAACCGCGATGATTCGCTGACGGTGAAATCGGGGAACGCGATCACGTTTGAGCGGTGGACAGCAACTCTCCGACCCCATCGCGAGCGATCGCGAAGCAGCAACGGTTACTGCCGCGAGTGCGCGGCCACATGCGCGCCCGCCAGTTAAGCCCGCGTACCGAGCAAGCATATACCGGCTGGATCATCCGCTACATCAGATATCACGGCACACGGCACCCGGCCGAGCTCGGCGAGCCGGAGATCATCGCGTTTCTGACGCACTTGGCAGCCGAGCAGCACGTCTCGCGCTCGACACAGATGCAGGCGCTCTGCGCGCTGATGCTGTTGTATCGCGAAGTGCTAGGCGTACGGATCGGAGACATTCGCCACGCGCTTCGATCGTTCACGCCGACCCGCATCCCCGCGGTCCTCAGCAGGAGCGAGATCAGCAAGCTGCTGACGCACTTGCGTGGCCCGATGCGGCTGGTCGCTCTGTTGCTCTACGGCTCCGGGCTGCGATTGATGGAATGCTTGACGTTGAGAGTGAAGGACATTGATTTTGAGCAGGGCGAGATCCGATTGCGCCGAGGTAAGGGTGGCAAGGATCGCGTAACCATGCTGCCGGCGGCGGCGCGGGAACCGCTTCGAGCCCAGATCGAGAGTGTACGTGCGCTTCACGCGCGGGACCT
>JBBRYY010000089.1:0-12740 GCA_038237245.1 Gemmatimonadales bacterium | reverse complement strand
TCGCCGGCAAAATATTCGGTGAGCTGCCGCGCGGCCTTCTCGAGAACCGTATTCCCGGCGGCCTCCACCACATTGTCGAGCGGCGCGCATCGCGGATTCGCCTTCGGCCACTGCACCGCCGCGAGCCCGCGCTCGGATGCCACGAGTATCAGCGGTCCAACCGGCGAGTCGATCGTCTTCGAGAAATACCGTCTCTCGATGCCCTTGCTGTCCATCCCAAAAAGTTACCGCGTGCGAGCTAGAACAGCGACGTCGAGTCCAGTCCCACCCCCTCGGCCGTCTCCGCGACGAGTGAATCGACGACCGCCTTCAGGTCGCCCGTCTTCTGGAACACCGCGAGCTGCCGGTCCGCCGAGGTTCCTTCGTCGAGAATGCGGAACGCGTACTCGACCTCCGTGCGGCTCCCGAGCTCGTCGAGCACGTCATCGATGAACCACGCGATCAGCTCCCGCACGAGCTCGCGCGCGGGATACTCCTCCTCGCGGCCGAGATCGACGAGCTTGCCGTCGAGCCCCCATCGCACCGCGCGCCACTTGTTTTCTTCGATCAGCTCGGCGTTGTAGACACGGAAGGTGATGTTGTCGCGTCGCAGCTTCCACAGCTTCGCAATGATCGCCTGGAAGATCGCCGCGATGCAGATCGCCTCGTCCACGCGCGTGCACACGTCGCAGATGCGGAACTCGAGCGTCGGATAGAGATGGTGCGGCCGCACGTCCCACCAGATCTTCGAGCCGTCCGGAATGCACCGCGTTTGTACGAGCGTGTCGAGCAGATTTGTGAAGTCCGACCAGTCGCGGAAGACGCGCGGTACACCGTTGCGCGGAAAATTCCGGAAGACGATGCTCCGGTACGACTTGAGCCCCGTGTTGCGCCCCATCCAGAAGGGCGAGCTCGTAGCGAGACAGAGCACGTGCGGCATGAAGTAGCGCGCTGCATTCATCGCGTCGATGCGAAACTCCGGATCCTCGATCCCGATGTGCACGTGCGTCCCGAAGATCAGCAGCGACTGCGCAAGCTCCGCCATATCGGCCTTCACGCCGATGTAGCGCTCCAGCGGCGTGATCTCCTGCGTCACCCAACTCGAAAACGGATGCGTCCCCGCCGCCGCCACACGCAGCCCACTCTTCGCCACGTGCGTGATCACCGAGTGACGCAGCTTCACCAGCTCCGCACGCGCCTGCGCAGGCGTGTTGCACACGTTCGTCCCCACCTCGACGATCGACTGGTGCAGCTCCGGCTTCACCTGCTCGAGGATGATCCGATCGCCATCCAGTATCTCCTGGATGTACGACTTCAGCTCGCGCGTCTCCGGATCGATGATCTGATATTCTTCCTCGATTCCGATCGTGAGCGACGGTGCTTTCATACGAACACCAGTAAAGGACTTATGCTCATCGCGGCTCGATCACATATGTCGGAACGTTCGACCCGCCACCCGCCGTAACATTGAGCAGCGCCGCTGTCCCGAGCCGCGTCATGCACCCCTCGGTGTAGGCGCCATCGACTACGAACGGCGCCGTATCGAGCATGCGGTCGAAGATCTTCAGCTCCCCATCCACCACCGACGGATACGCCTCCGTCGGCAACGTGATGCGGTCCTGAACGATATAGGGCACCTCCTTCGCCGCCGCGAGCCCCGCCTCCCACTCGGCGTCCGTCGCCTCCCAGCCGAGCACGATCCCCTTCCCCCCATATTCGTCGTTCGGCTTCAACACCAGCCGCTCGCGATTCTCGCGAATGAACTCTTGCAGGTCGACTTTCTTCCCGCCGAACATCGTCTGCCGCTCTTCCACAACCCGAGTCCACGGGATGTGCGCCTCGATCGCCTCGGCCTCCTCCGCGCTGAACAGCCGCGCGTTCCGCTCGTCGCTCAGCACCGCGAGACTCGCCTTCTTGTGCATCAGCTTGCACGAGAACGGATTCACCATGCACACTGCGCGATCACGCACCGCGCGCACCACGGGCCCGTCGATCCCGCAGCGCTCTACCAGCTCGTGCAGCAGCACGCGCTTGTAGATGAGCGAGATCTCGAAGTCGCCATCGCGCAGCACGCCGTCGCGATATTCGACCTCGCGTGGGTCGACGATCTTGCACTCGAGCCCCTGACTCGCGAAGTAGCGCTCGAACAGCAGGAACTCGGAGTACGTCGGCACCTCCTTCCAGTCGAGGATGGCGATCGTCGGTTTCCCGCGCGCGCCGGACCATTCCCCATACGCGCCGAGCAGGGCGCGCAGCACCCCCGACCGCGCGGGGAGCGGACGCAGATGATGCGTGCGCTGAAACTCGCGCATCACCGGCATCGCCTCGAACACTTCGGTGAGCGCATCGTTGTACGCTGCACCCGCCGGTGTCTCCGCGTTGTACTCGGTGAAGCGGAGCCCCTTCCCCCCATCGACGAAGAATGCATCGAGCCGCGACGTCGGACTCGCCGCCGCGAAGCCTGAGTCGATGCCGACGAGCTGCGCCTCCCAATCCGTCAGCCGCAACTGGGCGCGCACGCCGTCATCCGCGAGCGCCGCGCGATGCGCCGTCGAGAACGCGCGCAGTACGATCGCCGCGCGATCCCGGCACATCGCATACTCCGCCGGCGTCATCCACCGCGGCCGCACCACCGTACACACGGGGCGCCCGCCGAACGTCAGCCCACGACGCTCGATGTTTTCTTCGAGCCACCCCTGCGAATCTACAGCGAGACCGCCCGCGAGCAGATCGTGATACTCCGCGATCGCACGATCCTGCGTCGCCGCAGGCGTCACCCTTCGCGCCGCCCGAGCAGAAATTCCCCGCGCGCAATGTTCATCTTCCGAGGCGTCTGCTTCGCGAGGCGGATCGCGAGATCCGCCATGTGCGTCACCGTCCAGTCGAAGTAGTGCGGCGTCAGCGAGTTGATGTCCATGTCCGGTGCGGGATTCATGAAGTCGATCGCGTACGGAATTCCATCACGCACCGCCCACTCCACCGTGTTCATGTCGTAGCCGAGCGCCCGGACGAGCGTGAGCGAGTCCTTCACCACGCGAGCCCCGAGCTCCGGCGCGAGATGCTGGTGCTCCACGTGATATCGACGCTCGCGCGGATCGTACTTCATCGGCAACACCTCGCTCTGCCCAATGCAGAGACACCGGATGTACTGATCCCACTCGATGAACTCCTGCAGCACCATCGTCAACTGCCCCGAGCCATCGTACGCCTCGAACAGCTCGCCGAGCGTGCGGCAGATGTAGACGTCGCGCCAGCCGCCGCCGTGCGCATCCTTGAGCACGCATGGGAGTCCTATGTAGGAGAGAATTCCCTCCCAATCCAGAGGATACACCAGATTGCGCAAGCTCTCCTGATGATGGATGCCCGGGAGGTACTCCTTGTTCGGCAGCACCACCGTCTTCGGGCTCGCCACGCCAAGCTTCGTCGCCAGTCCCGCCTCGAAGAACTTGTCGTCCGCCGTCCACATGAACGGGTTGTTGATCACGTTCACACCCTGCAGCGCCGCGTACTTGAGGTACGACCGGTAGTACGGCACCTCGTGCGAGATGCGGTCGATCAGCACGGCGTAGTCCGTGAGGTCGTCCATCTTCGTGCCGCCAAGCTGCACGAGCTCCGCGGTGACTCCCTCGTTGCGCCCAGTCACTTCCTTGATGAACGCAGGCGGAAAGCTCCACTCACGCCCCACGATCAGCCCGATCCGCTTCTCCTTGCCTGCCGCCATCGTCTTGCTCCCGGTCAGTCGCTTCCGCCGATGTACATGCGAACCATTCGCTCCCACCACGGCCAATCGTGTGCCCAGCCATCCCACACGCGAAAAGCGTGCGGGATTCCCTTCGACCAAAGAGAGCGCGAGAAGCTCTCGTTAGTCCAGTGCATCGGGTCGTCCCGTCCGATCGCGAAGATGATGTTCATCCGCCGGATCGCCGCCAGGCGCCCCTCGTCGTGCTCGTTGGTAATGAAGTCCGCCGGATTGTTGAAGTAGACGGAATCATCCGAGTAGCCGCCAGTCTGTTCCTTGATGTCGTACAACCCGCTCATTCCGAGTACACGCCCCACCAGTCCCGGATGACGCAGCCCGAAGCTCATCGCGTGGTACGCTCCGAAGCTCGCCCCCGCCGTGATCAGAAACGGGTTCGAGTTCATGTGTGTCGATAGCGGCAGCACCTCGTGCAGCAGATAGCGTTCGTACGCCTCGTGTCTGCGCGCGCGTTCCGCCGGATGCGTGTGCGTCGCATACCAGCTCTGCGCATCAATACTGTCGACGCAGTACAGCTGCAGCCACCCATTTTCGAGATGTTCGCCAAGAGCGCCCATCATGCCGCGATCTTCCCACTCGAAGAAGCGCCCCATCGAAGTCGGGAAGACGAGCACGCGGGCCCCCGCGTGCCCGAAGATCAGCATGTCCATCTCTTTGCCAAGCGATGGACTGGACCAACGGCGCATTTCGCGGTGCATCAATGGATTGCCGGAAAGAGGAAGTGCAGCATCGCCGGCGCGACATCCGCCCACGCACTCTCGGTATGCCCGGCGCCCTCGATTTCCTGATAATGCAGCGAATCGCCAACCGTCCATCCCTTCGCCACCAGCGCATCGCGCACTCGGCGCGCCCCCGCGACCACGCCATCGCCCTCCGCCGTCCCCGTCGAGAGCCACACCCGAAGCGGCGGTGCCGCGCCAAGCGCGCGCACTCGGCGCACGATGAAGCGGTTGTCCCACCACACGCTGGGGGAGAGCACCGCGACGTTCCAGAAGGTCCCCGAGTACTTGAGCGCCAGGTACAGCGAGACGAGTCCGCCGAGCGATGAGCCGCCGATCCCCGTGTTGGCGGCGTCGGTGAGCGTGCGATACTCCGAGTCGATGAACGGCTTGAACTCCTCGACGAGCATGCGCCCATACTTGTCCGCGTTCCCGCCGGCGCGCTTCGCCGAGTCGCGCGTGGGGGTGTACTCGTCGATGCGGTACGCGCCCGCGTTGTACACACCCACGATGATCAACGGTGTCACGAGCCCCCCCGCAATCATCCCCTCGGCCGCCTCGTCCAGCCGCCACTCGCCGCTGAACGCCGTCGCTTCATCGAAGAGGTTCTGGCCGTCCTGCATGTAGAGCACGGGATAGCGGCGATCGACATCCTCGTCGTAGCCCGGGGGCAGATAGACGATGACGTCGTGCTCACTCTCGAGGAAGCGCGAGCGGACCTTCTCGTGGAGCCGAAAGGTGCCCGTGAGGGTATGTGGTTTCTGCTCGTCCGACATGGGGGGAAATTGAGAGGAGGCCACACTCTCGGGGCAAGTGCCGAACCACAGAAAGGATTCAGCTCCGCCACGCACCCCGGACCATTACTCCGCCTTGAGCCCCGGCGGCGGAATGGTGATGAGCCGAGCGCCGAAGCGGCACGCCTCGACGTAGCCAGGCTCGCTCACCGCGCAGAAGGTCTCGCGAATCTCCGGCTTCTGCTCGAGGCTCACGGACTCCTCTCCCACCGCCTCGTAGCAGCGCGACTTCAGATGATGCTCGCTCACCTTCTGACAGAACGAGACCCCATCGGCGGTTTTCGCCGTGACGTCGATGATGTTCTTGACGACGCCGATGATGCACCACTCGCGGTACGTTTCCGGCGCGTTCGTGCACAGGTCGATCGCTTTCAGATGATCGCCGACGACGAACGAGTTGATGTCCGTGCCAAAGCCCGTGAAGCACATGTAGCGGTACTTCTCCGGCACACCCATGCAGTCCTTCGCGACCGCCGGCATCTTGTGATCATCGAAGTACATGATGATCGACACCTGGTTCTGATAGCAGGTCGGCAGATACCGCTCCGGCAGAATCGTGCACGGATAGTTCAGATCCTTCTTGTCGATCTGCTTCCAGTGACGGGCCTCTTCCGGCATGTCCATCCCCGGCATTCCATGGTGCGGCTCAGTCGCGTCGACGACGTTCTCCATGAACGCGCCGCCGTAGCACGACTCGCGGTCCCAGCCATCGACGAGCAGATCGCATCCCTTGAGCGAGCTGACGAGGTTGTGCTCGTAATGCATCGTGAGCCCGTGTCCGAGCCCGTGCGCGCACTGGAAGCGCAGCCACCCGTAGACGCCCACCTGCGACCAGGGCACGCACAGATCGCGCACCGACTGCGAGTCGACCTTGCCCGTAGCAGCGAAGTACGCCTCGATCACGCCGTGATAGCATCCCGATTGAAACGCATCCGTGCAGCTCGAAAAGGTGCGCTCGACATTCTTGTCGACGTCGAAGGCGTGCATCCCGATCGCGTGTGCGTACACGTGCCCGAAGCCGCGCACATCTCGGTCGCCGTTCGCGATCTGCATGAGCGTTCCCATCGCGAGCTTCGGCCCGCCGCGATCAACCAGCGGCACGAGCTGCTTCTGGTAGCACGGAATCTTGTCGCCGTTGATCTTCGAGCAGCTGTCGAGCGCCGCCTTCGCCAGCGCGATCGAATCGGAGCCCGTCGCGACCTCGGCGGCCGAGGCCTCGGCGACGCTGCCGCTACCGGTGCGCCACAGCTGCTTCTGTACCACCGTCACGATGACAGCAGCGATGATCAATGCGGCCGCAACGGCCGCTCGGCGTGAGCTCGTCATACCAATTAGACGCGCGCGAGAGTCAGATGGTCATTCCCGGGGAGCCCGCCTCGCTGTTAGCGTGTCCGTACGGACGGGCGCCCCTCAATTTTGCGACGGTAACTCATGAATTCCACGACCGAGCACCCCCGCGGCGCCATGGCGAGCTGGACGCCGTTCAAGGCCATCGTCGTAGGCGGCTTCCTCGCCGGGCTGGCCGACATGTCGTACGCGTTGCTCTGGTTCAGCGGAGTGAAGGGCGTCGCGTGGATCAAGATCCCGCAGTCGGTGGCCGGTGGGCTCATCGGCAGGCCGTCATTCGACGGCGGCGTGGGCACCGCTATACTCGGACTCGGCCTCCACTGGCTCGTGGCCTACATCTGGGCGACGATGTTCGTGATCGCGGCCGTGCGCTTTCTGCCCGCACTGCTTCGCAAGCCGCTGCCGTACGGACTCGCGTACGGCGCGTGGGTCTACTTCTTCATGAACTGGGTGGTGCTCCCGCTCGACGCGATGCACACGAAGCCTCATTTCGCGCCGCTCGACACGTGGCTGACGGGGCTGGCGGTGCACATGTTCGGGATTGGGCTGGCGATCTCGCTGAGCGCGGCGAAGACGGCGCCGCGGGCGTAGCCTCGGCGGGCCGCGAGCGACTCAGTAGTGGTATCTCGCCATGATGAACACCACGCGGTCATCGAACACCAAATAGACGAGCCGATGCTCCTGCGTGATGCGGCGGGACCACGCACTCGAGCCCACGCTTTTTAGTCGCTCGGGCTTCCCGATCCCGTCGCGTGGATCGCGAAGTACTGCCTTCACCAGCGCGACGATCCGCAGCGCGATCTCTCGCTTGCTCTCGACCCACCATTCGAGATCTTCGATGAAATTCGGATCGAAGTGACACGCGCGATTCTGCATGTTTACCACTCCGGTTCCGCTCTCAGAGTTGCTCACGCGACCCTTCGGGGTGCGCGACTCGTCAGCTATTCACCCAACCCGAAGCGCGCAGCAACTACTTCCGGCCCCATTGCCATCGTTTCACTCCCGTGCGCGCGCGCGATTGCATCGAGGAGGCGGCGAGCGTTGGCGGGCGAGCGAAGCAGATGTGCGGTCTCCCGAAGTCCCTCGAGTTCAGCAGCTGGCATGAGAGCCATATCCTCATGCCCGCGACGGGTGATGACCATGGGCTCCTGCGTGCGCTCGATCTTGTCCCACACTGCAGCGAGGTTCTCGCGAACGCTGCTATAGGTACCTTTCTTCACCCGAGGCCCTTGAAACGAACGTTAATACACTTTTATACGCTGCTAACAGAAAATATGTACGCATATACTGTACAGGGATATTCGCCATCTGTCAACGCTACCTCCTGCCGCGCTCCGTCAACCCCGATCCCTCCGCGCGCGCACTCCGCACCGAAATCGGACACGCCACGTCGCGATCGAGCGCGAGCGGCACCAGCCACCGCAGATTGTCGATCACGTTCTCCGGCAGCGCGCGCACATCCGCAAGAAAGATCTCCTGATCCTCGAGAGTCCTCGCCTCGGCCGCGCGCGCACTCACTGCACTCAAGACGTGCATCCGATACTCCGCATCGTCCCATACCAGCAGCTCTCTCCACTCCGCCACATCCACACCGCACTCCTCGCGAACCTCGCGTCTCGCCGCAGACATCGCCGACTCCCCCTCCATGATGCTCCCGCCGAGTGCGTTCACGCGCCCCGCCTGCCACACAGGCCTCGTTCGCCGCATCAACACCACGCGGCTCCCGTCATCCGTGAAGAGCAGCGCGAGCACGAACCCCCGTTTCGACGCCACAGTCACCCGCCAGGATAAGATTGTAACGTCCTTTATATAGGACACTTTTGCGTACCCGAGCCACGACATTCGCCCGTCCCGAGCTCCGGCGTCGCGACCACAAACTACACGCAATGGCTTGTCAGCGCACGAGATGCGGCCCCGCGCGCCGCTTGGCCCAATGCGGAATGTCTGTTGCGCTACACCTCGTCATGATCCACCACCTTTTCGGAGATCGACGTATGTGCGGGACTCGTGTTCTCATCGGTACGGTTGCTCTGCTCGTGAGCGGACTCGCGACCGTGAACGCCCAGGACCAGTACCGGGATCCCTCCGCGCGAGTGCTACGCGCGAGCTTCCTGCAGGGTGAAGTCTCCTTCCGTCCGGGCAACGTCGACGACTGGACCAGCGCGACGCTCAACTATCCACTCACCTCTGGCGATCATCTCTGGACCGACGCCGATGCGCGCGCCGAGCTGCACGTCGGCTCGAACGCGATCCGGCTCGCACCGCAGACCGCCTTCGAAATTCTCGACCTCGATGACAATCATCTCCAGATCCGCCTGACGCAGGGTTCCGCACTCATCCGGCTCCGCACGCTCGACGCGGATGACAACGTCGAGATCGATACGCCCACCGGCGCCGTGACGCTCATGCGCGACGGCACCTATCGCGTCGACGTCAGCACCGATGGCGCCACGAGCACCATCACGGCGCGCAATGGCGACGCCGAAGTCACCGCGAACGGCAACACGGTTCAGGTGCGCCCGAACCAGACGGTGCTCTTCACCGTCGATGGCGCATCCCCCGACATTCGCGATGCCGCACCATTCGATGAGTACGACTCGTGGGCCAATGCCCGTGACCGCTCAGAAGACCAGTCGGTGTCCGCGCAGTACGTCTCGCGCGACATGACCGGCTACGAAGATCTCGATCGCAACGGCTCATGGAGCGACGACGCCGACTACGGCCACGTCTGGGCGCCGACGCACGTGGTTGCCGGCTGGGCGCCTTATCGCTACGGCCGCTGGGCATGGGTCGAGCCCTACGGCTGGACATGGATCGACGACGCGCCTTGGGGCTTTGCGCCATTCCACTATGGTCGTTGGGCGTACGTGCGTGAGCGTTGGGTCTGGGCTCCAGGCATCATTCGCCGCCGCCCGGTGTACGCGCCCGCACTCGTCGTCTTCGTCGGTGGCTCGAGCTTTCAGGGCGACCGCTACGGCGATCGCGGTAGCGTCGCGTGGTTCCCGCTCGGACCGAACGAGCTTTATCGTCCCGCGTACCACGTGAGCGATCAGTACGTTCGCCGCGTGAACGTCACGAACGTGAACATCACGAACATCAACATCACGAACGTCAACGTCACGAACATCACGTATCGCAATCGCGGGGTGCAGGGTGCGACAACAGCAGTCGGGCAGGATCAGTTCTCCGGCTCGCGTCGCATCGGACGCAACGCCATCGTCGTCCCCGTCGACCAGGCGCGCTCGGCGCGCATCGTCGGCGACGGCGCGCCCGTGACGCCAACGCAGCAGAGTGTGCTCATTCGTCGTCAGGGTGCGCCAGATGTGCGTCGTCCCCCAGAGGCGACGCAAGCGCGCCGGGTGGTGTGGAAGAACACGCCGCCTCCGCGCCCCGCGACATTCCAGTCGTACGCGTCGCGGCTCACCACCACGGGCGACAAGCCCGTCGCACCGCTTCCGATCTCGCAGACGCGCGGTGCACCCCGCTCGACCATCACGCGCGGCGTCTCGCACACGGATGGTCCCGCGCCGGTGAACGGCTCGTCCACCGCCGAGCCTGCGCACACGGTCGGGCCGAACAATGGAGCACCGAACACGACCGTGCGTCCCGTGCCCAACACTCGGCCCGTTCCGAGCACGCGGCCGAACATCAACGTTCGCTCGCAGCCGAACGACGAGCAGCATGCACCAGTCGCGCGGCCGATGGGACAGCCGGCGACGCAGCCGGTCGCACAGCCGGCAGCGCAGCCGAACACGCCGCCGAACACGAACGTGCGTCCGATGCCGCGCACGGAGCCGAACACGAACGTGCGTCCGGTGCCGAGCGCTCAGCCGAACACACCCGACCGTCCGATGTCGCGCACGGATGGGCCGTCGCCCGTGAACGGATCTCTGAACGGCAGCCCCGCGCACACAATCCAGGAGCCGAATCCGAATTCGCGTCCGACTCCTGCTGCGCAGCCGGCCTCGCCGCCCGCCACACGAACGGATCCACCGCCGCCGCGCGTGATCGACGAGAGGAGGTCGCCCGCGCAGGGCGAGAAGCCGCAACCGGCGCAGGTTGCGCCACCCAGGCGGCAGACCGACGAGCGCGCCGCGCCTGAGCGTCGTCGTGTGCAGACGGAGGAGAGGCCGAAGCAGCCCGCGCGCGACGACAAGCCGCCGCGGCGCAACTAGCCACGGCACGGGGCGTGCTAAACTCTCTCGCAGGCAGTCCGCAGCGAGAGAGCGCGACGGCCGGATTCGCTGACTACTGAGCGAATCCGGCCGTCGCTATTCGGCAGCACGTTCTCACCCAAGCCACATGACTCTGCCCAATCGCTCAGCTTCCGCGGACACTCGAACGGCCGTTGCGCGCCTTTCTCCCCGCTCGATCTTTTCGTATTGGCGCCTCACCTGGCGACGCCTCACCGCCGTCTTCGGACCGCCGGCACTCGTGCTGCTCGTCGGCATCGTTGCGCATCAGGGTACATCGAAAATCGCATCGGCGCGGCAGGATGGACGTCGCTCCCGCGAGGTCACCGACGCCGCTGATCAGCTGCTCACGCTGCTCACCAACGCCGAGACGGGCCAGCGGGGCTTCCTCCTCACCGATACCGAGGTCTATCTCGCGCCGTATCTCCAGGCCGTCGACTCACTCCCCGCAGCCATCGCTCGGCTTCGCACCGCCATCGCCGCCATCGGACCCGATCCCGTAATGAAGCTGGAGGTCGATAGTCTCTCGCTGCTCTCCGACGAGAAGATGGCAGATCTCGCGCAGACGATTCATCTGCGCCGCACCCAGGGGGCCGAGAGCGCGCGTGCGATCGTGAAGACGAATCGCGGGCGCAACCTCATGATCGCCATTCGCCGCATCGAGACGTCCGTCCGCGATCAGCAAAGCGCGCGACTCACTGCACGGTCCGCCGATATCACGCGCTACACCGACGACGTCACGCTCGTCGTCATCTTCGGAACGAGTGTCGCGTTTCTCATTGCCCTGCTCGTCAACGTCCTCCTGGCCCGCGACGCGGCAATTCAGACTCGTCTCGCCGCCGAGCGCGATGAAGCACTCGTTGCCATCGGGGAGCAGACGACGCTCGCGGAAATCGCCCGCACGGAAGCGACGGAGATTCTGGAGAGCATCGGCGACGCCTTCTTCGCGCTCGATCAGGACTGGAGGTTCATCTATCTCAACGAGAACGCCGAGCCACTGCTCGGCCACCCGCGCGATGAGCTCATCGGCTCGAGCATCTGGGAGAAATTTCCCGACATGATCGGGACGACGTTCGAGACGGAGTACCGCCGCTCGGTGCGCGACCAGATCGTGGCCGGCTTCGAGGAGTATTTCGAGCCGCTGGAGAAATGGTTCTCGGTGCGCGCGTATCCGTCGCGGCGCGGGCTTGCCGTCTACTTCACCGATGTCACCTCGCGCGTGCATGCCGAGCGCACCTTCCGCGCGCTCGCTGAGACGATGCCGCAGCTCGTGTGGTCGGCGAATTCGTCGGGAGACAACGAGTATTTCAACGGGCGCTGGCTCGCTTACAGTGGTGCGTCCTCGCCCACAGGCGGCAACTGGCGCGAGTCACTGCATCCGGGCGACCTACACGACGTCGACGACAAGTGGACGCGTTCCTTCCGCAGCGGCGACCCATTCGAGGCCGAGGCTCGCCTCCGCCGCGGCGATGATGGCGCGTACCGCTGGTTCCTCTGTCGCGCGCTTCCGCTTCGCGACGAGACCGGGAAGATCACGCGCTGGTTCGGCACCTGCACCGACGTGCACGACCAGCGCCGCGCAACCGAGGGGCTGAGCGTGCTGGCGGAGGCGAGCGCGGTGCTGGCGTTGTCCGTCGACATCGAGGCGGGGATGCGCGAGGTTGCGCAGCTCGCTGTTCCGCGCCTTGGCGACTGGTGCACCGTCGACCTCCTCGAGCCAAATGGAACGTTGCGCCACATCGCGACGGTGCACTCGGATCCTGCGAAGCTCGCAATCGCCGACGACTTCAACCGCCGCTATCCGGCATCACCCGCGGATCCGGGTGGGAGCTACGAAGTGCTGCGCTCGGGAGTCGTGGAGGCGAGCGAGATCACCGACGAGATGCTCCATGCGGGGGTCGCGGACATCGAGAAGCGCGATCTCCTCCTCGCACTCGGGCTACGCTCGTAC
>JBBRYY010000088.1:0-12772 GCA_038237245.1 Gemmatimonadales bacterium | reverse complement strand
GATCATGGCGACCTCGAGGGGATCAAGTTGTAATTGGCGTTGCGACTTGATCCGAAGCTACGGTAGCGCGAATTGTCGTAAATGCACATTTTCGGACATCGATGTGCTGTTTTAGGACAATTATGCTTAAGCCGTGGAAGTCCTCGCCCGCCTCTCTGCCCCGCTCGCTGCTCAGCTCCAGATCGTCCTCGCGGGGGAGCACTCCCTCACCGTGGTCGATGGCTGGGGTGCGCTGTTGCTCGCCATCCGGGAGCGTCCCGTCGATTTGGTAGTTCTGGATCCACGAACGTCAGGAGGGCTCGAACTGGGGCAAGCTCGTGAACTGCTCGCCAGGCATCCTACGCTGCCCGTGGTGATCTATACCACCCTCGCCGCGGACTCGATGCAGGCCACAGTGATGCTCGCAAAGCTCGGCGTTCAACACGTCGTCCTTCGCGGCTTCGACGACGAGCCCCGCCGCTTTCGTCAGTTGCTCGACCAGCTGCCTGCTACCCGGTTGAGCGAGTCGGTGCTGCAACACGTTCTTCCGCATCTGCACAACGCGCCGGTGTTGTTCGTACGCGCCGTCGCGAGACTCTTTGAGGCACCACAGGAGTTCCTCGATGTCGAGGAGCTGGCGCGGAGTTCGGGGATGACGCGACGCAGTCTCGATCGCTGGTTCGAACGGAGTGGCCTGGCTTCTGCCCGTACGATGATTCTCGTCGCCCGCCTCACGCGGGCGAAGCACTACATGGGTGACCCGGGCTTTCTGCTCGAGGACATCGCGAAGAAACTCGGCTACAGCTCGATCCGCGTCTTTGCCAGGCAGGTCCGCACGGCGACGGGAATGACTCCGTCCACCATGCGTTCCGCATTTACGGCGGATGAATTTTCACTGCGAATGGCGGCGCTTCTGTGCCGGCCGGGAGATGGAATCGGTGAGTTGGAGCATGCGCTGAATGAATGAGAATGCGCAGGCGACACGTATTCTGGTCGTGGACGACGAGCATTCGATATGCCGGGCGTTGACGATCAGCTTTACGCGCGCTGGCTATGATGTGCGCGCGGTCGAGTCGGCCGACGATGCGGTGCAGCTGCTGCATCGCGAGCACTTCGATTGCCTCGTGGTGGACCTGCGCATGCCCGAGATGGGCGGCGATGAGCTCTTCGAGATTGCCGCCTCCGTGCAGCCGCACCTGCGTCACCGTACGATCATCACCACCGGCGACGGCAGTGAGCGCGCCCACGAGCTGATCGCCGCCTGCGGCTGCGCCTCACTCGGCAAACCATTCGACCTGCGCGACCTGCTCGACCTTACGCGGCAGCTCACCCTCCGCGTGCGCGACGCACGCGCGTAGCCGCGCCGCCCGCTACAACGTCCAGCTCCGGAGCGTCGTGAGCGCCTGCTCCACGGCCGCGCGCTGCTCGGGCTCCGTCGCCTTGCGGCGCAGCACCTCGTAGCACCGGATCGCCAGCTGCAGCGCCTCGCGGTCACGCTCTCCGGCTGCCATTCCCGCGGCGTTGTCGGCGAGACTCGCGCGCGCGAGATCGTCATTCGGGAAGCGCTCGACTACCTGCTTCCACCGCATCATGCGCTCGCGCGGCACGCCTTCCGTGAGCGCCCACAGATGCCACGCGCCGCGATTCGCGGGGTCGGCGGCGATTGCGCGCGCCGCGAGCTCGCCTGTCGCCTCCGGCCCGCGCCCGGTGAGCCAGTACGAGTTCGCCAGGATGACCAGCGCCCGCGCGTCGTTGGGCCGCGCAGCCACGATCTTCTCGTACAGCGGCCCCGCTACCTCCGGGATGGCGAGATACGGCTCCGCGGCGGCGGCGAGCCTCTCCGGCTCGGTGCCCTCGGCTATCGCGAGCAGTCGCTCGAGCAATACCCCGTATTCGTTGGTCGCGTGGTATGTTGAGATGGCGGCAGAGAGCTCCGCGATGGGATCGAGTGATTGTGGTCTCATGACCGGCGGAATTTACCGTCTCCGCAGGAGGGACGTCAGCCGTGACTGAAGTATCGAACGACTCGTCAACTCCACAGGGTGCGCAGCGCCGCGAAGAGCTGCAGCGAATCACTGCGCTCGTGCAGCACTCGTTGAACAATCCGTTGGCGGCGCTCCTCGCCGAGGCGCAGCTTCTGGCGATGGAGACGACGCTGGACCGGGAACACCGGGCGGCGGTGGACCGAATGACGGAGCTGGTGCGCCGGTTGATCACGCTGGTCCGCGATCTGGACGGCCAGGTCAACGACTCGATGTTCCCGAGATGACGTGCAGGGTGGATGGCGGGGTGACGTAGGGTCTACCCTTCGTGGTGCTACGCCATGTCGCCTGAAGCCCTCACGCCGGGGGCGCCTCCGGGCGCCGGAATGCACGCAAGGGTTGCGCATTCGCCCGAATCAGGTGATACTCGTTGCATCGTCGGCACGCCGACGGTGGCCACAAAATACTTTGGCAACACCCAGCGGCTCGCGTGATATATCCGCGGCCGGATCGGATGCTATGTGCACCGCGCAGTGCGGCGCCAACTCCAGTTATCGCTCCACCAAGCGTGTTCGTCGCCCGATAACCGGGTTCCCTCACGCGTGTACGCCTTCACCTCATGACACCCTTCGCAGCATGAACGAACGTCGACGCCCGACCCGGCGCGGTCGCGGACACCGTCCGCCAAACCGCCCGCCGCTCGACTCGAATACCGAGTCCAGCCCATATCGCGATGACTCCTCACTGCCGGCGCCAAGCGACACCGCGCTGCCGGACAACAGGCCGACCCCGTCTTCCGATGGTGGCGACGGCGGAGCTCCCGCCTCTCACCCACAGCAGCAGCCTCCGCACACTCCCGTGTCGCAGAACGATCGCGGCGGCGAGCCTCGCTACAACAACAACCGGAATAGCCAGAGCCGGAGCGAGCGCGAGGACAACCGGGGCAATCGCGAGCAGGGGAACAGCCGGGACAGCGGGAGCCGCGACAACGGCAATCGCGACATCAGCAACAACGCCAACGGCCGTCGTGGACGTCGCGGCCGCCAGCGCAGCGGGCCGCGCCCCGAGCAGCAGAGCACCGCGCCGGTGTCGGTGCTCGTCGCCGATGGCACGACCATCGGGTGGTTCGACTCCGCGCGCGATGGCGGCTTCGTCCGCCGCGCCGAGGAGAGCTACCTGCCCTCTCCGAACGATGCGTTCGTGCCGTCGCAGCTCGTGAAACAGTTCGCGATCCGTCGCGGAGATCTCATCGAGGCCACCACCGGCCGTGATCAGCGCGGTCGTCTCGCAATTGCCGAAGTGCAGAAGCTCAACGGCGGCGCGCCGGACAGCGGCCTTCGTCGACCGGATTTCAGCTCTCTCATCGCGTCGTATCCCGAGCGGAAGCTCACGCTCGAGACGGGACAGTCGGCGAAGATCGGCCCCGAGCTCACGCGCCGCGCGATCGATCTCATCGCGCCGATCGGCTACGGGCAGCGCGCGCTCATCGTCGCGCCGGCGCGCGCCGGAAAGACGATGCTCCTCCAGGCGATCACCGAGGGGATCGCGATCAACCATCCCGAGGCGACTCTGCTCGTGCTCCTCGTCGACGAGCGTCCCGAGGAAGTGAGCGAGATGATCGAGTGGGGACGCGGTGAAGTCGTCGCGTCGAGCTTCGATCAACCGGCGGAGCGGCACGTCGACGTCGCGGACATGACGCTCGAGCGCGCGCGCCGGCTCGTGGAGCAGGGGAAGGACGTCGTCATCGTGCTCGACTCGATCACGCGTCTCGCCCGTGCGCACAACACGGCGGAGCGCGGCACGGGGCGCACGCTGAGCGGCGGGCTCGATGCCACCGCGATGGCGAAGCCGAAGGCATTCTTCGGATCGGCGCGCTCGGTGTCGCCGGCGAACGGCGGCGGCTCGCTCACGATCATCGCGACCGCGCTGGTGGAGACGGGATCGCGAATGGACGACGTGATCTTCGAGGAGTTCAAGGGAACCGGAAATAGCGAGATCAAGCTCGATCGCGGGCTGGCCGAGAAGCGCGTCTTTCCGGCGATCGATGTGGCGACGAGCGGTACGCGTCGCGAGGACAAGCTCTTTCGTCCCGACCAGATCGACGCGATTTTTACTCTCCGCCGCGGGCTGCAGCAGATGCCACCACAGGCCGGCATGGAGTGGCTGATCAAGCGGATCCAGAACACGGCCAACAACGACACGCTGCTCTCCGGACTCTAGGCGCGAGCGGTAGCGGCGCCCGGCCTGCCGCTTGCATTAAGGCGCTCCCATATGGGCCGTTTTTTCGCTGTCCGGCGCGCGCACGTGCTGCTGGTGCTCGCAGTCCCCGTGCTGTTGTGTGCGCGGGGGCTTTCCGCGCAGGTTGATTCGACCGACGCAACCCACGCCCAGCGCAGCAAGGCGATCGAGGCCTCCACCGAGGCAGCGGAGCGGCGCACGCACCCGGTCGTGGACAAAGTCACCTACATCGGCGTGACGAAGGCGGTGGACAAAGGCGACATGGAAGGCGGACAGGCGACGAAGGCATCGGGGTGCCGGAGTCTCCTGCTCAAGCCGTTCTGCCTGCTGACACAGTCGCATCTGGTCTACGATACGCGCACGCTCGACCACCTCGAGCTCGCGCGCGATGTCGTCCGTATCAAGGTGTACTACTACAAGCGCGGCTATCGCGAGACGGAAGTCGACACGATCGTCACGCGTGCGCATCCGCACACCAACCGTGTCGCCGTCACGTTCAAGATCACGGAGGGGCCGCCGGTGATGGTCGACTCGGTGGCCGTGATCCTGCCGTCGGACACGGTGTTGAGGCCGAAAATCGTGAAGAGCGCGGTGTTGATGCGCACGGGCCACCCGCTCGACCTCGTCGCTCTGGACACGTCGCACGTACGGCTGCGCGACGCGCTCTGGGATAAGGGATACTCCGATGCGATCATCACGGACACCATCACGATTCACGACAGCGCGCGTACCGCTGAGGTGACGATCAAGGTGAATCCGCGGTGGGTGGCGACGGTGGAGTCGGTGACCGTGCACGGAGACTCGATTTTGCCTCCGCAGATCACGAAGAAGATCGTCACGCTCAAGCCGGGGAACGTCTACAGGCGCGCGGACGTCATCGAGAGCCAGCAGGCGCTGTACAGCTCGGATCTGTTCAGGCGCGCGACCATCGTGCTGCCGCCACGCGGCGACAGCGCGAAGCTCATCGACATCAACGTCAACGAGTCGCGGATGCACGCGGTGAAGCTGAGCGCCGGCTTCAACACGATCGACTTCGTCCAGACTGAGGCGCGCTACACCGACTACAACTTCTTCGGCAACGCGCGCCGGCTGGATCTGCATCTGGTCGTGTCGAATCTGCTCGCGCCTGCGCTCAACGGCACCGGGATCTTCCGCGACGTGCTGGCCGACAACGGGCTGCCCGGAGACTCGTCGGGGAAGTATCTCGATCCGACCTTCCAGGCGAGCATCGATGTCACGCAGCGCTGGTTCGGCGACCCGCGCAATACGGCGGGGCTCGGGCTGTTCCTGCATCGCACGAGCCAGCCGGGCATTTACATCGATAAGGGGTATGGCGCGAGCATCTCGTTCACGCGCAATGTCGTGCCGCGCACCCCGCTCAGTCTCGTCTATCGCTATGAGCTCACGCAGGTGGACGCGGGCGACGTGTACTTCTGCGTGAACTACGGCGTGTGCCAGCAGAGCACGATCGTGGTGCTCCGGAACCGAAACGCGCTCTCGCCGGTGTCGCTCGATTACTACATGGACCGCACCAACAACGTATTCAATCCGTCCAGCGGCTACTCGGCGCGTGCGGATCTCGAGCATGCGTCGAGGTACACGCTGTCTGACTTCCGGTACAATAGGGCATCGGGGGAGGCGACGTACTTCCATCCGTTCGGAAAGGCGGTGATCGCCGCGCATCTGCGTGGCGGGTGGGTGAAGGCGCTGTTGTCGAGCAGCACGACGAGTCAGGACGGGCTCGATAATATTCTGCACCCGCGGAAGAGATTTTATGCGGGTGGTGCGAACTCGGTGCGCGGGTATGGGGAGAATCAGCTGGGGCCGCGGATTTTGACGATCGATCCGGCGAAGCTGAATGCCATCGGCTGCTCGAATGCAGACATCGCGGCCGGCAACTGCGACACGAGCAGGGAGTACACCGATTCCGCCGGGAAGACGCACACCGTCAGCTCCAGCGACTTCACCTCGCTGCCCACCGGCGGCACCTCGCTGCTCGAGGGGAGTATTGAATATCGCTTCCCCTTTCTCATGAAGAAACTGCAGGGCGCCGTGTTTCTCGATGCCGGGTACGTGGGTGCGGGAACTTCAACAGTGACGCGGGGCAAGGCCGCCATCACGCCCGGCTTTGGCGTGCGCTACATGTCCCCCGTCGGTCCGATCCGCGTCGATCTCGGCTTCCGCCCGTCGCTCACCGACAAGTTGACGGTGATCACCGAGCTCACGGAGCCGGACGGCTCGCACAAGCTCGTGGAGCTCACCGACAAGCGGGACTACAATCCGGTGGAAGGCGGAAGCGGGATCTCCAAGGTCCTCAACCGTCTTGCGCTCCATCTCTCGATCGGGCAGGCCTTCTGATGTGGAAGATCCTGAAGATCGGCGGAATCACCATCGCGGCGATCGCGCTTCTCGTCGTGCTCGCCGTGCTGGGGCTCACCAACACGGACTTCGGACGCGAGCGCGTGCGCCGGACAGCCGAGAGTGCGATCAACAAGAGCGTGCACGGCATCACGCACATCGGACGCGTCGACGGCGATCTGCTGCGCGGGATCACCTTCCGCGACGTCTCGATCACCGACAGCGCGGGCGGCCCCTTCTTCGCGTCGCCGCTCGTGCAGGCGCGCTACACCCTGCGGAACTTCCTCTCCAAGCACATCATCATCGACGCGCTCGGCATCTCGAAGCCGACGGTGGTGCTCGACAAAGAGCCCGGCCGCGAGTGGAATTTCACCACCCTCTTCGCGAGCGCCGACACGGCGAAGAAGGACACTGCCGCGCGCGGCTTCGGCTCGTGGATCACGCTGCGCAACGTGCGGCTCATCGACGGGCACGTGCTCGTGAAGTTGCCGTGGACGCCTAGCGACTCGCTGCCGAAGGCCGCGCGCGACAGCGTGTTGCGCGATGCACTTGCGGGAAAGGCTCGACAGCGTGTGATCGAGGTGCCGGGCGGCTACCAGAACGTGATGGAGTTCAGCAACCTGCAGGCGGCGCTGCCGCGCGTCCGTTTCGCTGATCCGGACAGCACGACGCGCCTCTTCCAGGTGGGATCACTCGCGACGACGGCGGCGATCTTCAATCCGCCCGCCGCCGACGTGCGCGATCTGCGCGGCACGATCCTGATGTCGCAGGACTCGCTCTGGTTCCGGGGACTCGCGGCGGCGCTGCCGAACACGAAGCTCGTGGGCGACGGGACGTACATGCTGACATCGGGGGATCTGAACGCGAGCTTCCACGCGGCGACGCTCGCGCTCGCGGATCTCGCCTTCGCGTATCCGCGGATCCCGACGAGCGGCACGGGATCGTTCGATCTCACCGCCGCGATGCGGCACACCGGCGAGAGTGACTATACGGCGCGGAACATCGATCTCTCGGTCGAGGGCGGTACGCTCGAGGGCAAGATCGCCGTCGCGATGGGTCAGGGCCCCAACGAGCTGCGGCTGCACGACACGCAGCTCGCCTTCAAGTCGATCGACACGCGAACCATCGAGCAGGTCGCGCCCACGCTCAAGGCACCGCGTCGTGGGCGCCTCACCGGCCGCGCGACGCTCGCAGGGACGACGGCCGCAATGACCGTCGATGCCGACGTCGCCTTTTCGGAGCCGCGCTCGGGGACGAGCCGCGTGCGCATCGTTGGCGTCGCGGGATCCGCGAGCACGGGCTTCGTTGCGAAGCATCTTCGCGTCACGATTACGCCGCTCCAGATGCAGCTTGCGCGCGTTTACGATCCGTCGCTGCCGATCGGCGGCGTGCTCATGGGCAACGTGACGCTCGACGGCGCGCTCGCTGGCCGCATGACCGCCGCCGCCGATATCGTGCATCATGAGGGGGCCGAGGCGACGCGCATGGTCGCGACAGGAGAAGCGGTGCGCGGCGGCAAGGATGGCATCTCCGCCGATATGCGCTTCGATCCGATCTCGCTCATCACCGCCGGAAAATTCGCCCCCGCGCTCGGTCTCCGCGGCACCGCAACGGGCACCGTGCACCTCGGCGGCTCGATGCACGCGGTCGATCTCACCGCGGATCTGCATCTCCCCGATGGCGGCGAGCTCGCCACCACTGGCACACTCGATCTCGAGAGCAAGGAGAAGGGGTACGATCTCGAGACGCATCTGCGACTGTTCAATCTTCGCAGCGTCGTGTCGCGCGGGCCCGTGACCTCGCTCACCGCATCGATGATCGCGAAGGGGCGCGGCTTCGATCCGAAGACGATGCGCGGGGCATTTGCAGCGAACGTGCAGCACTCGGCCGTCGACAGCCTCGCGGTCGACTCCGCGAACATCCGCGTCGCCATCGCCGATGGTGTCGCGACGATGGACTCCGTTACGATCCACACGCCCTTCGCGCAGCTCTTCGTCGATGGAACGATCGGCACGGCGCCGGGGCGCACGGGGCAGCTGCGCTACATCGCGTCCGTCGACACTCTCGCCTCTCTGCGCCGCTTCATTGCGAATCCGGACAGCGGCGTCGTGCGTCCGCGCCCAGCGATCCTCGCTGCGGCCATCGCGCGCGCGAAGGCGGACTCCGCGCGCGAGGCGAACCGCAACGAGGTCGCGTACCGCGCGACGGGGCGCCCGCAGCCCCAGGTGACGCTCGACTCGCTCCGCGCGCTTCGCAAGGATTCCGTCGACGGCTCGCTGCGCACCGCCGGCATCGTGCGCGGCACGATCAGCGACTTCGACGTGCGCGGCAGGCTCGCGGCAGAAAACATCATCGCGCGCGGCAACGGCCTGCATCGCGCGAAGATCGAGTACGCGATTGCAAACGGCGGCACGCCGCACATGAAGTACGTCGTCGGCGGAAATCTCGATTCACTCTCGGCGAGCGGCTTCGCGATCGATTCGGCGAGCATTCAGGCGACGTACGCGGCGCCCTCGGGGACGATCGAGCTCGGCGTCTATCAGGATTCCAGCTACGTGTACCGCGCGGGCGCCGAATTCCTCCAGAGCCTCGACAGCAGCCAGGTGCGGTGGCGCACGCTCGCGCTGCAGCTCGACACCGCGAACTGGACGTCGGCGACGCCGGGCTACGTGCAGTGGGGGAAGCACGGCATCCTCGTGCGCAGTCTCGATCTGCGCCAGGGCACGGACGGTCGCATCTACGCGAACGGCGATCTTCCCGCCGATGGACCGATGAAGCTCGTGTTCGAGGTTGCAGGGCTCGAAGTCGCGAATCTCGTCGGCCTCGCGGAGAGCGATCTCTCGGCCACCGGCGTCATCGATCTGGAGGGGAAGATCGAGGGGACTCAGCGCGCGCCGGCGATTCGCGGCGCACTCAGCGTGATGGGCGCGTCGTACAAAGGCGCGCCGCTTCCCGACCTGCGGCTCGGAATGCGGTACGCCGACGAGAAGCTCGTCGCCCACGGCGATCTCTCGCGCGAAGGAGGACAGCCGCTCGCGCGGCTCGATGTCGACGCACCAGTGAACCTCGCGCTCGCCGGAGTGGCGGGACCGCGCGTGCTCGACCGTCCGCTCAAGGTCGATTTCCTCGCGGATTCGCTTCCGCTCGATGCCCTCCCCCACTTGACGGACCTCGTCTCGAACGTGCATGGACGCGTGATCGGCGCGGTCGCCGCGCGCGGTACGGGCACGCATCCGCGCCTGTTCGGCCAGCTCGGGCTCGATTTCGCGACGTTCAAGCTCGAGCCGCTCGGCGTGGACATGAACGACATCGGAGGGCTCCTGCACATGACGGGTTCCGAGATCGTCATCGATACGATCGGCGGCAAGTCCGGTGAGGGCACGATCATGCTCACCGGAAAGATCGGCATTGCAGACGCTGCGAATCCGGTGTTCGACCTGAAGTTCGCGGCGAGAGATGCGACGGTGCTGAACAACGAGGTCGGCGACTTGCACGCCAACGCCAACGTCGCGATGAAGGGACCGATGGATGGCGTTGCCGTCACCGGCAGGGCGCGCATCGTTCACGGTACGATCTACATCCCGAACGGTGGTGGTCCGCGACAGGTGAGCACGGACGATCCGGCGGTCATCAACGTCGTCGATACGTCGGACGCAGTGATGAAGAAGATCGTGCAGACGGACTCGCCCCTGCTCGAGAACATGGCGATCGACGTGAAACTCAGCGTGGCGCGCGACACGTGGGCGCGATCGCCGGAGGCGAACGTCGAGTTCTACAGCCAGGGGCCGCTCACAATCCTGAAGAACTCCGACGATGAAGGAGTTTCCATCGATGGCGTCGTCAACACCGATCGCGGTGAATACGCATTCCTGGGCCGGCGCTTCGTTCTCTCGCGCGGATCCGCAATCTTTACCGGCGGCACGGACATCAATCCGCTGTTGCAGCTCGGCGCGCAGTACACGATTCAGCCCGCTGGACGTCCCGCGTTGAACATCAACATCGCAATCACGGGAACGGTGCGAAAGCCGGTGATCCTGCTCACCAGCGATGCGCAGCCGCCGCTATCGCAGTCTGATCTGCTCAGCTATCTCGCGTTCGGGCAGTCGTCGACATCGCTCGTCAGCTCGGCGGGAAGCTCGAATTCGGGCGGAGGCTCGGCGAGCGGGAGTCTCGTCGGCAGCGCAGCGGCGCTCGCGACGCGCCAGCTCACCGCGACCGCGCTCGGCGTGATGACGCGACAGTTCGCGGCGACGGCCGCGCGGTCGCTCGGCGCCGATGTCTTCACGATCACGCCAGCGGAAGTGCCCGACGGCGGCGTCGGGAAGTACGGGCTTCAGACGATTCTCGCCGGCACGCAGGTGGAGGCGGGGAAGTACGTCGATCGTCAGACGTACGTCGCGACGCAGATCCGCGGATCGGGAACGACGCCTGGCTTTATCGTGCAGCGTCGTCTGTCGAAGGGCTATCGCATCGAGGCGAGCATAGACTCGCGCTATCTCGTGGCGCAGCCCTCGCTGTCGACCGACGTGCCGATCAGGTCTGAAGCCGCGTTCGGCGCGTTCCTGATTCGCGAGTGGAAGTTCTGAGCTCCAGCGTCAGCGCGCGCTGACGCCCGCCGCGATCTCGTCCCAGAGCGAGGCCATCGCGCGCATCCCCTTCGTGAAGTTCTCGTCGAGGAACCACTCGTCGGGTGCGTGCGCGTTCTCGCCGGGAAGTCCGAAGCCGACGAGCAACACCGGCGCGCCGAGCACGCGCTGCAGGTCGCTGACGACGGGGATCGAGCCACCTTCGCCGATGATCACGGGATCGCGCCCGAACGCGGCGTTGAGCGCGCGCTTCGCGGCATCGTAGAGCGGTCCTTCGAGCTCGGCACTCCACGGCTGTCCGCCATGCAGCATCTGCACGGTGACCTTCACACCAGGCGGCGTCACGCTCGCGATGTGCGCGCGCATGAGCCGCTCGATCTCCGCGGGCGACTGGTCGGCGACGAGCCGACAGCTCACCTTCGCCATCGCCTTCGACGGCAGCACCGTCTTCGAGCCTTCGGCCGTATAGCCGCTGAGCAGTCCGTTCACCTCACACGTGGGACGCGCCCAGAGACGCTCGAGCGTGGTGAACCCCTTCTCGCCGCCGAGTGCGGGGGCGCCGACTTCCGCTGCGAACTCCTTCTCGTCGAAGGGGAGCGCGCGCATCCCTTCCAGGACCTTCGGATCCCACGTGCGAACGGCATCGTAAAAGCCGGGAATCGCGACGTGTCCCTTGTCATCGAAGAAGGTCGCGAGGATGCGCGCGAGCGCCATCGCGGGATTCACGACAGCCCCGCCGTAGCTCCCGGAGTGCAGATCGCTCGTGGGACCCTCGAGATCGATCTGGAAGTACGCGAGTCCGCGGAGCGACGAGAGAATCGAGGGCAGCCCCGGCGCGAACATCGAGGAGTCCGAGACGACGACGTAGTCGCAGGCGAGGCGCTTCGCCTGCTTCGTGACGAAGGCCTCGAGATTGTCGCTGCCGACTTCCTCTTCACCCTCGGCGAGCACGATGATGTTGACGGGGAGCTTGCCGCGCGCCTTGAGATGGGCTTCGAGGGCTTTCATGTGCGCGAAGAGCTGCCCCTTGTCGTCGACGGAACCGCGCGCGTAGATGCGTCCGTCGCGGATCGTAGGCTCGAACGGCGGAGTGGTCCACAGCTCGAGCGGCTCGGCCGGCTGCACATCGTAGTGCCCATAGACGAGCACCGTGGGAGCGCCTGGGGGCGCCTTGCGCCACTCGCCGAGGACGACCGGGTGGCCTGGCGTGGGCATGATCTCGGCGGTGAGTCCGGCGGCGATGAGATTGTCGGCGACCCACTTCGCGGTGCGCTGCATGTCGGCATCGTACTCGGACCGCGCGCTCACACTGGGGATGCGCAGGAAGTCGAAGAGCTCGTCATGGAAGCGACGGTCGTTGTCGTCGAGATAGCGCGCGAGGTCGCTGGCGAGCGTTGCGGGCATGCTTGAGGTCCGGTGAAATGAAGGTCGAGGCGGCGTACAGCCCTGAACCTTGCGTCGCGACTGTCCGCATCGCAAGCGCGGAGACATCAGCCCGCCGCGGCGTGTGGGAACGCAGGCTCGTGTTCCGGCGCGACTCTCCTCGCTTCGGAACTCATGCATCAACGAGGGAGATACGGACACAAACGGATCTGAAACGGACACAAACGGATAACTGCCGAGCTAATG
>JBBRYY010000087.1:0-12807 GCA_038237245.1 Gemmatimonadales bacterium | reverse complement strand
GTGATCCCGTTCATCTTGTTCGCGACCTGCTCCGCCACCGGCGTCGAGATCTCGACGATGGAGTGCGTGTCGCGCAGCTCGATCTTGCCGATTTGCTCGGAGCTGATCCCCGACTCGTTCGCGATGCTGCCGACGAGATCACGCGGTGTCATGCCGTCGGCCTTGCCGGCGTTCACGAAGAGCCGACTCATCGCGCCGCGCGACTCCGGTGTGCGGGATGGTGCGCCGCGCGAGAAGCTGCCGCCGCGCGGCGCGCTGTCACGCGAGCCGCGATCCGGACGGGCACCGCGATCGCGATCGGGACGCTCGCCGCGGGGCGGACGCTCCCCTCTGTCGTTGCTCCGCTCCGGACGCTCCGAGCGTTCGCCACGATCCGCGCGCTCAGCGCGTTCCGTCGGTGCCGCACGGTCCGCCTGCGGCGCGAGGATCTTGTCCGTCTTCTCCGGCTTCTCGGCCGGCTTCGCCGCTTCGCGCTCACGCTCGAGCATGCGAAGGGCAGCCGCCGCGATCTCGACGCCATCGAACTCGTTGAGCAGCGGCTCGAGCGCGATCAGCTCGCGCGCGTTGACACCGTTCGCGAGCGCGACGCGAAGCTCGTCGCGCATCTTCTCCTCGCGGGAGCGCGCACGTGCGCCCGGGCCCGAGAGCACGAATGGATTGATGCGACCACCGCCCGCGAGCACGCGGAGCGCCGGAATCTGCCGCGCCGTGGCGAGCGCGATCACCGACGCGCCCATTCCCGCGAGTGTCTGCAATACTTCCGCGGACATCGGCTGCTCGTACAGCACGACGAGCGAGACGTTTTCCACCGGCTCGCCGCGGGTGATCACGATCGACGGCTCCTCTTCGGAGATGCCGATCGCGCGCAGCGTATCCGCAACTTCCGTCGCCGCCTCGTCGGAGCGGACGTATACGGCCGCGCGCTCCGGATCCGTGTCATCGAGCAGCCGGCGAAACGCGCTCGCGCGCGCCTGCGGTGCGATCGCGACGTAGCGCAGGTCGACGGCGATCTCTTCCGCAACCGCTGCGACGTTGCTGCGGCGCGCGCGACGCGCATATCGCTCGGCCAACGCTTCGACGGCGGCGGTGATGTGCGACGCGACGATCACGCGTGCGGCATCCTTCGGGACCTCGGCCATCACGGCCTCGAGCGGCTCACCGGCCGCGTCGCTCATCACATCGGCCCAGGCGAGCACCAGCGTGTTGACGGCGTCGAGCTTGATCGCGGATGCGCGAATGAGCTCGAGGATGTCGGAGGGCGTTCCCGCGATGACGGTGGCGGGGCGAAGGCGCAGCAGCCGCGCGGCGCGGCGCCATGCGGTGACGGGGAGCACTCGCGCCGGCGTGCCGGTGCGCGCGCGAGTCGCGGCCTCGGCGATCAGGACCGCGGTCTCGGTATCAGGGGTGAGGACGAGGAGCTGCGTTTCCGCATTCTCCGGGTCGAGGCGCTCGAGCGCCGGCTCGATGAACTGCGAAACAGCGGCCGCGTCATGCGGCAGGACGTGCAATACGTTTTGATTGCGGGCGACAGCAGGTCGCTCGCGCTCTTCCAGGTCTTGCTCCACCAAACCCCCGATTTTCAATGGCCGGCAACGCGCCGACGTGGTAAAGTATACCAAGTCGCCCACTCTCACTCCAGTCTCCAGAGCTACGCCGTGCCCGAAACCACGACGCAGCGCGCGTTTGCGCCCTCCGCGAACGTCGCGTTCCTGAAGGAATCCGCCACTATCGCCGTCTCCGCCCGCGCGCGGGCCCTCAAGGCGCAGGGGCGCAAGGTGATCGACCTCGGCGCCGGCGAGCCCGATTTCGACACGCCGGAGTTCATTCGGCGCGCGGGGCAGCGTGCGATCGACGCCGGCGCGACGAAGTACACCGCGACGGAGGGGATTCTGCCGCTGCGCGAGATCATCGCCGCGCAGACGAGCGCGCGCTGGAGCGGCGAGAAGATCGCCGCGAACGAAGTCGTCGTGTCGAGCGGCTCGAAGCAGTCGCTCTTCAACACGTGTTTCGCGCTGTTCGGTGAAGGCGACGAGGTGTTGATCCCGACGCCGAGCTGGACGAGCTATTACGAAATGGTTGCGCTGAGCAGGGCGAAGGCGGTGTCAGTGATCGGCGATCCGGCGAACGGGCTGAAGGTGACGGCCGAGTATCTCGATGCCGCGTCGACGCCGCGCACGAAGGGAATCATGCTCAACTCCCCATGCAATCCGACGGGCGCGGTCTACAGTGCAGATGAGCTGCGCGAGATCCTCGCGCTCGCCGACGCGCGCGACTGGTGGGTGATCAGCGACGAAATCTATCGCCGCATCTCGTACGACGGCCCGGCGGCGTCGGTGCTCGATCTGTCGACGCGGCGCGATCGTCTCATCGTGATCGATGGCGTGGCGAAGGCGTACGCGATGACCGGCTGGCGGATCGGGTGGACGGTCGCACCGCGCGCGGTGAGCGCGGCGATGGCGGCGTTCCAGTCGCACACGACGTCGAATCCCGCCGCGATGTCGCAGCACGCCGCGCTCGAGGCCCTCACGAATGTCGACGTGGCGGAGAAGGAGATCGCGCACATGGTCGCGGAGTTCAAGACGCGGCGCGATGCGGTGGTGAAGGAGGCGCGGGTGGCGCCGGGGCTGAAGTTCGTGTACCCGGAGGGCGCGTTCTATCTGTACGCGAACGTGGCGACGACCCAGGGCGGCGACGGCACCGCGTTCGCTGCGGCGCTGCTCGAGAAGCACGAGATCGCGGTGGTGCCGGGTGCGGCGTTCTTCACGCCGGACTGGGTGCGCCTGTCTTACGCCGCGCCGCGCGAGCACGTGATCACAGGCGTGCAACGGCTGGTCGAGCTGTACCTGGCCAACGGCGGCTGATCGCAGCGAGTAAGAACAATTGATGAGACGACAACTAACGGATTGACGGACAAAAAACGGACAAAAGCGGGGGAGTAGCGGTAGTTATCCGTTGGTTGTCCGTTTATTCCGTTGGTTGTCGACCTTTCAATGCTTACTGTTTGCTCTCAGGAGATCCTCTAGACCCTACTTCGCCTGCGCCTTGCGCTCGTCGAGGCACCAGTTGGCGCGGGTGCGGTAGATCTCCTGCCACTTTCCTTCGCGCCAGCCGAGCACGGAGAGGAAGGTGTCGCCGCCGAACTGCCAGCCCTGGAGCACGATCTCGTCGATGCCATCGCCGTCGAGATCGAGATGGTCGAAGTAGCGGCGGAAGGCGGCGGCCGCGAGCGGGCCGTTGATGCGATGCGAGAAGGTCGCGCGGTAGGCGCCCGACGAATCCCTGTCCGCGAGGATGACGAGATGCGTGCTGCGCGTCGCGATCGACGCCGGACGCTCAGCGCTCAGGTCGATGAACGACGCGAGGATCGTCGGCGACGCACTCGTGCCCGTGTAGAAGGCCAGCGCGCGGAAGGCGAGCGAGTCCAGCTTCGCGTCATTGATCCCGACGGACTTCCCCACATCGTGGCCGACCGTGCGCCCGATCCGGTTCACTGAATCCTGATTCATCGGCGCGCCGGCGTGCGCCTTCCCCAGTGCGGCCGTCGACGAGAGGAACTCGAGCGTGAAGTCCGAGGCGAGTCGTCCGTTCACTTTCACGCTCGACATCGGCGTGAGCGTCGCGCAGCCGGGAAGGGCGTAGAGCGCATCGGCCGTGTCGGACCACATTCCGCGCTTCACGTCGACGGAGCCGTTCGCCACGCCGCCCTGGTACAGCGGGTAGCTCTTCCCCGAATGCTGATACAGATCATCGAACTTGCGCCAACCCGAGGGCGAGAGGCGAATCGGCTTGAGCTTGCCGCCGACGATCGCCGCGATCGGAACCATCCGCGGATCGCTGCTCTCGCCGAACACCTGGAAGAGCACATCGGGCTTCTTCGCGAGGTCGAGCTCTTCACCGGGCGAGAGTTGCGGCGGCCCAGATGTCTGGCCCGCATACACGAACTCCTTCGCCTTGTCACATCCGGTAGCGACCATTAGGATGGTCGCGAGCACAACGAGTTTGGAGATCACAGCGGAGTGAAAGAGAGAGCGATGAATGGGGTACGCAGTGCGGATGGATCCGCCGGAGCGCAGAAAAATTCGGCGGCCCTGGAAGCGGAGATTGGCGTCTTCGAGACGGTCCGAAGCCTGCACGCCGCGCAACGCCACCTGGTCCGGCTGGTTCCCAACGTTCGCACAGCAACCGGTGGTGGATCGCCGCTGGAACGCCTCGAGCGGGATATGGAGCTCCCGCATGTGATAGACGCGGAGGGCGCGGAGGATGCAACTTTGCGCGCCCGCGCCGTGCCCGGCGCGCCAATCCCGGCAATTCGTGCCTTTCTCGATGGCACGCAGCGCAGCCAGGTCCTCGGCTGGATCGGGGCCTTCCCCCTCGTCTACGGCACCTCCGGCGCCGTGGTGCGCGAGCGGATCGACCGGCGCCTCGGCACATGGCGGGCGCCGCTCGTCCAGCACCGCATTTACGCCCCGCTGGCCTACGTCGCGCGCGAGGAGCTCGAGGGCGCGCTCGGCGGGATGCTCGAGGACACGACGCGCCCTGCGCCCGATGGGACGATCCCGGCTCCGCACCCGACGCTCCTCCTCGAGCGCGCGACGCTCGCCGTCTCGCGCGATCGTGAGCGACTCGAATTGACGCTGGCCGAGCAGTGGTGTGCGGAGCGAGGTGCCGACCCAATCATGATCGACGGCGGCATCGGATCGAGCGAGGCAGTTGCGCAGGCGGCGTGCGCGATCGGCGTCGTGAAGTCGCATCGCTCGCTGTACGCAGAGGGCGATGCGCTCCGTGTCGTGCTCGCGCTCGGGAAGGGCGAGCGCTCGAGCGTGATCCGCATCGCGCCGCGCGCGCGGAGCGAGGTGCTGAGCTGGTACCTGCGGCTGCGCGACACCGAAGGGCGCGACGCGCTGTGGGGGCTCGTGCGCGTCGAGATGTGCGTCATCGACGGCGCGACGATCACCGCGCGCGCGGACGAGATCTCGAGATGGCTGTTGGCCGAGTCGTCGCCGCTGGCGGCGCCGGACCCGCGGTGGGACCGGATGGCGTACGGGATCCGCAGCGCCGAAGAATTTCTCCGCGCCACGACGAACTAATGCGCGCGGCGCACGATGCGCCGCGTCGCACCGTGTCATCGATTTACGTTTCGTACCCAGACGCGGCGCCGCCGCGCGCGCTCGCATTCGAGGATCCATGACCGCACCGCTCGGGCTCGTCGTCGCGACGGAACGCACGCCCAACACACCGCATCAATTCCAGTTCTGGACGGCGATCGATTCTCCCGTGGGGATCGGCACGATCGTTCGCGTCGATGGACGGCAGCCGGTGGATGGGCACATCCCGCACGTGTACGGCGTCGTGACCGAGGGGTTCAGCTACACCGATCTCGCGTCGCCGCTGTTCGATGTGCTCGGACACGACGGCGATCCGGGACAGGCCGCGTTCGCGCCGACCGAGCGCGCGGAAGTACGGCTGTACGTGGCGGCGGTACTGCGCCATGTACCCGAAGAGCCGCTGCAGCCGGTACCGATGGGCGAGGTGTTTCTGGCGACGGAGGAGGACGTCGCCGTCGCGCTGCGCATGGACAGCTACCTGCGCGAGGACGCGAACACGGGCATTCCGATCGGGATCTATCGCTCCGGCGGCATGGACTCGGCGATCTATCTCGATGCGGAGTTTCTCGTGGGGCCGGAGGCGGCGCACCTCAACATCACCGGCGTGTCCGGGCTCGCGACGAAGACGAGCGCAGTCGAGTGGCTGATGGCATCGCTGTTCGCGCACTTCCCGAAGAGCAAGGGATCCGTGGCGGCGGTGTGTTTCAACGTGAAGGGGCCGGATCTCTGTTTCCTCGATCTGCCCGCGGAGCTCGAGGAGACGGACCGTGCAATGTACGAGACGCTCGGCGTGCCATGCGCGCCGTTCCAGAACGTCCGCTACTTCGCGCCGTACAAGGCGGACAACGTCTCGCTCAACACGCTGCGGTCGAACGAGGAGTTGCTGGCGAACGTCCAGCCGCTCACCTGGGGCTTGAAAGAGGTTCTCCAGTTCGCAGAAGTGCTGTTGAATCGCGACGATGTCGATGCGAAGGCCGATGCGCTGATCGACTTCATCAAGGAGCGCGTGCTCGATCGCGACTTCGAGGATCGCGTGCTCAAGCAGAAGCATCGCGTGCGCTCGTTCGCGGATCTCGAGGGATGGTTCAAGGATCTGCTCAGCGGGCTCGAGGACCAGGGGAGCGAGCACTGGCGCACGCACCACGTGGCCACGATCCGGAAGGTGCGCAATCGGCTCTCGAACATTTCGACGCGCTGTGCGGGGCTGGTGACGAACGACGGGCACACGAGCGACCTGCCCTTTGGGGACTTCGCGGACCGTGCGGTGTATGTGGTGGACGTCGCGCTGGCGGAGGAGGATGCGCAGGATCTCATCTTCGCGCGCGTCGTCTCGAAGCTGCGCGAGCATCTCGAGCGGCGCGATCTGGGCGTGACGCACGTCGTCGTGTTCGTGGATGAGCTCAACAAGTATGCGCCGGCCGACGGACCTGACACGTACGTGCGGAAGATGCTGCTCGACATCGCGGAGCGTGGCCGGTATCTCGGGCTCGTGCTCTTCAGCGCGCAGCAGTTCCGCTCGCAGGTTCATCGCCGCGTGGTGGGGAACGCGGGGACCTCGCTCTACGGCAGGATGGATGGCGATGAGCTCTCGACGCCCGGCTACGCGGTGTTGAGCGCGGCCACGCGTACGAAGCTCGCAACGTTGTCGAAAGGACAGCTGATGGTTCGGCACCCGCATTTCACACAACCGATCTTCGTTTCCTTCCCGCGCCCAATGGTGATGCGTGGGCGCGATGGCATGGAACGCTATCCGCAGGCGGCAGATGTGCCGCTCGACGTAGGCGTGCTGCGGCAGCTGCGCCGCTTCGAGCCGGCGCTCACGCTCGCGTGGGTGCAGGATGTCATCGGGCTGTACGAGGAGGAGGATGTGCTGCGTGCGCTGCACGCAACGCTCGCGCACGCGCCCGAGAAGGCCGGCGCGTACTTCAAGGCGCAGTTCCGAAAGATCGTGGGCGCCGCGCCCGCGCCGGCGGTGGCGCGCACGCCGCTCCGCGCACTCCCGGATGATGATCCCTACGCGATCTGAGCCGGCGGCGCGCCGGCTCGCTCGCGCACTCGCCCTCTCTGCAGCGCTGATCGCCGGCGCATCGGCGCGTGCACGCGCGCAGCAGCCGGTGATGCTGCGCATCCAGCCGCACGTCGGCGATACGATGTACACGCGCTTCGAGCAGACCGTCGAGATGATCGGCACGCGGAACGTACACGCCGTCGACACGACGATGACGTCGCGGATGAACATCATGATCCTCTCGCACTCGCTCGTGCAGGCGAGTGACGGGCACGGCACGACGATCATGGCGATCACCGACTCCGTCGCGATGGAGGGGCACGGCACCGGCGCGAGCGCGCCGTCGGAGGCCATTCGCCGCGCGATGCAGGGACGCCAGGCGCAGCTGCACATCGCGCGCGACGGCTCGGCCGAGCTGATCGCATCGTCCGACGAGGTGAGTCCCGAGGTCGAGGCGCTCTACTCGGGAATGCCGGCCACGCTCCCCGAGCGCCTCGTCAACATCAACGCGACGTGGGAGCGCACGGCCTTCATTCCAGTGAGCCAGCAGAGCGACTCCGCGCACTCGGCGAAGGTGCGCACGACGTACAGGCTCGACTCCCTCTCATCGAACGGGGCGTACGCGTACATCTCGATTCACGGCACCATCTCGCGCGACAGCGCGGCGGCGCTGGTGTCGGAATCGCTTCGCGTCGGCTCGACGGGGACGGTGACGGGGCACATGACCATGGACCGGAAGCGCGGATGGTGGATCCAGTCGGAGATCGCGATCACGATCAAGAGCATGGTCACGCGGATCATCGAGCCGGTGTCCTCGATGCTGGTCCAGACGCACATCCTGCAGTCGATGCAAACCCGAATCGCCCCGTAACCATCGTTTCCCTTCGACATTGCCTATCCCCAAGCTGGTAGCGGGGTTACGGCTGCTCCACTAAATTTTGGGCGTGCGCCTCGTACACCTCGCCGACCTACATCTGGGCTTCCGGCAGTACCACCGGCTCACGCCAACCGGAATCAATCAACGCGAAGCGGACGTCGCGCACGCGTTCCGACGCGCCATCGATCGCGTCATCGCGCTCGCGCCCGACATCATCGTCATCGCCGGCGACGTGTTCCACACCGTGCGTCCGATGAACCCTGCGATCATCGACGCCTTTTCGCAGTTCGCGCGGCTCACCGCCGAGCTGCCCGATGCGATCGTCGTCATGGTCGCGGGGAATCACGACCGCCCGCGTGCCACCGAGACCGGTTGCATCCTCAAGCTGTTCTCGCGGCTCGGCATTCACGTCGTCGTCGACGAGCCGAAGCGGATTCAATTTCCCGATCGCGACCTCTCGATCCTCGCGGTTCCCGACATTACAGGCCCGCGTCCCGAGCTGTCCCCCGATCCTTCCGCGCGGCACAACATCCTCGTGATGCACGGCGAGGTCGAGGGCGTGCTCCCGCACGGAGGCGATCGCGCCGCGATGGAGATCCCGCGCTCCGCGCTCGCCGCATCGCGCTGGAGCTACATCGCGCTCGGCCACTACCACGTGCATCAGCGCATCGAAAGCAACGCGTACTACTCGGGGTCGCTCGAGTACACGAGCACCGATCCGTGGGGGGAGCTGGATCAGGAAGCGGAGCTGCGGCTGCCGGGGAAGGGATTCATCGAGTACGATCTCGACGACGCAGAGCACACCTTCCATCACATCCCGCCGAGCCGCGCGTTGGTGAGCCTCGACTCGATCGCGGCGCGCGGGATGTCGGCGACGGAGCTCGACGTCGCGATCCGCACGGCGTGCGAGGACTGCGATGGCGGGATCGACGAGAAGATCGTGCGGCTCGTCGTGCGCGACGTGCCGCGTCACATCGTGCGCGAGCTCGACTCGCGTGCGCTGCGCGAGCTCAAGCGGCGCGCAATGCACTTCCATCTCGACACGCGGCGGCCGGACGCGACGCGGCCGCAGGGGATCGGGGCGGGCTCGGGTCGGAGACCGACGCTCGTCGAGACCGTGACCGCGTATCTGCAGCGCCGTCCGCTCGACGAGGAGCTCGATCGTGCCGCGCTGGTGCAGCTGGGGCTCGAGTATTTGAAGCAGGCGGACGATGTCGAGGCGGCGTCGGCTGCGGCGCCGAGGGAGTAGGTGCGACTCAACAGCGTCGCGCTGACGAACTTCCGGCAGCATGCGGAAACCCGGATCGACTTCGATTCGGGGCTGACGGGTGTGATCGGGGCGAACGGCTCGGGGAAGACGACGATCCTCGAGGCGATCGCGTGGGCGATCTACGGGACGGCCGCAGCGCGCGGCACGCGCGAATCGATTCGCCACAACCGCGCGGGCGCGCGCGCATCCGTCCGCGTCGAGCTCGACTTCGATCTCGGCGGGCATCGCTACCGTGTGGTGCGCGGGCTCACGAGCGCGGAGCTCTACCTCGACGGCGGCTCCGCGCCGATCGCGAGCTCGATCAGCGGCGTGACGGAGCTGCTCACGCGCCGGCTCGGAATGACGCGCGAGGAGTTCTTCAATACGTACTTCACGGGGCAGAAGGAGCTCGCCGTCATGTCGGCGATGGGGCCGTCGGAGCGCGCACAATTTCTTTCGCATGTGCTCGGCTACGAGCGACTGCGGAGCGCGCAGCAGCTCGAGCGCGCGCGCAAGAATGCGCTCGTCGCGCAGATCGGCGGGATCCGGCAGGGGATGCCCGACGCGGCGATCGTCGAGCAGCAACTCGCAGACTCCGAGCGCCGGCTCATCACGGCGAAGCAGCAGAGCGAGAGTGCTCGCGTGCGGCACAGTGCGGCCTCTGCCGTGCGCGAAGCGATCGCGCCGCGGTGGGAGCGCGTGCAGCAGGAGCGCGAGCAGCTCGTCACGCTGATGTCCGAAATGCGCGTGGCCGAGGAGGAGGAGCGGTCGATGACGCGCGACATGTCGCGGCTCGCGAGAGATCTCGAGGAGATTGCGACGGCGCGCGCGGAGCGCACGGAGCTGATGCGCGAGCTCGACTCGTACGGGGAGCTGCATGGCGAGTTCCAGCGGCTCGAGGTGCTCGCGCGCGAGGAGGGGAGACGGCAGGCGCTCATCGAGACCGGGCAGGCGCTGGCGGACGAGCTGCACAAGCTGCGTCAGCGCAGGCAGAAAGTGGAGACGGCGCCGAAGCTCGACCTCGAGGTGAGCGCGTCGCTCGAGGAGCGGCGCGAGGAGCTCGAGCTCGTCGACGGGCAGCTGGAGGCGCGGCGCACGGAGTGGGTGCGTGACCGACAGGAGGCGGAGACCAAGCGGCAGTCGCTGCGCGAGCAATACGTGGAGCTCAAGCAGCAGCGCGAGCGGCTCGCGGCGGCGGGGGAGGAGGGCTTCTGTCCGACGTGCACGCGGCCGCTCGGCGTTCAGCTCCGCGGCGTGCTGGATCTGTTGGACGCGCAGATGGAGACGGTGCGCGTTGATGGCAACTATTACAAGGGGCGGCTCGAGCAGCTGCTCGACATGCCCGAAGATGTGAAGGCGCTCGATGAGCGGCGGCGTACCCTTTCTGGTGAGGTCGCGACACTCGAGCGGCGGACGATGAAGGTGCAGCTCGCGGTGCAGGAGCTCACGCAGCTGACCGGCGACATCACGGTGAAGGAGGAGCGCGAGCAGGGGCTCATGCGCGATCTCGAGGCGATCCCCGCGGGGTACGATGCGCGGCGCCACGAGCTCGTGCGGATGGAGATCGACCGACTGATGCCGCTCGATGCCAAGGTGACGCGACTGAGTGCGCAGATCGAGCGCGAGCAGACGCTGGCGCGCGAGCAGTCGCAGGTGCTCGCCAATGCGGCGAAGCTCGCTGTGCGGATCGCGGAGCTCAGGGCGCGTCGGGACTCGATCACCGTGTCGGAGAGCGACTTCGCGACGCTGCGCTCACAGAACGAGAGTGCGGCGGCGGATGTGCGCGCGGCGGAGCTGGCGGTGGTGAGCGCGGATGGCGGCGCGCAGGCGGCAGTGACGGCGATGGACATCGCGAGCCATGCCGCGAAGGAGCTCGGGGAGCGCCAGCGGATACTCGGCGAGCTCACCGTGCAGAAGCGGTTGCACGACGAGCTCGATCGCGCGTACACGGATCTGCGCACGGATCTGAACTTCCAGCTTCGGCCGGAGCTGTCGGAGCTTGCGAGCGCATTTCTCTCCGAGCTGACGGACGGCCGCTACGACGAGCTCGAGCTCGACGATCAATACAATATTCTCGTGCTCGAGGATGGGCGGCCGAAGCCTGTGATTTCCGGCGGCGAAGAGGATCTCGCGAATCTGGTGTTGCGGCTCGCCATCTCGCAGATGATCGCGGAGCGCGCGGGGCAGCCCTTCTCGCTGCTGATTCTCGACGAGATCTTCGGATCGCTGGATGAGCTGCGCAGGTCGAGCGTGCTCGAGCTGCTGCGGCGACTCAACGACCGCTTCGAGCAGGTCATTCTCATCACGCACATCGAATCGGTGCGCGACATGCTGGATCACGTGATCACGGTGCGCTACGATCCGGAGCAGGGCGCTTCTACCGTGGTGCAACATGATGGCGCGCCGGATGAGCCCCTACTGCCTGATGAGATGATGCCGCCGTACTTCGAAGAGGCGGGAGCCGCCGACTGATGGCGATCGCGAGGCCGTGGCGCGCACCGCGCCCCGATGGACCCTATGCGGCGACGCCGGACGATCATCCGGCGTTGAATCAGGTGTTCAGCGAAGCATTCACGGAGCGCTATCGACGCGATGGGCTCGCGGGTGTGCGCGTCCCATTTCTGAATCCCGCGATCTGGCGGTACGCGATCGAGGATGCGAACGGCGGCGCGCTGATCTGGCGCGATGAGCGCGACGAGATCGCGGCGTTCAACATCGTGCACTGCTCGGGGCGCGAGGGATGGATGGGGCCACTCGCCGTGCGCCCCGATGCGCAGGGCGCGGGGCTCGGGAAGGAGGTCGTGCGCAGCGGCATCGACTGGCTCACTGCGGCGAAGGCGCTCACGATCGGGCTCGAGACGATGCCGCGCACGATGGACAACATCGGCTTCTACTCCGGCCTCGGCTTCGCTCCAGGACGGCTCACGGTGACGGTGACGATCGATGCGTCACCGTCGAACGAGACGCCGAGCGTGTTTGGGCGGCTCGGGGCGAGAGACAAGGAGGCGGTGTTGGCGGAGTGTCGCGCGCTGTCGGAGAGCGTGTTGCCCGCGTGCGACTTCACGCGCGAGATTGAGATCACCGACGCGCTCGGACTCGGCGACACGGTGCTGTTTCGCCAGGGCGGGAAGATGACGGGCTTCGCGCTGGTGCACACGGTGCCGCTGGTGGAGGGTCGCGCGAGGGAGGAGACGCGCGTGCTCAAGTTCGTGCTGGCGACGCAGGCGGATTTGGCGAGTGCGGTGGCGGCGCTGGCGGACTTTGCGCGGCGGGGAGGAACACGGCGCGTGGCGTTCAGGGTGCAGACCGAATATCTCGATGCGTATCAGCAGCTGATCGCGATGGGTGGGCGCGTGCGGTGGACGGATCTCAGAATGGCGCTCGCGAAGTACCCGGAGGGGACGCCGGAACGCGGGCTGTTGTGGAGTAACTGGGAGATTTGAACCGTCGTCCAAACAGCATCACCGCACTCGCATCAGATTCAATCGAAGGCAATCTCCGGCAGCGGCGATGACTTAGCGAAAAGCTGTTGCGTCGGCGTCGAGAGTCGGGGCGACGAACTCTTACT
>JBBRYY010000086.1:0-12835 GCA_038237245.1 Gemmatimonadales bacterium | reverse complement strand
GGGGCGGAGACCGTGCGGCGCGCGCACGCGGCGCATCCGATCTGCGACTTGCAGATCGAATACTCGCTCTTTTCGCGCGGGATCGAGGCGGAGATTCTCCCCACGACGCGCGAGCTCGGGATCTCGATCACCGCGTACGGCGTGCTGGCGCGCGGGTTGTTGAGCGGGCGCTGGACGGGCATCCAGCCCGGCGCGCGCGACGGTCGCGCGAACTATCCGCGCTTTGCGGGTGAGAATCTCGAGCACAACCTCGCGCTGGTCGAAGCGCTGCGCGCGGTGGCGAGCGGAAAGGGAGTGACCGTCGCGCAGCTCGCGATCGCGTGGGTCGCCTCGCGCGGTCGCGACATCCTTCCGTTGGTCGGCTCGCGGAATCGCGCGCAACTCGCCGAAGCGCTCGAAGCGCTCGATGTGTCACTCACCTCGGACGACCTCGAGCGCATCGAGCGTGCGGTACCCGCGAGTGCAGCAGCGGGCGACCGCTATCCGACGGCGCTCATGAAGCATCTCGACAGCGAGCGCAGCCCGAGCGCCGCGACATAGTGTCAGCGCGGCGCGGCGAAGCTCCAGCTGATCGTCGCGCCGTGTCCATCGAGGCTTGGCGAGACGGATGGGACGGCGGTGAGCAGCCAGCGATTCGCGCGATTGTTCCTGCTGGTGACGTGGTTGTACCGGAAGACCTTGAGCCCTGTGAGTGTGCCGACCCCTGCGCCCATGATGACGTCGCTCGCCCAGTGCGCGTTCGAGTAGAGCCGCGCCATGCCGACCATGGACGCGCCGCCGAACATCAGCGGCGCGACGTACCAGGTGGATTTCGGCCACCAGCGATGCGTCTCCAGCGTGACGACCGTAGCTGTCGCGAAGGCGGCCGTGGCGTGTCCGGAAGGAAAGGATGAGCTCCCGCCGCTCTTGAAGCCGCCGCCGAAGCTGAAGTCGTCGGGATCGTTGACGCCGGCGTGACTCGGCCGCTGGCGCCCGGCGAGACCCTTGATCAGATACGTCGCGCCGGCGCTGACGACGATTGCTTCGGTGCTGTGCAGCCCCAGGTCGGCGACGCGATCGAAATGTCCGATCCGCCCGACGCCGTACATCGCGATCCCGGCGAGGAGGGTGCCGGGGCTGCCGAGGAAGTTGAAGGTCTTTGCGGCCTGCGCCGCGGTGTGATTGCGCTGCGCCGCGGGCTCGCGGATTTCGTTCGCGATCTGCGCGTCGAAGGGGCGAAGCGCCGCCGCGCCGGCGACGAAGGCGCCGAACGCCCATGCATCCGAGCGCGTGAACAGAGACGGATGATGCGCGCGATCGACGGCAGAGTCGGCAAGGTTGCTCTGCTGAGCGTGTCCAGCCGGAACAACGGCGACGAGCGCTGTAACGATCGCGAGCAGGCAACGGCCGCGGTAAAGTGTGCGCATGCTCGAGGCGTAGTTGTTAAGTTGCGGACAGAAAATTATGAGAATCGGCGGGCGTACGGGGGTCCTGAATGGAATCTTGCACTCGCATCTGTCTTTCACCAACTCATGTAATCCGCACGTCAGCTACGTCATCTTAAGTTCTCGCATGTATCACTGGTAAGGTGCGCTCGAGCGATTGAGACCTGGACCATGAGCACTTTCGCGCGGGCAGAACAGTGTGTGGTGTCTGCCGTGCTGGACTTCATCAACGGAAGATGCCTAGCACGCACGCGCCATCGCACGCCGTACTCCGACGACTGATTCTGGAGTGTCTTTTGCTCGGGTGCGCGCTGCTTCCGGCTCGCGCCGTCGCGCAGGAGTCGGCTCGGGATCCGTCGCCATCGCCGCTCACGCTCGAAGAGGCGATCGATTTCGGCCGTGCGTCCAACGCGCAACTGCCCGTTGCGCTGCTCGATTCCACGATTGCACAGACAGAGCTTCGCGAAGCGCGGGCGAGTCGCTGGCCGCGAGTGTCGCTGGAGAGCAGCGCCACCTTCGGTGGACCGCTCGCGTACACGACGTCGCAGGGATTACTGCAGATCGTCGGAAGCGATACGCTCTACTCCGGCGGATTGCGACGCGCCAATCTGCGCGCGGCTCGATATCGAGTTCAGTTGGCGGGCGCGGGCTATCGCATTGCTCAAAAGGATGTGGATCTCGACGTACGACTGCGATACGCCGAAGCTCTGCGGGCCGAGGAAGGAATTGTGATCCGTACGCAGGGAATCGAGCGCTTGCGCAGCTATCTCGCACACATTGAGGCGCGCCAGGCCGCCGGGCAACCTGTCGGCAGCGATGTCCTGACGGCGCGGGTCCGCCTCGGACGGGAAGAGGCTGCACTTGCCGACAGTAGGCGAGCACTCGACGAGGCGCGCTTCGAGCTGAATGATCTCATGGGCCGTGATCCGCGATCACCACTGACGCTTGTGCCGCTGCCGACTCCTTCGCCACCGGTTTCAGTCGCCGATTCACCGTGGCTCGCATCGCCGGAAATGAGACGGGCAACGCTGAACAATCTGATCATCCAGGCTGGCTTGGCGGCCATATCCTCGGAACGCAGACCGCAACTCTCGATGTCGGCCAACCTCGGCGTCATTCCTACATTCGGTTCCACTAATCCGGGCACCGGTCCCTTCAGCGGCAGCGGCGTCGGTGGCGCGCTCACGTTTTCGCTCACATGGCCTCTCCTGGATGCCGGCGTTTTTCGCTCTCGACTCGCGCGCGCGAATCTGCTGACGCAGCAGGCACGCGGCGCCGCGGCAGTCGTGCGACGGCAATCGCAATTGTCGTGGCAACTCGCCGATGTTCAGCGAACGCGAGTCTACGAGCAGGTGCAGCTTTGGGCCGCCAACGTGCCGCTTGCGCGCGACGCATCACTGCAAATGGAGAGCATGTATAACGGAGGAGCCGCCACTGCCCTGGAGGTGTTGGACGCCTATGCCGCGTGGGTTGATGCCAACGAGTCATACGCAGATGCCGTGTTGCATTTTCGCCAAGCCGAGGCCGCAGCGCTGCGCTGGGGTGCACCGTGAGACATCTCGTTGCGCGGGTCCTCTGCTCCCTGTCGCTTGTCCTCGTGCTCGCAGTCTGCTCGCGCGATAGGACAACGGGTGACGCGCCGCCCACGACTGCCGCGCAACGCCAAGCAGCGGACAGCGGCGCAGCTGTGGCGACTCCCGTTCATATGGCGCTCGTCAAGCGCGGAAAGCTCGCCGTCACGGTGAGCGGGCCCGGTCGCACGGATGCGCTCGATATTCAAAAAGTGCGAGCCCCGTTCGCTGGCACGCTTCAATCATTGCACGTCGTTCTTGGAGACCGCGTGCAAGGGGGTGCGGAGATTGGCGCGATGGTAAGCCAAACGAGTGAGGCGGCGCTCGCGGGAGCGCTGGTGATGCAGCGGGAGGCAAAGACGGCGACGCAGCGGAACGACGCAGAACGTGCCATCCAGCTCGCGAAACAGGGATTGGTGCAAACAGCGCTTCTGGCGCCGCGTGCCGGGGTGGTGATCTCACGGGGAGCAAGTCAGGGTGATCTGCTGAGTCCAGGAGACAGCATCATCAGCATTGCCAGCGCCAGCTCGATCGTCTTCATCGCGCACATCACACAGAGCGATCTATCGCGCGTTCGTCCAGGGCAGAGGGCGATCGTCGATGCGCCAGGACGAGCAGACGGCGCGAGCGGCGTCGTGCATGGACTTCTGCCGGCCGATACGAGCACGCTGAGCGTGCCCGTGCGCATCGACTTACGTGCGACGGGCGCCCCGGTACCGATCGGGTTGTTCGGGACTGCGCACATCGTCGTCGGCGAACAGACGAATGCATCCATAGTGCCGGCTGCAGCGATACTCCGGGACGACGTGAATGGCACTTCGCGCGTCGCCGTTGTCGACGGGAGTGGACGCGTGCACTGGACGCTCGTGAGCGTTGGCGTGCAGCAGGGAGACTCCGTTCAGATCGTGTCCCCACTGCTGGCGGCCGGCACGCGCGTGATCGTCTCCGGGCAGGTTGGACTCCCCGATTCCAGTCACGTTGTAGAAAGCACAACGGATTCGAGCGCCATCACTCCCGAGCGATCGACCCCGGTCGTTCCTTGAAGTTCATCACGTCGGCCCGGCAGCGTGCAGTCGGGATTTTCCTGCTTCTCGCGATTCTCGCCGTCGCGGGAGCATACGAAGCCGTCGCACTGCCATCGTCGATCTTTCCGTCAGTCACCTTCCCGCAGGTGAAGGTGATCGCGGATGTCGGCGATGAGCCTGCGGCTCAAATGATGCCCACGGTCACGCGCGTGATCGAGGAGGCGATTCTTCGCGTGCCAGGCATCGTCCTCGTGCGCTCGACGACGTCGCGTGGGTCTTCGGAGCTGTCTGCGGAATTTTCGTGGAATACGGACATGCAAACGGCGCTCAACCGCATTCAGGCCGAGACGCAACGGATTCGGCCTGATCTGCCGCCGCAAGCCCGTATAGATGTTGAGTGGATGAACACCGCGACCTTCCCGATTCAAGGCTATGCGCTTTCGTCGGCAACGCTGACCCAGGCGCAGCTCTGGGACCTTGCGCAGTTCACGCTCAAGCCCGCACTCGTGCGCATTCCCGGCGTCGCACAAGTGCAGATCCAGGGCGGCCGGCAGCGCGAATTTCAGGTGCATCTCAATCGCGCTGCCTTGATCGGTCGACATCTCGCCGTGTCGGACGTCGTGCAGGCGCTCTCCGCCAGCAATGATGTCGTATCGACAGGACTTAGCGAGCAGAATCACGAGCTCTATCTCACGCTCGTCACTGGCCGCGTGAGCGGCCTGGACTCGCTCGCGCAGATCGCCGTTCCCGTTCCAGGAGGAACTCCCGCCACACTCGCTGACCTCGGGACGGTTCTCGTCGCCGATGCTGTCTCGTATGTACGGACGAGTGCCGACGGTCACAGCGCGGTGCTCTTGAACATCGTACGACAGCCATCGGCCAACACTGTAGCCATCGCCAACGGCATCGAGCGCCTCTTCAAGGAACAACCCGACCTGCTCCCCAGGGGAGTGGAATGGACCAATTTTTATGATCAGGCGAAATTCGTCTCCGACTCGGTACGAGGTGCGCGTGATGCAATCATCATCGGAGTCGTACTCGCCGGCCTGGTGTTACTGCTCTTTCTGCGCAATTGGAGATTCACGCTGATTGCCGTTGCCGCGATTCCGATCACGGTGGCAATGGTAGGGCTCGCGCTCGGCGTTGCGGGACAGACGATCAATCTCATGACGCTGGCCGGCATCGCGGCATCGCTCGGCCTCATCGCGGACGATGCGATCGTGGTGATCGAGAATATCGATACGCATCACAGAGAAGGCACGTCGAAGGATCCAACTGAGAGTGGTGCAGGTCAGCTCCGGCCGGCACTCATCGGGTCGAGCCTTTCCACGATCGTGATTCTTCTGCCGTTCGCCCTGCTCACGGGCGTGGTGGGAGCCTTTTTCAAGCCGCTCGCACTGACCATGGCGCTGGCACTCGTCATTTCCTTCATCGTCGCCCTCATTGCCGTTCCGGTCGCTGTCAGCCTCCTGCGACGGAAGGATTTGAAGCACAACCGCCCGGACGCCTCTCTTGCCGACGTCGCCGTCACGAGACCCGCGACCACGGCGATGTCTCAGCAGACCACGATGATTGCGCCCGACGGCGAGCGAATCTCGGAGGGAGCTCGCAGGCCGATCTGGGCGCAGGTGAAGGGTGCGCTCACGTCGGCAGGCGCGGGGGCGAATCGGGGGTATCGCGCAGTCATCGACCAATTTCTTCGCCGTGGTGTGATCGCCCCCATCATCACCCTGGTACTTCTGGCGACGACCTACGTGTTGTACGGACGCATCGGCACTGATTTTCTGCCCAGCATGGATGAGGGCTCGATCATCCTGGACTACTGGACTCCTCCCGGGACATCGCTCTCCGAAACCGATGAGATGCTGCGCGTAGCCGAGCGCGTGATCGACTCGGTCCCCGATGTCGAAAGCTATTCCCGTCGCACGGGCACACAGCTTGGCTTCTTCATAACGGAGCCCAATCGCGGAGACTACGTGATCAAGCTCAAGCCGCTCAAGCAGCGCCGGGGAGTCGACGAGATCATCGATGAACTGCGAACGAAAATCGGAAACGTTGAACCTGCCATTCACACGGACTTCGGGCAGTTGCTCGAGGATAACATCGGCGATCTGACTGGTGGAACGCCTCAGCCGATCGACGTCAAGATATTTGGTGACGATCCCACCCTGCTCGCCCAAAAGGCCGATCAGGTCGCGACGCTACTCGGCAAAGTGTCGGGAGTCGAGGATGTGTTCAACGGTATCGTAATCGCGGGGCCAGCGCTTTCGGTCCACGTGAATGCTGTGGCTGCCGCGCACTTCGGCCTGAATACCCAGATGGTTGCGGCCGAGGTAGAGCCGGCGATCACCGGAAGCGTTGCAGGGCAGATCCGCGTCGGTGATCGGATGTACGACTTACGCGTCTTCGCGCCGGCCCAAGGACCACTTTCAGCGCTGAAGATCCGCGCCGCTGCGCCATCGACGTCGCTCATTCCTCTTTCGGCGCTCGCTTCCATCTCGACGGGCGCGCCCGAAGCCGAGATCGACCGCGAGAATCTGAAAACCTATGTGGGTGTGACCGCACGACTCTCTGGCCGCGACCTCGGAAGCGCCATGAGTGACATCCGGTCACGCATCGCGCACGAGGTGCAGCTCCCGCCCGGCATGCACATCGATTACGGCGGACTCTATCAGCAGCAGCAGCAATCCTTTCTCAGTCTGTTTTACGTACTGCTTTCAGGATTGCTCCTGGTCTCTGTCGTTGTTCTTTTCGAATTCGCAGACTGGCGTGCGCCTATCGTGACGTCGCTGTGCGCGATGGCGGGACTCGCGGGCGTATTGGCCGCGCTGCTGCTCACCGGGCAGACCCTCAACATATCGAGCTACGTGGGAGCGATCATGATGGTGGGAATCGTCGGCGAGAATGCGATCTTCGTCATCCACGAGGCTCAGCTTGCCCTCCGGGCAGGCCGCACAGTGCGAGATTCGTGGGCAGAAGCAGCCCAGCGCCGCTTGAGGCCTGTCGCGATGACAATTCTCGCAACCGCATTTGCGTTGGCTCCCCTGGCGTTGGCAGTCGGGCAAGGCTCTCAGCTGATGCAGCCGCTCGCGATCGCGGTGATTGGCGGCTTCGTGCTCTCCGGTCCGATCGTGCTGCTGGTTTTGCCGGGACTGTATTGCTTGCTGGATCCGCACGGCAAGCTTGGGAACAGCTAGTCGACTTCGCGGTGCCCTCGTGTCAAGTGGAACGCGGATGCTCCTCCCGGTTCTGCACGGGAAAAGTGACGGCCACTCGTGTTCCACGGTCAGCCGCCGGCTCGATCACGATTTGCGCGCCATGCGCGTCCGCTATCCATCGGGCGATGGCGAGACCAAGTCCCGCGCCCGGAGTGGTCCCGCGCACGGACTCGGCGCGATAGAAGCGATCAAAGACGCGCCCAACGTCTGCTTCCGCGATTCCCACTCCGTCGTCTACAACCGCGAACGTCGCGCCGTCAGCGGCAACACGTACGGCGATCACCACTGATCCTCCACACTCGCTGAACTTGATGGCGTTGTCCAGCACGATCAGCGCGAGCTGGCGAAGGAGCGCCGGATCGCCCTCAATCACCGCCTCGTCAGCCTCCTCCACATGCAGCCTGACGCCGCGCCTCGCCGCGATCCACCCTGCGGTCGCCACACTCTCGAGCGCGATCTCATCGAGCTGGACACGCGCGGAAACAATAGCGCGCTCACCTGCATCGGCACGTGCGAGCGTGAAGAGGTCGTTGATTAGCAACGACAACCGCTCGACTTCACCGCGAAGCTCGGTCAACGCGTGTTCGTAGGCCGCGGCTTCGCGCGGCTGCTCGAGCGTTACATCAACGCGGCTCCGAATCACCGCGACCGGCGTACGAAGCTCGTGCGCCGCGTCGGCAATGAAGCGGCGCATCTGCTCCATCGAGTGCTCGACGGGCACGACCGATTGTCTGGCGAGAATCCAACCGCCCGCCGCGACGAGAAGTAATCCCAGTACTCCTAATCCACCCACCAGCGCTACCAGGGTCGCGTATTGATCATCTATCAGATCGCGATCCACGACGGCCGCGGCCACAAACGTCCTTCCTCCTCTCGTGACAAAGCGCTCCGCGTATGCCTGAAGTGTTTGGTCGCCAGTAGCTTCCCACCGGTTTGTCGCGGACGACTTCGCCGCCGCGCTCCGGGCGAGATCACGGAGCGCGCTGTCCGCATTCCCGGGCACGAGCAAGTTGCCTTCGGTATCGAACAGGTAGAGTTTGCGCCCCCGGAGCTGGAACTTCCTGACTGCGTCGATCGACTCGCTTCTTGGCGACCGTCCGTCAGCCTCGCCGTTGTTCGCCGCGTTCGCGATGTCCAGCGTGGCTTCACGGAGCGAGGATTCGAGGTCGGCGGAGACGCCGTGCACCAATCCTGCGAACAGCAGAGCACCAAGCGCGACCAATACCACTGCGAAGGTGCCAATGTACCAAGCGGTCAACCGAAGACGGAGCCGGCGAAGCGACCGCGTCGCGGAGGAGGCTGGGGTAGCGCGGCGCACTGCCGAATCAACCGCGGGGTTCACGGTCCGAAGCGGTAACCCGCGCCGCGAACGGTATGGATCAGTCGCGGATCGAAGTCGTCATCGATCTTGCGACGAAGGCGTCGCACGAGCACCTCGAGCACGTTCGTGAACGGATCGTGATTTTCGTCCCACACATGCGCCGTGATCGATGCGCGGTCGACGACGACGCCCACGTGCGTAACGAAAAACTCGAGCAGCGCGAATTCCTTCGCGGTGAGCCGGATCAGCGCGCCGTTGCGCGAGACCGCGCGCGAAGCGAGATCGACGTGAAGATTCGCGATCCGGTGCTCGGCCGGCGCGATCGCAGGCTGCCGCCGCGCGAGCGCACGCACGCGCGCGACGAGCTCGCGGAATGCGAAGGGCTTGATGAGGTAGTCGTCGGCGCCAGACTCGAGCCCGCTCACGCGATCGTCGACCGCGTCGCGCGCGGTGAGCATGAGGATAGGCGTCGTCACTCCATGCGCGCGAATCCATGCGCACAGATCGAATCCCGAGCCGTCGGGAAGCATCACGTCGAGTACGATGACGTCGAAGTGGCCGAGCTCCGCACGCTCGCGACCGACTCGTACGGTCGCCGCCACCTGCACCTCGACGCGCTGCTCGCGCATCCCTGCGACGATGATGTCGGCGAGCGAGCGGTCGTCCTCCACGAGAAGTACGCGCATGGAGGAAAGCTACGCAGCCGCCCGCTTCGTCGTTATTGCCCGTACACCAGAAGGACGAAGCTGTTGGGGAGGATCGGCGGCCGCTTGCGTGGATTCTCCGGCGTCGCCTGCTCCGGTGCCGCTCCGAATCGCGCCGTCACGGTGTACAGCCGGTGCGAGGCTCGGTCGAGCTCCATTGTGCGCGCGCCCGGCGACGTCGAGATCGTCTGCACCACGGAGAAGCTGCCGGGGCGGCTTTCTTTCGCGACGGTGATCGAGCCTTCGCCGTTCGAGGAGAACGCGAGGCCGGTGGCGGGATCGTAGCGGTTCGCATCCACGCCGCCGCCGATCGGAATCGTCGCGACGACTTTCCCGGTCTGATAATCCGAAACGGCCATCATCTTGTTCTCGCAGCCGCTGAACAGCCGGTGGTGCGCCACATCGATCGCGAGTCCCGACGGCGATTCGCACGGCGCCAGCGCCCAATGGCGAGTGACGCGGTTGTGCTTCGTGTCGATTTCCACGATCGCGCTGCTGTCCTCGAGGTTCACGAAGACCGTTCCCCTTCCGTCCGACGCGCCGAACTCGGGACTGCCGCCGAGCGGGATCGTGGCGATGACGGCGCCGGTGCTGCCGTCGATGACGCTCGCGCTGTTCGCCGCGCCATTGAGCGAGAACAGGTGCAACGATCCCTCGTCGAAGATCAGCCCGTCCGCGCCCGCGCTCCCCTTCGCCGTGCCGAGCATCTTCAATGTTGCGAGATCGAACATCGTCACCGAGCTGTCGCCGCTGGCCGTCACGAATCCGTGGCTCGTGTGATAGTCGAACGCGACGCCGTGCGTGCGATGCAGCCCGGTGATCTCGCTGAGCAGCTTTCCGGATTCCTCGTCGATCACCATCACCCGGTCGCCGCGCGCCACGAAGATCCGATGGTACGCCGTGTCGAGCGCGAGGTAATCCCACCCGCCGTCGCCGCCGAGCGTGTGCGCGGCGATCAGGTGATATGGCGCGGCGGCGTTCTGCGCCGCGACCGGCATCGCCAGAATGGTGGCGACGGCGATGCCCGCTGAAAGACGAAGGGCGCGGCGCACGAGGGAGGACGGAGCGATCGGCATGCGAGTCGGATCGGATGGTGAGGTGAGCGCCATTGGTCGCGCCCGCGCGAATGTGCGGCTCGGATCGAAGCTATCCCGCTAATCTGTCCGTCGGGTTACAGTAAGAAAACTGGACACGGCAATGCATGCGACGTCCTCGATCTCGCTACTTTTCACCCTCACTCATTCGCGCACTTTCGCGGGGAATTTCATGCACGTGATGTCGGCACGCGTCGTTGTAATCGCAGCGCTCTCACTTGTCATCCCGGCGGCTGCGGGTGCACAGGCCGCGGACACCACGCACAAATTCTCCGGCAGCGGCGAGTTCGGCCTCGTGAATGCCGCCGGCAATACCGAAGTCACGACTCTCAACTTCGGCGAGCAACTCTCGTATGCGCCGACCAAGCTGTTCCACTTCATGCAGACGGCGAGCATCGTCTACGGAAAGACCGACGGCGTCGAGTCCGCGAGCCTCTGGCAGGGAAACCTCCGTGGCGACCGCGACCTCGGCCATCGATGGGGCGCGTACGCGCTGCTCGAGTTCGATCGCAATACCTTCGCCGGCATCGACCGCCGCTTTCAGGAGGGGGTGGGCGCGCTCTATCATCCGGTCCGCACGGCAACCGACACGCTGAGCGCGGAGCTCGGCGTCGGGCTCGTCGAGCAGCGCTCGACATCGGGCGTGAGCACCACGCAGCCGATCGGGCGCATCGCGGGGGTCTATCGTCGCAGCTTCGCGCCGAAGGCGTACGGTGAGGAGCAGCTCGAGATCCTTCCAGATCTGCAAGTGGGGAAGCAGCTTCGCATCAACTCGGCGACGTCGGTCGTCGCGCCGCTCTTCAGGAATCTCGCGCTCAAGGCGAGCTACGTCGTCAACTTCGACAACGATCCGGAGCCGGGCCGTCGCAAAACCGACCGCTTTCTGACGACGGGCGTGCAGCTTTCCTTCTGATCTACCGGAACGCCCCTTGCCTTACAGCTGTGACGACGCTTTACCATCACACTCGAACGGATACGAACCAATGGCACTCTCCGCCGCTCAACTCAAGCATTTCGAAACGCGACTTCTGGAAGAACGCGCCGCGCTGCAACAGGAGCTGCAGCGTTACACGGGCGCCGAGGCCGCGGACGATGAGCAGGAACAGTCCGGCGATCTGAGCAAGGTGCCGTTCCACCCTGCGGATCTCGGCACGGACACGATCGACCAGGAGATCGAAGCGTCGAATGCGACGCGCGAGTCCGTGGAGCTCGCCGAGATCGACGCGGCGCTGCAGCGGCTCTACGAGACGCCGGAAAAGTTCGGGATGGATGAGAACACGAACACGCCGATCTCGTTGGAGCGGCTCGAGATCATTCCGTGGGCGCGCGCCGGAATGCAGGGGCGAAAGTAGTTTCTACGGATTCGCCGGAGTGGCATCCCACTTGAGGACCGCTCCCTTCTGTCCCGGCTTCACGTCGATCGGCGCGCCCAGCATGGCACCGACGGTGCTTCGCGCGGCGATGGTGACGGTGCCCGCGCTCGAAAGGGTGAGCGTCGGATTGCCGATGAACATCGTGGTGCCCCCAATGTAGATTCGGCGGGCGTGGCCGCCGCACATCGTGTGCGCGTCCTTCCCGGCAACCAGCTCTGCGCGGAGATCCCCCGCCGGCGCGCTGTTGACGTTGATCATCACCTGCGACGGGTGATTCGCCGCATCGCCATTCACGATGAGATCCACGCGCGCGCCCGCGCTCGCATCCCCGGCCTCGGCGCCGCAGAATCCGGCGAGCATGATCATGGCGCTGTCGCCCATCATCATCCCCATCTGCGTTGTCGGCTTGGACGTCTGAGGAGGCGCATCGGCGACGGCAGGGCGCGACGAGCCGCTGTCGGCCGGAACGGCGGAAGCTCCCTTGGAGCATCCAGCGGTGAAGAGCGCGACGACGAACGCGGACGACAGACCGACGGGGAGTTGCGCGCGCATTGGAGCTCCGAATAGAGGGTCGGGAGGAAAGTACGCGCATGGAGAGGTAAAGGTCCAGTTGCCGTTGGCGTGATTCGACACAATCGGACCACGCACCGATGGCTCTTTCGCGAAGGATTCTTTGTGCTGGCAGAGGTACTAAGGAAATCCTTGCGTTCGACGCTCCCGGATTTAGCATAGGGCCCATTGGTAGCGGCCTCATCCCCCATGCGAGGTAGTAGATGCGTCGTCCCGGATTTGCACGGCCCATCATTGCGGTCCTTTGTGCGCTGGTCGGTGCCACGAGTGTGCTTGCGCAGACGTCCAGCGACTTGTGCAACGCGCCGCAGATGAAGACCGAGAAGTGGAAGTCCCGGCCTGAGAATGGGGGGATGACTCTGCTTCTGCCGCCAGGTTTCGGCGCAACAGGCATCGGCGGCGGCGTCGAGGAATCGGGTGCGCACTATTATCAGAATGGCGAGCACCGGACCATCGTCGTCGGCTTCGGTCCTGGGCTGCAGTCGTTGATGCGCTATTCGGATGTCTCGGAGAAGGGCGAGTGCGAGACGACAAT
>JBBRYY010000085.1:0-13304 GCA_038237245.1 Gemmatimonadales bacterium | reverse complement strand
TGCGCCCCCACGTGTGGATCTCGATCTGCCACATCGCGGCGTAAACGGTGCGCGGATTCGACGGATCGAGCACCACATCAATACCGCCGGTCGAATCGTTGACGAAGAGCACGCGCTGCCACGTCTTTCCCCCATCGGTCGTACGGAAGATGCCGCGCTCCTGCTGCGGCCCATAAGCAGTACCGAGCGCTGCGACGAGCGCGCGATCCGGATCCGAGGGATCGACGGCAATGCGCGCGATGCGCCCACTGTTCTCGAGGCCGATGTGCGACCAGCTCTTCCCCGCGTCCGTCGACCGGTACATCCCGAGCCCGAGGGAAATGTGACTCCGGATGAACGATTCGCCGGTGCCGACCCACACCACATTCGGATCGGACGGCGCGACCGCGATCGCGCCGATCGATGAGACCGGCTGTCCATCGAAGATCGGAGCCCAATGCGCACCCGCGTCGATCGTTTTCCAGACACCCCCGCTCGCCGCGCCCGCGTAGTAGACGTTCGGATCACCCTTCACGCCCGCTATCGCATCGGTGCGATTGCCCTCGGGCCCGATGTAGCGATAGTGCAGCGCCGTCAGCGAGGTGGTGTCCGGGAAGTCGCGGCTTGCCGTCGACGTCGCCGGCGCGGCGGCCGCACGCTTCCTTTTGCCCTGGCCTTGCGCCGAGGTGACGACGCAGGACAGTGCGAGCGAGACTGCGAAGGCGGCGCGTTGGGCGCCTGAAAAGCGCTGCATGAGACCATCCTCTCTGAAAGTGTTCGACCGGCGCGGTACTGGAGCTGAACGTCCATCCTCGCAAGCGCGTTGGGCTCACGCGATGTCGATCAGCTCAACTGTGCGCCTTTTGCCATTCTACTGGCGTGATCGGCCGCGCGAAATGCCAGCGCCTGAATCGTCATCGTCGGCTGGCCACGTCCTGTGGGACGGAGTAGCGATCACGGCGCGTAGCCCATCCACTTCACCGGCGAGAACGTGTCGCCGAGTATCCCGGCGAGCAGCCCCGGAAACATCGGCTCGGCGTTGGCGCTCGTGCTGAGCATGATGATCGCGGACTTCGAGTCGCCGTATGCGACCATGTAGCGACGAGCTGGCCCGCGGTATCGTATCCCATCGCGAAATTCGACGCGAACGCCGGCCGCCACACCATTCCCGTGCGCGTCATGTCGAATCGATCGAACACGCGCGACTGCATCATGTCGCCGACGGCTTTGCCGGTATGCTCCTCGATGACAAACTGGAGGAGATTGATCCCCTCGCCGGAGTAGCCGAACTGCTCACCAGGCTCGAACTGCAGATGGAGCTTCTGGTCCGGCGCGAAGAAGCGCCCGGTGGGGAGCCCGCTCGTGTGGCTGAGCAGCATGCGCGGCGTGATGCGCTCCCACCGCGCATCGTCCGCGAGATCCGCGTACTTCTCGTACGATGGCAGCGGCTTCGGCAGATACTTCGCGATTGGCGTGTCGAGCGCGATCACCCTGTCGTCGACGAGCTGCATCACGAGATGCGCGAACATCGCCTTGGTGAGCGACGCGGCGTACATCACCGTCGTGGCGGTGAGCGGAAGCTTCTGCTCGACGTTGCGATAACCGAAGCCGCCATGTACACGACCTCGCCGCGGTTGATCACGGCGAGGGCGAGTCCCGGCACGTGCACCTGCGACATCGCGCGCGTGACGATGCGCTCGACGGAATCCGGCGACAGCTTGACCCCATCGAGCCGAATCACCTCGTGTCGCACGGATGCGGAGATCGGCATGAGCGCGGCCGCCCGCGATCGTGCGCTTTATGTCGTCGCACAGGAAGTACATCTCGACGCCGTTTGCTGGCCGTTTCGAATCTTCGGCGTCGAGCGGGTGAACCGCCAGCTCCAGCGTGATCATCGCTTCCCTTGCGCGAGAGAGTCGCGACGATATTCCGGAGGACCGAGCGGAAAGTCAATCCGCGCGCCTGTGGCGGGTCCGGGAGAGCGACTCTCCCGGCCTCGGAATCGCCACCGCGATTGCCGCCGCTGCGGACGACGGGAGACGCGACGGCGGTGAGGGATTCCCTGACGCAATTCGCTCTCGCACGCCGCGACAATTCGCTGAGCGTGTCGAGCTTCCTCCTGTAGAGCGTCGCACAATGTCGTTTGCTTTCGCCGCCTCCCCATCGTTTGCGTGCCTGCATTTCGCAACGCGCCGGTTTCTGGTTCGCCCGTCGGTGCACCTGTTGGGTCTCGCCAGCGCGCTCTGCGTCGTGGCACCCGGCAGCGGTGCGCAGCTCCCTCGCGAGGCACTGCAGGAGCTCCGGCAGGAGATCGCGCAGGGCGATGTCGGCGGCTCTGCGCACCAGGATCTCCCCCGCTATCGGGATGCGCTCCTCCACCTCTACACCGACAGCACGTCGAATCCGCTGTGGCTTCGCAATGGCGCGCCGACACCTCAGGCCTCGGCGCTTCTCCACGAGCTCGGCGCGGCGAGCGAGCGTGGGCTGCTGCCCGGAGACTATGATGCGTCCGCGCTCGTGAGCGAGGTCCGCCGCGCTCGACCGGATACGGAAGCGAGTGCGATCGAAACCACCCTCCGCCGCGATGTCTGGCTGACACTTTCCGCGACGCGATTCGTAGACCAGGTGCGTCACGGGCGCGTCGATCCACGATCCATGGGATTCTCCTTCGCTCGTGGATCGGACAAACGGGATCTCGCGCAGCTGGTGAGCGCCCTGCGCACCAGCACCGATGTCCACGCGACGATCGATTCCATCGAGCCGCCGTATCCCGGCTATCGCGCTCTCGAGATGCTGCTCGGCCACTATCGCTCGCTGATGTCCGACAGTGCGCTGACGACGCTGCCGGCGATCGACTCATCGCTCCGCGCGGGCGACTCGTGGAAGGGCGCTCCCGCGCTGCGCCGATTGCTTGCTGCGCTCGGCGAGCTCCCGTCATCACGGTCTGCGATTCCGGACGCGGACAGCGACGCATACGACGACGATCTCGTCGCGGCCGTCTCACACTATCAGGAGCATCATGGATTGACCGCCGACGGCGTACTCGGCCGCGCGACGCTCGCGCAGCTTCGTACGCCGATCGCCTCTCGCGTGCTGCAGATCGAGTTGACGATGGAACGGTGGAGATGGCTCCCCGAACCGGTCGAAGGACGCCTGATAGTCGTGAACATCCCCGAGTTCCGGCTCCGTGCTCTGGCGCACGGCCCCGACGGAGAAACGGTCGGGGCCGAGATGGATGTCATCGTGGGAAGCGCTTTCAACAAACGCCGCACGCCGATCTTCGCGAGTGAGATGCGGGATGTCGTCTTCCACCCGTACTGGGATGTGCCACGAACGATTGCGCGCCGCGAGGAGATTCCAAAAATGCGCCGCGATCCGTCCTACGCTACGCGCCAGGGGATGGAGATCGTGCGCGGCGGCGACATCGGTGCCAGACAGTACCCGCTGACAGCCGAGAACTTTCAGAAGGTGATCGCGGGCACGCTGCGCCTTCGGCAGCGACCGGGACCGCGCAATGCGCTCGGGCGCGTGAAGTTCGTCTTCCCCAACGCGCACGACGTCTATCTGCATGACACTCCAGAACAATCGCTCTTTGCGCAATCGCGTCGGGATTTCAGTCACGGGTGCATCCGGGCAAGTGACCCGGAGGCGGTCGCCGAGTTCGTGCTGCGGGGACAGCCCGGATGGACACGCGAGCGAATCGAGGCGAGCATGGCGGAGGACGGCCCCCCCACCACCGTCGCGCTCTCGCAGCCCATTCCGGTGTTCATCGTCTACGCGACCGTCGTCGCAACGCACGATGGCGCATCGCTCTTCCTTCCAGACATCTATTCGCACGATGCCGCCCTGGCGCGTGCATTTCGAGAGCGAGCCGCGCAGCCAAGCGTGAGTAGCGCGGAGCTTCGAATTCCGGAAGCGCCCGAGTGAGTCAGGCAATGACCGACGCCCAGTGACTCGCAAAATGTGTAGGGTCAAAATACGTCTGGCGCGCATGAGTGGGTGGCCAGACATTCAACCGGATTCTGGAGGGAACGATGCCCGGAATACTCTTCGCTACACATGGTGGAGCGACTGCCGACGGTGCAGGGCGCGTTGCAGCCCTTTTGGCTTCCCGCCTGGGCACGACGCTCTCGACGCTGTGCGTGATCGAGCCGCTCCGAATCGTGGATGGTGGCTTCGCCGCGATGTACGTGCCTACGCCCGAGGAGGATGAGAAGGTGCGCTCGTCGCTGCGCACGTCGGTTGTCGCGCAGCTGCAGCGATGCGGCGTGAGCGCGCCAGTGCAGATTCGGACCGGCTACCCGGCGCCCGAGATCGCAGCCGTGGCCCGCGACTCGAATGCAGAGCTCATTGTGCTCGGGATAGGCCGGCACCAGTTTCTCGAGCGCGCACTCGGCAACGAGACCGCGCTCCAGCTCGCGCAGCTCGCGAGCACGCCGGTGCTCGCCATACCCGCATCGATGACGACCGTACCACGACGCATCGTCGCAGCCATCGATTTCTCCGTGACGAGCGTGGCGGCGGCCAAGACCTGTGCTCGCTGGCTGTCGAAGGGAGACACGCTGCATCTCGTGTACATCGCCGGTGCGTGGCACGGAGATCTTCCGCTCGAGCAGCGCATCAACGCCGAGACGGTGCTGCAGGCGATCAGCCATCAGATCGAGACGGCGTCGGGCGTGCACGTCGAGGTCAGCGTCGTCGAGGGAGACACACCGCAACGCATCTTCGACTTTGCGACCACCGCCAATGCGGATCTGATCGCCCTGGGCAGTCATGGCTACGGTTTTTGGAAGCGATTGGCTCTCGGAAGTGTCGCGTCGAAAGTGCTGCGCCTGTCTCCAATCGCCGTGCTCGTGAATCCTGTTGGAAGCGTGAGCGCGACCAGTGCCTTCCCGAATGCACGTCGAACGGACATGGCGAGCGTCTAGACGGCTCGGGCGCTGCCCAGCCTCCTCGCGACGCGAAAGGGGCATCCCGCATTGGGCTATGCGCCCGGGACGGGACGCGCGATCCTGCCTCTGTACAAATCAATGCGCATGGCTTCTGTCGCTTGCAGAAGCCTGCGTTTTTTGTTCATCTACCCTGGAAGGCGCCATGGAGTCCTTCAGCGCCGCTCTTCAGGGCGTGCGGCGCTCGCATATCCGGGCGATTCCGGGCACGATTCAACGCTCGATACCGTGACCAAATGGCGTCAGACGACGGCGGAACGGAAACAGAACGGAAGCTTCGCAGCATCATCGCCCTCGCCGCCGACGCCATCATCTCGACCGATGGCAGCTTCCGCATCACCATGTTTAATCGCGCGGCTGAGCGCGTCTTCGGCTATGACACCGAAGAGATCCTCGGGAAACCACTCGACGTCCTGTTGCCGGAAGCGGCGCGGGACGCGCATCACGGGCATCTGGCGCGCTTCCGCCAGTCGGCCCTGCCGGCGAAGGAGATGGGCCATCGCGGGCAGATCTGGGGGCGCCGCAGCACAGGCGAGCTCTTTCCGGCCGAGGCATCGGTTTCGAAGATCGAGGTCGCGGGCGAGACCCACTACACTGCCGTGTTGCGGGACGTCTCGGATCAGCGGCGCGCGGAGCAGATGCGTGAAGCGCTACTCGCTCGAGAGAAGAAGGCGAGAGGAGAGGCGGAAGCGGCCGAGCGACGCATCGGATTTCTTGCGCGCGCGAGCGAGCTCCTGCACTCGTCGCTCGCCTACGAGGAGACGGTCGGCGCACTGCTGCGGCTCATCGTCCCGGAGCTCGCCACCTACTGCGTCGTGGATATCGTGGAGGAACCGGACCAGGTACGACGGCTGCACGTCGTGCACGGTGATCCGCGCAAGCAGGCGCTCTGCGATCGGCTGCGCTCGTATCCCCGGAGTCAGGCACGATATCTGACCCGACGCGCCATCCGCGGCAACACGACTGAGCTCGTGTCGCGCGTAACAGATCGTTTGCTCGTCGAAGCCGCCGAAGACGCCGAGCATCTCGAGATCCTGCGTGCGCTGGCGCCCGCGTCTATGATGATAGTACCGCTGCGCGTGAGAGATGGCGCGCTCGGTGCCTTGCTCTTCGCTCGTGATTCAGAGTGCGCTGCCTACACCGAAGCTGATCTGACGTTCGCGACGGAGCTGGCGCAGCGCGCGGCCTCGGCCGTAGACAATGCGCAACTCTACGATCGCGCGCAGATGGCGATCCGCGCCCGCGACGATGTACTCGGCGTCGTCTCCCACGACCTGCGCAATCCGCTCGCGGTGATCTCCATGTTCGCTTCCACGCTCCTCGAGGGCGGTTTCGACGACAAGGAGCGAAACGTCGAGGCGATGCGCGCGATCCAGGAGTCGACGCACTGGGCGCAGCGGCTCATCCAGGATCTGCTCGACGTCAGTGCGATCGAAGCCGGCGGATTGTCACTCACCCTTCACTCCGAAGACCCGGTGTTGGTGGTGACGAAGGCCGCGCTGATGTTCGAGGATCTGGCGGCGGACCGCTCGGTCACGCTCGTGACGGAGCTGCCGGAGCAATTGCCACGCGTGCGGTGCGACTCGGATCGCGTGCTTCAGGCGCTGGGCAATCTCCTTGGCAATGCGCTGCGATTCACGCCGGAGGGCGGGCAGATTCGCGTCGGCGCCACGGCGGACTCCGACTGCGTCAACATCTTCGTCGCGGACAACGGCCCGGGAATTCCCGACGAGGATGTGCCACACATCTTCGATCGCTTCTGGACGGCCCGCCGCGACTCGCGCGTGCGCGGTACTGGAATGGGACTCGCGATCGTGCGCGGTATCATCGAGGCGCACGGTGGGCGGGTCTGGATCGAGCGGAATGCCCCCGGAGGAGCCACGTTCGTGATGTGTCTTCCATTGAAGCCAGTCAGCGCCTCGCCGGCCAGGATTGTCACGGATCGTCAGGGGATCGCAACTCCGGCCGGCGATTCCTAGAGGAGCTCGTCCGGCCGGCCCGACTGCGGAGATACCGGAGGCATGACGAGCACCGAGCGCGCACCGTCGCGCACGAGCTCCGTGCTCACACTTCCCATGAGCCAGCGCTGAAGCATGCGTCGCCGCGTGCTCCCAACCGCGATGAGATCGCATTTCGTCTCCTCGGCGAACGACAGGAGAGTCTCGGCGGTTGTCTTCGGCGCGATGTGCTCGAGCATCACATGATCGAAGGTGACCTTCCGGTGATCGAAGTCTCGAGTGACGTTCGCAAAGGCGGCACGAACACCGAGGTCGTGAATCATGCGCTCGCATTCATCGCCCACAAGTGCAGCGGGCGGTGAGACGTACGCCAGCGTTATCGTCGATGCCGGTGCGATTGCCGCGAGAGCGTCGATGGCGCCGAGGCTGACCGCGCCGAAGTCAGTGGCGACGAGCGCGTGGACAGGCGGGAAGATCGCTCCGGGAACGACGGCGAGCACCGGGCACGTCGCATGGCGCATCACGTCGATCGTGGTCTCGTTGTCGAGCATCCGATCGATATGCCCATGCTTCGGCAATCCGAGAATCACGAGCGCCGCTTCTAGGTTCACTGCCTCTTCGAGAATGGCGCTCGTCGGCGTCCCCACCGCGACGTGCACGGGCCAGTCGACGATCTCATCCGTTGCCGAAGAGAGCAGCTCGTACATGTGATTGATCTGCCGCTGATGGGACGTTCGATCCTCGTCGGGGTAGGTGACAGCGAGCGCGACATCGAGCGCGGGAGGGAAGGGGAACGCTCGCGTGTCGATGGCTGACACGACATGCACGAGTGCACCGAATTCACGCGCCAGTGCGAGCGCAGCCCGTGCGCCGGCGGCCGCCCCCGCCGATGCGTCCATTGCGACCAGAATGGAGCGGCCCCGCAGTGAAAAAGGTGCAATCGCTCCATTCAGAAATGGCCGGGCAACTGTCGTCGTCTTTGCGTCCATGGTCTCCTCCTCACTTCGATCTGACCCGCCGTCCTCGCATCAATCTCCCTGTGTGCTACGCTCTTCGCCGTCAGCAATTACCGGACAACTCGCGATGAGAGACGGCCGTTTTCGCGCGCATGCGACGCTGGCAATGGTGTCCGTGGCTGCCTGACTGCGCCTCCAATTCCGGCATCTCATTCTTGCATACGCGAGGTTCGCGGGATCACGCGACAATCAGCCGATGGGTCAGCGACCATTCGTTGGATGAGCGCTACGCCTCTTCGTGCGGGCAGCTTTCGGAGAGCACATCGGCCTCGAGCGCGAGACGCACGTACTCGGTCCGATGCGAAATTCCGATTTTCTCCTCGATGCGCTGTTTGTACGTGTCCACGGTCTTCGTGTTGATGCCGAGCCGCCGGCCGGTTTCCGGACCGTTGTAGCCCTGCGCCGACAAAAGCAAAACGCTTTGTTCCCGCGTGCTCAACTGCGCCAGGCGCGCCGTCGCATCGAGGCGGCGCTTGTCGGTCGGCACCTTCGACGCCGCGAGCTCCCTCGCCACCGCAGGACGCACATAGACATCGCCGGCGGCCACCACGCGGATCGCGTCGCCGAGGTCGCGCTCGACCGCGGACTTGCAGAGGTAGCCGCGCGCGCCCGCATCGAGCAGCGGCAGCAGCCGCTCGACTTCCGTGTGCATCGAGACGATCAACACGCGCACGTCGGGGAGCTCGCGGCGGAAGGTGCGTGTCATCGTGAGGCCATCGCCATCGGGCATGTCGAGATCCGAAACGATCACGTTGGGCCGAAGGCGGGCTGCCATGGCGTACGCCTGCTCGCCGCTCGCGGCTTCGCCCACGACGCAGATGTCGTTGAAGGCGCGGAGGATGAGCTTCACGCCCGCGCGCACCAGGCTGTGATCGTCGACCAGCAGCACGCGGATCGGCTGCCCGCTCGCGGAAACGCCGCGCCTGGCGTACGACCGCTCAGAGAGCTCACGTCCAACTTCTGCCAGCGTCCCCCGAGGGGCCGTCGTCATTGCGCCATCGGTGCCGTTTCGTATGCTCATGGAAGGATCCAGAGTTCGAGGTCGCGTTTCGGTGGAGCGCCAGTCTAGTATGCAATGGGCCGCGACGGCGCGCTGTCGGGGTCGACCGTCGTCTCTGTAAGGCGACGCCCTACGACCGCGTCGGAGCTTCCCTCATGGGTGACACGGCGAACGGCACACGCGGAAACGTCCCGCGGCGATCGAGATACATTTCCGGCACGAACGCCCAGGCTTCTCTCGAAAAACTCCCAACCAATCCCGATGAAGATCGAGTTCGCAGGCGCCGATCGCGAAGTGACAGGCTCCTGTCACATCGTCCGCGTCAACGGCAAGACCGTGCTCCTCGATTGCGGTCTGTTTCAGGGACATCGGAGCGATGCGGCCGTGAAGAACCGATCGCTGCCGTGTCCGATCCGCGATATCGACGCGGTGGTGCTCTCCCACGCGCATCTCGACCATTCGGGGCGCCTGCCCTTTCTCGCCAATCAAGGGTACGCCCGACCCATTCACGCGACGAAAGCCACCGCCGACCTCACCGCCATCATGCTGGCGGACAGCGCGCACATCCAGGAGAGCGATTTCGCCTTCCTCACCCGGCAGGGCCGCGAGGTCGATCCGCCGCTCTACGGGCTGCGCGACGCCGCGCGCGTCCAGGAGCTGATCGAGCGACACGCGTACGACGAATGGTTCGACGTGTGCACCGGCGTCCGGGCTCGCTACGTCGATGCGGGGCACATCCTTGGCTCGGCGTCGGTCGTGCTGGAGGTAACGGAGGATGCAACGATGTCGCGTCTCATCTTCTCCGGAGACATCGGACGCGCCGGATTGCCGATCATCCGCGACCCGGTCCCGCCTCCGGATGCCGCCGACTTCGTGATCATGGAATCCACGTATGGAAATCGCGACCACGAGAGCGTCGCGGCGTCGCGCGAGCATCTCGGCCGCGTGGTTCGCGAGACTGCGTCGCGCGGCGGTCGCATTCTCATCCCTGCGTTTGCTGTCGGACGCACGCAGGAGATCGTGTACGATCTGCAGGTGCTCGCTCTGGCGAAGGCCATTCCGCCGATCCCGATCGTCATCGACAGCCCGCTCGCAACGAAGGCGACCGAGGTGTTCGAGCGAAACACCGAGCTGTTCGACCGCTCTGAGGGTCCTGTGCGCGACATCGAACGGCTCTTCCGCTTCGAACAGCTCTCCTACACGGCGAGCACGGAGGAATCGAAGGCGCTCAACACGCGCGTCGGCCCCATGATCGTGATCGCCGGCTCGGGAATGGCCGAAGGGGGCCGGATCCTCCACCACCTGATCAACGGCGCGTCGAACTCGCGCAACACGATTCTCATCGTCGGCTTTCAGGCGGAGAACACACTGGGTCGTCGCATTGTCGAGCGGCGGCGCGTGATCCGCGTGCTCGGAAACGACATCGAGCTTCGCGCATCAGTCGAGATTCTCAACGGATACAGCGCTCACGCGGATCGCACAGAGCTCGCGGGCTGGATTGGCGCCGTCCGCCGCACGTCTCCCAATCTGCGAAAGGTGTTGCTGGTGCACGGCGAAGAGGCCGCACAGGCGGCCTTGTCGGCGGCGCTCACGGCGGATGGCTTCGACGTGAGCTGCCCCGGCTTTCATGACGTGCTCACGCTGTGAGCACGCTCTCGAGAGCGGTCGTTCAGCTCCGGGAGTCAGCGCGAAGTCGAAGTGGCGAACGACAGGCTCGGGTAGGGACGCGATCGATGCGCGATCGTACCGTCCGTCTCGCGCTTCCCGCGTGCGCTGCCGAGTATCGCGAGCATCCGTGCTCCGAGGATGAGAAACAGGAGGAGCCAAGCCAGTCTTCGATGCATTGCACCCGTGCATGTGGCCAGGCTCCCGAGTCGTTGCCGTGAGTCTCGCGGTGCGCGGCTCTGCTCCCCCGAGTAGCGCCGATGCTACTCTTCTCAATGTCTTCTTCGTGGCCCTGGCGTTGAGCGTGATGATCAACATTGCACTCGTGCTGATCGCCCTGTATCCGCTCCGCGCGCTGGAGCGGGTCGCCGCCGACGTGTGGAAAGGGAATACCGGTGCACGTGTACCGCCGTCTATCCTGGCCGATCGGGACATCGCACGCGTGGGACACACGCTCGATCTGCTCGTGGCGAAGCTGGTCGAGTACCGCGCGCGCTCCCACGACCTCGCGGCCTATGTTATCTCCCAGGCGGAGGCCGAGCAGGCGCGTATCGCGTATCATCTGCACGAGTCGGCGGCGCAGCCGCTGGCCGCGCAGTTGCGAACGCTGGCGCACACGATGACTCGCTGGCCGGACCTGTCCGCCGAGGACGATGCGTACCAGGCCGATGGACTCGAGCACGCCGGAGTACCCTCGGCCGAGGAGCCCCGCTCGTGAGCGAGATCATCAACGTGCTGCTCGTCGACGATCATGCGATCGTACGAACGGGGTTGAAGGCGGTGCTGAACCTGGCGCGCGACGTTCAGATCATTGGCGAGGCCTCCAACGGCGTCGACGCCCTCGCGATGGCGCAGCGATTCAAGCCCGACGTCGTCATCATGGATCTCAGCATGCCGGGCGGCAATGGTGTCACCGCGACGGCGGCGCTGGCCGCCCTCCCGCACGCTCCGAAGGTTCTTGTCCTCACCATGCACGCCGAAGAGGAATATCTCCTCCCGGTTCTGAAGGCTGGCGCGTCGGGGTACCTCGTCAAGAGCGCAGCGGACCGCGAGCTCGTCGAGGCCATACGCGCGGTCGTGCGCGGGGAGATGTACGTGCAACAGAATGCCGGACACGTGCTCGCACGGCGTTTCATGGCGAAGGATCCTGCGTCGGCAGAGCGATCGCGCTTCGATCGCCTCACGGACCGCGAGCGCGATGTGCTTCTGCTCATTGCGCGCGGCTACACGGCTCCCGAGATCGGCGAGCGGCTCTCGATCAGTCCAAAAACTGTGGATACCTACAAGCAACGCGTCAATGAGAAACTCGGAATCTCGCATCGGGCGGAGTATTTGCGCCTCGTGATGCGCCTAGGCCTCCTCGTAGAGGAGTAGCGGCCCGGGGGCGGCGGGCGCGGATGCGTCGATGCAAGACGCGGCCACGGCTGCTCGGGGCAGACGCGGGATGGCAACAACCTCGACACGTACGCCGATGATCTGGCCGAGCTGACGGCGAAGCTCGGCCTCAGGGATGCGGTGCACGTTGGCTACTCGACGGGCGGCGGCGAAGTCGCGCGTTACATCGGTCGCCACGGAACGAAGCGCGTCGCGGCAGCGGTGCTCATCAGCGCGATTCCACCGCTCATGCTCAAAATACCCGCGAACCATCTCGGGCTTCCACTCGAAGTATTCGACTCGCTTCGCAAGAGCGTCGCGTCGGACCGCTCGCAGTTCTGGAAGGATCTGAGCGCGCCGTTCTACGGTGCGAATCGCGCCGGGAACACGGTCTCGCAGGGGTGCGCGACAACCGAGGACTGCGTGTCGGGCATTCGCCTCACCCACGATCCCTGGCAGAAGGCTACTCCGTAGCGTCTGTCTTCTTCTCGTTCGCCTCGCGCCACGCGCGGATCGCGTTCGTGTGAACGGGATAGTGGCCGTACGTGTCGAGACGCAGCCGGCGACGGAACTTGCTGTCGCCTGCGTACAGATCCTCCGGCGCCTCGGTGACGTACGCCACGAGCCGCGCGTGCACATCCTCGTGCTGTTGCAGCACCTCGGCCAGCGTGAGATGACTCCGCTTCACGGTCATGATCGCGTTGAAGTCGTCGATTCCACCGTACTTATGCGATTCCACGTCCTGCCGCGCGTGGTCGTGATTCCGACCCCGCCATCGTGCGCAACGGCGAAGCGATTGCCATTCGACGGATCGAACCAGATGTCGTGATGATCGCCACGCGGCACTTGCTCTCGCGGCAGGTCGATCATCGTCTTGCCGCCATCGAGCGTCTTCGTGAACGCCGCCGCAAGGAAGTACGCCTCGTTCGGGTTGTCGGGCTCGACACCCATGCGATCGTAGTACGCAGTGCGTCCGGCCGGCTGCAAATCGTAGTTGATCAGCTGCCAACTCTTTCCCGCATCGTCGGAGCGAAAGAGACGTCCGGAATCCGACTCCTGTCCCTCGCGCGGCACGCCGTCGCCCGTCTCCACCTCGGCGTAAATACGCTCGGGCATCGCGGCGCTGATCGCGAGCCCGACCTTGCCGAAGGGGCGTCCCGGAAGACCGTTGCGCAGTCTCGTCCAGGTTATACCGCCATCTGTCGATTTCCAGATGCTGCTTCCGGCGCCGCCGCTCTTGCGCCCCCACGTGTGGATCTCGATCTGCCACATCGCGGCGTAAACGGTGCGCGGATTCGACGGATCGAGCACCACATCAATACCGCCGGTCGAATCGTTGACGAAGAGCACGCGCTGCCACGTC
>JBBRYY010000084.1:0-13407 GCA_038237245.1 Gemmatimonadales bacterium | reverse complement strand
GAGTCCGTACCGGTTCGAAAGCTCGCCGCGCAGCGGATTGTGGTGCATGACCAACACGCGATGATGCCCCGCCGGCGCCGCCTCGAACTTCGCGCGCGCCTGCTCGATTTGGGCCTCACTCAGGTTGCCGACGACGCCCACGTCGCGCGGATTCCAGGTGAGGGTTCCCGGCGCGACACCCTGCGCCGTGTTCACGCCGACGAAGGTGACACCGGGCATGGAAAGCACCGGCTCGAAGTCCTCCGAGATGTAGCGCGCGTAGTTCCCGATCGCCGACTCGCGCGAACCGACACCGAGTGGCGCGAGCCACCACTTCACGTCGTGGTTGCCCGGCACCACGATCGTCTGGCTCACCTTTGCCGCATCTCGCAGGAATTGCCGCGCCGCCTGGAACTCCCCCGGCCGCGCTCGCTGCGAGAGATCACCCGAGATCGCGACGACATCGAAGCGCCGTGCGTTGATCAACTCCCCGATCGCGTCGAGTTGCGCCGGTACTGCGGGAGGACCGAAGTGGAGATCCGACACGTGCAGCACTCTCGTCAAGCCAGTCTCGCGATGATGGCTTCGGTAAAGCCCGTGGTCGTCGCGTTTCCGCCGAGGTCAGCGGTAAGCGAGCTGCCGGAGTGGAGGACGTCGTTCATCGCGTTGCGGATTCTGGCGGCGGTGGGCGCGTCTCCGACGTGCTCGAGCATCAGACATGCCGCGAGGACGACAGCCCCCGGGTTGGCGATCCCCTTCCCCGCGATGTCGGGCGCCGTGCCGTGCACCGCCTCGAAGATCGCGGCCTTCTCGCCGATGTTCGCGCCAGGCGCGAGCCCGAGCCCGCCGACGAGCCCCGAGATCTCGTCCGAGAGGATGTCGCCGAACATGTTGGTCGTCACGATCACGTCGTACCTCTCGGGGGTCAGCACGAGGTGCATCGCCATCGCATCGATAATGCGCTCCTCGAAGATGATCCGCCCCTCGTAGTCCTTGGCGATCTTGCGCCCCGTCTCGAGGAAGAGTCCCTGCGAGAGCTTGAGGATATTCGCCTTGTGCACGAGCGTCAGCTTCTTGCGCCCTCGTGACACCGCGTGCTCGAAGGCGAAGCGGATCACGCGATCGGCGCCCGCACGTGTGATGATCGCCACCGACTCGGCCGCCGCGTGATCGTCGTTTCCGATCTTCACGTAGTGCTCGACGCCGCTGTAGAGCCCCTCGGTGTTTTCGCGAACGAGGATGATGTCGACGCCGGTGTACCGCCCATTCGGAAGCAGCGTGCGCGCGGGGCGAACGTTGGCGAAGAGATCGAATCGCATGCGCAGCGCGACGTTGACGCTGCGGTAGCCACTGCCAAGCTGTGTTTCGAGCGGGCCCTTGAGTGCGACACCCGTACGCGCGATGGATTCGAGCGTTGCAACGGGCATCGGATCGCCGACCGCGTTGAGCGCGGCCATCCCCGCGAGCTGACGGTCCCACTCGATCTTCGCCCCCGACGCCTCCACGATCTTGACCGTCGCGCCAACGATTTCAGGACCGATCCCGTCACCGGGGATCAGCGTGACGGGAATTGCTTCAGTCATTGGTTCGGGGGTCCAAGTTGGTCGGCGAGATGGCCGGCGAGGCTCGCGGCGAGCGCGGGGCCGAAGGACGACTGCGGATCGCTGGCGACGTCCGCCATGTAGATGATCTTCGCGCGCACCGCGTCGAAGATCACGAAGCGGAGCACGGCGCATTCCTGACCGTTGGGAACCGACTCGAAGCGCAGCTCCACGGGGAGGAGCACGAGCTGTCCGCCTTCCTGCAGTGCGACGAGGGTGCGGAGCTGCGACGCGATCGGATCGGGAACCTGCTGGGGAAGACGCTTCGGCCCCGGGAAGCGGAGCCACTGCGCGGCCATCGCGTGCGGGTCGGGCGCGTATGGCTCGTTGCGCTTGACCATCGCATCGATCGCGGCCGGAAAGACCCACACCTTCTGCACGCCGCGATCGCTGAACGCGAACGCGATCTCATCGTCGAGCGCGGAGAGATAGGCCTGCTGGTCCGAGATCTCGCCCGCCCAGTTCAGCGAATCGCCCATGCGGAGGTAGTGCACGGGGAGAATCATCAGCCGGCGCGTCGAGAAGGCTGCCAGCACGTGCTGGTGCGGCTGCTTCGATTTGTCCTGCGCGTCCGCGCGCGCCGGGAGGGCGGTGAGCGCGGAGGTCGCGAACAGTGCGGCGCCGAATACGGCGGAAATCTTCACGGACATCATCCTTGAATCGGGAAAGCTATAAAGGGCGCGCGGCGAGGGATACCGATGAAAGACGCGCATCCGTGGTCGGTCGGCACGCAGCCAATCGTCGCGACGCATCTGGCCGTGCGCGCGGCGCCTCATGCATATTCGCCGCCTATGCGACGCCTTCTCACCACGCTCCTCTGGATCGCCATCTCGCTCCTCGGCGCCGCCGCCCTGGCGCGCCTCGCGCTCTCGCGCGGAGAGACGATCAGCGCCGGGTGGCTGCTCGCCGCCGCGCTCTGTTGCTACGCGGTTGCCTACCGTTTCTACGGTCGCTTCATCACCACGAAGATCTTCGCCGTCGACGACAGGCGCGCCACTCCCGCCGTACGAATGGAAGACGGTCGCGACTACCTCCCGACGAACCGGTGGATCGTCTTCGGGCACCACTTCGCCGCGATCGCTGGGCCGGGGCCGCTGGTAGGTCCTACACTCGCCGCGCAATTCGGATTCCTCCCCGGCGCGATCTGGATCATCGCCGGCGTCGTCCTGGGCGGCGCGGTGCAGGATCTCGTCATCCTCCTCGCCTCCGTGCGGCGCGATGGGCGATCGCTCGGCACCATGGCGCGCGACGAGATCGGCCCCATTGCTGGGACCACGGCCCTCGTTGCGATCCTCGGCATCATGATCGTCCTCATCGCGGTCCTCGCCCTCGTCGTCGTCAATGCGCTCGCGTCGAGCCCGTGGGGAGTCGTCACGATCGGGCTGACGATCCCGATCGCACTGTTGATGGGCGTGCATCTGCGATGGATCCGCCCAGGGCGCGTGCTCGAGGCGAGCGCGATCGGCCTCGTGCTGCTCGTGGCCGCGCTCTTCGCGGGGCGCTGGGTAGCTGCGCACCCCGATGTCGCCGCGCGCTTCACGCTGTCTCGGCAGTCGCTCGCGATTCTCATCATGGTCTACGGCTTCGCGGCTTCCGTACTGCCGGTGTGGCTCCTCCTCGCGCCGCGCGACTACCTCTCCGCCTTCGTGAAGATCGGCGTCGTGCTCGCACTCGCGGCCGGGATCATCGTCGTCCTCCCGCCGCTGCAGATGCCCGCGCTCACGCGCTTCGCGCATGGAGGCGGCCCGATCTTCGCCGGTTCGATCTTCCCCTTTGCCTTCATCACTATCGCGTGCGGCGCGATCTCGGGCTTCCACGCACTGATCGCCTCGGGCACGACACCCAAGCTCCTCGCACGTGAAAGCGACGCACTGTTGGTAGGCTACGGCGGGATGCTGATGGAGTCCTTCGTCGCGATCATGGCGCTCATTGCCGCGTGCCTGCTCACCCCCGGCGTCTACTTCGCGATCAACGCCAGCGCCGCGTCGCTCGGCCCAACCGCCGAGAGCGCATCGCACGCGATCGCCCAGTGGGGATTCACCGTGACCCCGCAGGAGATGCGCGACCTCGCCTCGCGCGTAGGTGAGATTTCTCTACTCTCACGCACCGGCGGCGCGCCGAGTCTCGCAGTGGGGATGGCGCAGCTCTTCTCGAACGTGCTCGGCGGCGGCACGGCCATGGCCCTCTGGTACCATTTCGCGATCATGTTCGAGGCGCTGTTCATTCTCACGACCATCGACGCCGGCACCCGCGTCGGACGTTTCATGCTCCAGGACCTCGGCGGCCTCCTCTGGAAGCCGATCGGCCGGATTGCCTCGTATCCCGCGACTGTGATCTCCAGCGCAGCTTTCGTGGCGATGTGGGGTTATTTCCTCTATCAGGGGGTCGCCGACCCGCTCGGCGGAATCAACTCCCTCTGGCCGCTGTTCGGGATCTCGAACCAGCTACTTGCCGCCGTGGCGCTCTGCGTGGGCACCACGGTGATCATCAAGATGGATCGTGCGCGATACGCGTGGGTGACTGTGATACCGCTCACATGGCTCTCCATCGTGACATTGACGGCAGGATTTCAGAAGATCTTCGCGTCGGACCCGGCACTTGGATTTCTCGCCCACGCGCGCCTTCTTCTGGATGCGGCACAGAGCGGGACGCTCCCGACCGGAGTCGCGAACGCGTCGGCGGCGACGCGGATGGCACTGAACGATCGAATCGATGCCGGCGTCGCCGCGTTCTTTATTTCGTGTGTGATCGTCGTACTGGTAGCCTCGATCCGTGAATGGTGGCTCGTGCTGTCTGGCCGGAAGGTCAGGATATCGACCGAGCACCCCTTCGAAACCAGTGTCGCTGGCGCAGCCGGGGGGTAGATACAGGGACGGCCTCGTCTTTGCAAAAGTCCTCGCAAACGCTCGCGGGGTCCGGAGATCACAGCTCCTTAGTCGCAAGCCCTCAAAGAAGCGGAGCAGCATGGACCGTATCCTGGTCACCGGCGGAACCAGCTTTACCGGTCTGCATCTCGTTCGAAGTCTCGTCCGCGAAGGACATGCGGTGCGCGTGATGACGCGATCGCTCGAACGTGCGCGCGCGCTGCTCCCCGCCGAGACCGAGATCGTCGCGGGTGAGGTCACCGAGCGGCTGGATGTCGTGCGCGCGATGGATGGACGCGAGGTCGTCTACCATCTCGCCGACAGCTCCGGGGCGGGCCGCATCACCGACCCCCGCGACCACTGGCGCATCAACGTGCAGGGGACGCGGCTCGTGATGCAGGCCGCGATGGAGGCGGGAGTCCGCCGTATCGTGCACTGCGGCACTGCGCGCGTGCACGGCGATACCGGCCCCGGCGCTGCGAACGAGGAATCGGAGTTCCGCCCCACCAACGCGTACGAGCTCACGAAGATGCAGGCCGAGCGACTGGCGTTGCTCTTCGTCAGTGAGTGCGACCTTCCGGTGGTCGTCGCGCGACCCACGTGGACGTACGGCGCGGACGACCGCCGATTCCGCCGCATGATGGCCTCCGTGCGTCGCGGACACGTCGTGATCCCGGGAACGCGCACGGCGCGCGTGCATCCGATTCACGTCGAGGATCTAGTTCGTGGCCTCAAGCTGCTCGCGACGAGAAATGCGGCGATCGGTGAATCATTCATCCTGGGCGGACCTGAGCATCTCTCGCTCGATGAGCTGATCACGGTGCTCGCGCGCGCCGTAGGCGTGAAGCGCCCGCAGGTGCACATCCCCGAGCTGTCGACGCGCGCACTCGTGTGGGCGTCCGAGCGCTTCGGCACGTTCGGCGGCGCGATGCGCGGGCGCCTCGAGTTCTTCACGAAGAGCCATGTCTTCGACATTGGGAAGGCGTCGCGCGTGATTGGCTTCACGCCGCGCGTGTCCGTGTTCGAGGGAGTCGGGCGTACGGTGCTCTGGGAGGAGCGTGTCGCGCTCGTGTCGCGCGAGAAGACCGCGCCTCGTCGCGGGTCGGCAGAAGTGCTCGCGAGGCCGTCGGGAGAGCTTCGCCGTCGCTACGGCCTCACTGACGATGCCCTAATCGTCGGCGCGGTCTCGCGCTTCTTCCCGCTGTCGGGCACGCGCTTTCTGCTCGACGCCTTCCCGCGCATTCATTCCGCCGTTCCCTCGGCGCGCCTGCTCGTGGTGGGCGAGGGCCCGGAGCGCGAGCTGCTCGAGAGGCAGGCGCTGCGGCTCGGCATCTCGCCGTTCGTGATTTTTGCGGGGATGCGTGAGGATCTCCCCGCGCATCTCCGGCTGTGCGACGTCGCGGTCGTGTCGTCGACCGACGATGGACTCTCGCTCGCGGCCATGGAAGCGCTGAGCGCCGGCGTACCGCTGGTGGCAACGCGAGTGGGCGGGCTCTCGTCGATCGTGCGCGATGGGGAGAACGGGCTGCTCGTACCACCTGGCGATGCCGATGCACTCGCTGCGGCGATCATCCGCGTCCTGCGAAACCCCGTGCTGCGCGGCGAGCTGGCGGCTCGCATCAGCGCTGCCGGCCGGGGCGGTGCATTCGACCATTTGGCCGACGCCGCGCCCCGGCTTGCGCTCGGCTGAGGCTTGCGAGAGGCACGTCCGCGTGCTTCTCTAGGCTTGTCCCGCGCGCAGCATCTCCGCGCCAATCCGTACGTCCTCAGTCAACTGCAATGCGCATTCAGCTTCTTGCCGCCGTCCTTATGGGCGGCGTCGCCACGCTCAGCTCACAGCAGCCGGCCGCTCCATCCGCTGCCACGTCGCGCGGTACCTTCGATTTCTCCGTCAAGGGAATCATGCGAGGCCACGATCTCGTCGGGCGGACTCCGACCGACGTGCGCTGGTCCGCAGACAGTCGCTGGATCTATTTCGCGTGGAATCTGCCGGGAACCGATGCGCTCGAACCGCTGCATGCCTATCGCGTGCGCGCGGAGGCCGGTGCGATTCCCGAGTCGCTCACGGTCGCCCAGATGGACAGCGCCGGTCCGCTCGCGGCCGCGGGCGATCTGTCGACCGACAGGACGATGCGTGCGGTGGAATGGGACGGCGACATCTACGTCGCCAATCTCCGCACGGGGGCGCTCCGCCGGCTGACGAACACCGTCGCGCACGAGACGGAGCCACACTTCGACCGTGGCTCGAAGCACGTGTACTTCATCCGCGACAACAACGCGTTCTCGTTCGACATGACGACCGGCGAGGAGAAGCAGCTCACCGACATTCGCCAAGGCCCGAAGCCGAAGGACAAGGACGACGAGAAGCTCACACCGCAGCGCGCAATTCTCGAGGCACAACAGCGCGAGCTTCTAGGCGCTGTTCGCGACGAGTGGCACATCGACTCGATCAGGAAGAGCATCAAGGCGCAGCACGATTCGCTCGAGCCGTCCACGCTCTGGCTGCGGAAGGACGAGGTGGTCAGCACGATCTCCGTCTCTCCAACCGCGAACGCACTGCTCCTCGTGACGACGATCCCCGCGGGCGACAAGCAGCGGGCGACGGATATTCCGCAGTACATCTCGAAAACCGGGTACACCGAAGAGCAGAAGTCGCGTGAGAAGGTCGGCGATGTGCAGGACGGCGGCCGCGTGGCGTATATCCCGCTCACGCGCGGCGATCCGACGTGGCTCTCGCTCATCCCCGGCGACACCGCGAACGCCCCTGGGCTCGCGCTCGTGAACGGCTGGGCGGATGACGGCTCTGTCGCGCTCGTGTTCGCGGTGAGCTTCGACTGGAAGACGCGCTACATCTACACGGTGGGCGCGAAGGGCGCGCTCTCGGCGCTCGACACCCTTCGCGACAGCGCGTGGGTCGATGGCCCTGCGTTCGGACAGGCCGGCTTCCTCGATGGCGGCAAGCGCATCTGGTTCGTCTCGGAGGCCGACGGCTACGCGCATCTTTACTCGATGGCGGCGAACGGCAGCGACAAAAAGCAGCTCACGAAGGGCAAGTGGGAGGTCGACAACGTCGCGCTTTCGGCGGACCGGAAGACCTTTTATCTGCACACGAGTGAAGAGTCGCCGTTCGAGGAGCAGTTCTATCGCATGTCGACTTCGGGAGGCCCGCGCACGCAGATCACGAAGACGAGCGGCGGCCACGAAGTCGTCGTCTCGCCGAATGAACAGCTGCTGGCCGACGTGTATTCGACATCCAACCGCCCACCAGAGCTCTTCGTGATGCGCAATCAGCCCGGTGCGGCGGAGGCGCGGCTCACGCTGTCGCCGACGGCCGAGTGGCTGAGCTTCCCCTGGCTGGTGCCGGAGATCGTGATGGTGCCTGCGTCGGACGGCGTGCAGGTGCCGGCGCGCATTTATCATCCGAGCGACATGGGCGCAAAGCCCAACGGCGCCGCGGTGATCTTCGTGCACGGCGCGGGCTACCTGCACAACGTCAATCACTATTGGTCGTACTACTTCCGCGAGTACATGTTCAACCACTACCTCGCGTCGAAGGGTTACACCGTCATCGACATCGACTATCGCGGCTCAGCCGGCTACGGGCGCGACTGGCGCACCGCGATCTACCAACACATGGGCGGACGCGACCTGCAGGATGAGGTCGACGGCTCGAGGTATCTGCACGACAAGTATGGGATCGACCCGAAGCGCATCGGCATCTACGGCGGCAGCTACGGCGGCTTCATGACGCTCATGGCGATGTTCACCGAGTCGTCGCACTTCGGCGCGGGCGCGGCCATTCGCTCGGTCACCGATTGGGCGCACTACAATCACGGCTACACGTCGCGCATTCTGAACACGGCGGAGCAGGACAGCATGGCGTACCGCCAGTCGTCGCCGATCTACTTTGCCGACGGCCTCCAGGATCCACTCCTGATGGTGCACGGCATGGTCGACGACAACGTGCACTTCCAGGACATCGTGCGCCTTACCGAGCGGCTGATCGAGCTCGGGAAGACGAATTGGGATCTCGCGGTGTATCCGGTGGAGCGCCACGACTTCGTGCGCACGACGAGCTGGCAGGACGAGTACCGGCGCATCTATGAGCTCTTCGACCGCACGATTGGGCACCCGAAGGAGCCGGCGGCGCGTGCGCATTAGCACGGCGAGTCGCCGGCTGTCCATCACCGCGCGACTCGCGCGCGCGGTGAGGGCGGTGCGCGCCGTCATCGGCGCCCCGGACTACGCGCGCTATCTCGCGCATCAGCGCGCGAAGCATCCGGACGCGACACCGCTCTCGCACGAGGAGTTCGCACGAGAGCGGGAGCGCGCACGCTACGAGGGAACCGGCAGCCGCTGCTGCTAGCGGCCGGCGTCTGCCCAGCGCGCTACTTCGAGATCGCGATCCCCCACGGCGACTTTCCGCCGGCGATGTGCTTGACCACCGTGTTCGTGCTCGCGTCGATCACCGAGATATCGTTCGACGGGCCGTTGGCCGTGTAGACCCGCTTCCCATCCGCAGACACCGCAACGCCCCACGGTCGCTTGCCGACCGCGAACGGCGTTCCCACCGAATCGTTCTTCGTGTCGATGACGACGGCCGTGCCGCCGCGTCCCGTGGTGATGTAGAGATGCTCGCCGTCGGGCGCCATCGCGGTGCCCATCGGCTTCGCGCCCTCGCCCGGAATCGTGAGGTTTTTGATCACCTTGTTCTTCTTCGCATCGACGACCGTCACGGTGCCGCCGACCTCGTTCGCGATGTATGCCTTCTTTCCATCAGGAGTGAAGGCGATGCCGCGCGGGCGCTTTCCCGTCGGGAAGGTCGCGATGATCTGCTTCGTCTTGAGATCGAGGACGGATACAGTACCGCTTCCCTCGTTCGTTGCGTAGAGCACCTTGCCGTCGGGGTGGATCTGCACGCCCTCCGGCTCCGATCCGATCGGCACCGATCCGATGAGCTTTCGCGAATCGACATCGATCAGCGTCAGCGAGCCGCCATCTTCGTTCGACACATAGATCGTCTTCCCGTCGCTCGAGATCGCGAACGCCTCGGGATCGATGCCGCCGGGAAGATTGGCCACCTTCTGCCCCGTCGAGAGATCGATCAGCGCGATTCCGTCCTTCGTGCGATCTGCCGGTGGAAGCGTCTTCTCGTCTACGCCGGGGCCGGCCTTCGGTGATCCGCTCACCGCGACGATCAAAAATTTTCCGTCGGGGCTTACGCGCAAGCCTCGCGGGCGCTGTCCCGGATCGAGTGTGCCAACCACGCTGTCCGTCTTCGCATTGATTACGGTGACGTCGTTGCCATCCTCGTTCGACACGAAGAGATATGGGCCGCCACTCGAGAAATCCGTCTGCGCAGGCTTGGGCGCTGCTACCGCCGCCGTCGTATCGGCCGCGGGCGCTTTCTTCTCGCCGCCGCATCCCGCCACCGCACCAATCGTGATCGTCGCCGCTATCGTTCTACGCCACATATGCGCTCTCCTCTGTGTGTTCGTGCGCTACTCCACCGCCGCCAACCCCATTCCCCATCGTGCCAGCGCCGTCGGCAGCGCGCCGTACTGCAACAGCTCCTCGTGAAAGGTCGCGAGCGTGAAGTCCCCCGCGCGCGCCTTCCGCAGATCTTCTCGCAGCGCGAGGATGTCACGCCGCCCCACCGCATAGCACAGCTGATACGTCGGATAGGCGCAGTACCGCTTCGCCTCCGCCTCCGCGATCCCCGCGTCGAACCCCAGCTCATCGCGCAGACGCTTCGCCGCATCCTCCATCGACATCCCCTTCGTGTGCAGCGACACGTCGAGGATCACGCGGATCGCTCGCCACAACAGATTGTGCGCCTGGAAAAACCGCTCGGCCGCCGAATCCAGAAATCCCATCTCCGCCATCAGCGACTCGCAGTAGAGCGCCCACCCCTCGCGCGCCGCCGGCGTCGACAGCACGCGCCGCGGTACGCTCGGCAGCTGGTTGCCGATCGACATCTGCAGATGATGTCCAGGGATCCCTTCATGCAACGCGGTGCTCGGCAGCTCCGCGCGGCAGTGCGAGCGCCACGATTCGCCAGCCTCGGGCAGCGTAACGAGAAAGAGCCCGCGCTGCACCGGATCGAAGGCGCCCGGACCCTGGTATGCCGCAAGAGGAATGAGCGGCCGCAGAAAGTCCGGCGTCGGCACGACGTCGAGCGTTGCGGTGGGCACGGGCATCAGGTCGCGCGAGATGGTGAAGTGCCGCGACGCCTCCATCGCCTCACGGTACTCATCCAGCGCGCTCTCGGGACTCGGGATGTCGGTACGAAGGCGAGCCGCGACCTCCTGCCAGTGCGCATTCGGATCGATCTCCGCCGCGATCAACTCCAGCTCCACGATCGCGCTCGCCCGAAGCTGCTCGCCGAAGCGCAGAATCTCGTCCGCATTCTCGGTGATCATATGTGCCGTGTGCAGCTTGCTGTCGAACAGAGCGCGACCGATCGCGTAGTGATTCCCCGCGCGCGCCTTCATCTCCTCGATCGCATCGCCGAACGCCTCGAGCGCTTCCACCGCCTGCGTACGTGCACGTTCGAGATCGAGTGAATCCAGCATCGAGAGGTCGATCGCCGAATCATCGAGTCCATTCTGAATGAGCGCGATCGCCCCCGGAATCATCGACGCCCCGACGCTGACGAAGATCGCATCCGGCTCCGCGATCACGACCGCCGCGGTCTCGAGAAATGCCGGAAGCGCATCCAGTCGCGCGAGCAGCGCCGTCGCGCGCTGCGTGGGATCCGCCGGCTGACGCGCAAGGAGGATGAAGATCCCGTTCACCGCGTGCATCAGGTGGTACGCGGGATCGTGCACGAACTGTCGCTCCTTCCCGAGCAGGAGCATGTCGTGCCGCAAGGCGTGTAGTACCGCCGTGCGATCAATTTCGTCCGCCAGCGTCTCGGCCTCCGCCTCCTCGATCGCATTTTCATACGCAACGAGCGCGGCGAGCTGTTCGCGCACACTCTCCGCGTCGTACGCGGGGAATAGTCCATCGAACTCCGAGACCCCGTGGAACGTCGCCTCCACGGGGTTCAGCCGCCACCGCAGGTCGAGATAGCCGCCCATCACGGCGGAGAGCGGCGCCGTCACGCGCTCACCGAGATGCGCTTGTGGTCCGCCACGAGCGTCGCGAGCTCGTCGTCGCGCAGGGTGCGCGTCGCCTTCTTCGCGCAATCGAGGATGTGCCGGCACAGCCGCTCGTCCCCTGCATCGTGGCCGTGCGCCTCGAGCCACGAGCGCACGTTCGAGATTCCCGAGACGTGCCCGACGTCGATGCGCTGCGCGAGGCCGAAGTCTCCCGCGGGCACCCCCGAGTAAATCCGGTCGGCGAGCCACGCGTCACCCTTCTTCTGCGCCTTCGCGATCGCCGCCGCGTGCACCCCCGTCGCGGTGCGGAAGGCATCCTCGCCCACCACCGGATAGCTCGGCGGGATCGCGATGCCGAGCGCACGCGAGGCGAGCGCGGTGTACTCCGGGAGTCTGTGCAGGTCGTGATGATGCGCGCCGAGCAGCCGGAGATTGATCAGCAGCAGATCCATCTCCGCGTTCCCCACGCGCTCGCCGATGCCGAGCGCGGTCCCGTGCACGCGATCGACACCCGCCTCGATCGCGGCAAAGCAGTTGGCGAGCCCGTTCCCGCGGTCGCGGTGCCCGTGCCAGTCGATTTTCACGGCGACTCCGCTGGGCGCGATGATCTCCTCGCGCACGAAGCGCACGAGCGCGCGCACGCCGTCGGGCGTCGCGTGACCAACGGTGTCCGCCAGGCAGACTCGCCGCGCACCCCACGCGATCGCGGCGCCGTAGAGCGCGCGCAGCGTCTTGGGATCCGCGCGCGTCGTGTCCTCCGTGACGAACATCAGCGAGAGTCCCTCACTCATCGCGAACTTCACCGCGTCCTCGCTCACCTGCACCATCTTCGCGAGCGTCCAGTCCTCAGCGTACTGCCGAATCGGCGACGAGCCGATGAACGTCGCCGCCTCGATCGCGAGCCCGCTCTCCTGCGCGATGCGCGCGATCGGCTCGATGTCCGTGGCGAGGGTGCGGGCGGCGCAGTTGGCGGATATCGGAAGCTTCGCGCGCACGATCTCCTTCGCGAGCTCGAGCGCATCGGCGCGGGTGCGCGGACCGGCACCCGGAAGCCCGATATTCGCCGCCGCGATTCCGAGCTCCGTCATCAGGTGAAGCAGCGCTTTCTTGTCTTCGATCGATGGGTCCAGAACCGAGGGCGACTGCAACCCGTCGCGGAGCGTTTCGTCGTTGAGCTCCACGCGAGAGTGCGCCCAGTCGAAGCCCGGGGCGCGCGTATTCCAATCGTAGATGAGCTCGTGTTCCTGCATGTCTTTCCATGGTAAACAGGGACGTCCGGTGATCCCGGTTTGAGACAACCAGCCTTGCAAAGTGAGGGCATCGACGCCCGGCTGACAATGGCCGCTGGCAGAGCGCGCTACTTGCGCGGCGTCGCAACTGCGCGCAATTCAATGGCATGGATGTCTCCGCGAGACTTCGCACGCTCTGGAACGCGCCCGCGCTCGCCGGCGCGCGCGCCGCAATCGAGCAGCGGGACTCCGCGACGATCGTCACGCAGATCGCGCTGTCCCAGATCGCGGCGCCGACGGGTGAGGAATGCGAGCGCGGAGAATGGGTCGCGGCGCGCTACGGTGCGCTGGGGCTCTCGGATGTTCGCACCGACGCCGCGGGGAACGTGCTCGGCACGCGCGCGGGGAGCGAGGACGTGGCGCCGGTGGTCATCTGCGCGCATCTCGACACCGTCTTTCCACGCGCGACGCCGCTGCGCGTACAACATGATGGCGCGCGCCTCGTCGGCCCGGGAATCGGGGACAACGGCCGCGGGCTCGCGGCGATGCTCACCCTCGCCGGCGCGATCGATGGCACGACGCTCCGTACGCGCGCGCCCGTCCTCTTCGCCGCCACCACGGGCGAGGAGGG
>JBBRYY010000083.1:0-13486 GCA_038237245.1 Gemmatimonadales bacterium | reverse complement strand
CCCGAGCGGAGCAGCTCGTCGGATCGCGGCACGCGCAGCTATGCGCCACGGTCCGAGCGTGGAGCGCCGAGCTCGCGCGGAGAACGTCCGTCGTCAGGGCCACGTCGTGACGCGCCGCGTCGCGACGGGCCGCCCCGGTCGCGTCGCCCCTCGTAAGCGGCGATGGACCCGGTTTTTTTCGGGGCACGACGGGGATGGGTGGAGGTCGTCACCGGCGTCATGTTCAGCGGGAAGAGCGAAGAGCTCATCCGCCGCGTGCGCCGGTCGATCATCGCGAAGAAGAAGATCCAGATCTTCAAGTCGCATCTCGATGACCGCTACGGCGGCGTCTTCACCATCTCGAGCCACGACGGGCTCGCCGTAGAGGCGATCCCCGTCGACTCGTCGCTCCAGATATCGCAGAACCTGCGCGACGACGTCGACGTCGTCGCCATCGATGAGGCACAGTTTCTCGACGCGGGGATCATCAACCTCGTCGGGACGCTGGCGTCGCGCGGCATGCGCGTCATCCTCGCGGGCACCGACACCGACTTTCGCGGCGAACCGTTCGGGCCGATGCCACAGCTCATGGCTGTGGCCGATCTCGTTGACAAGCTGCACGCGATTTGCGTTGTGTGCGGAGGTCCCGCCAGCCGGAATCAACGCCTGATCGATGGGCGCCCGGCTCGCTACGACTCTCCGACGATCATGGTCGGGGGACGCGAGTCATACGAGGCGCGCTGTCGCCATTGTCACGAGTTGCCACGCCGTGACGAGGATCAAGTACCGTTGCTGTGATTTGTTCTATTGCGGAGCGGGCCCGCTTTCCCCTATCCTGGTCCCATGCGCCTGATCGGTCTCACAGGCAATATCGCCTCCGGCAAGTCCACCGTCGCGCAGCTGTTCGCGGAGCGCGGTGCGACGATCATCGATGCCGATGAGCTCGCTCGCGACGCCGTCGCGGTCGGAAGCGTCGGTCATCGCAAAATCATCGAGCGCTGGGGCGACGATATCCTCAAGGCAGATGGCGGACTCGACCGTGTAGCACTTCGGCAGATCGTCTTTCAGGAGCCGACCGAGCTCGAGGCGCTGAACTCGATCGTGCATCCCGAAGTCTCCCGGCTCCGTGACGACCTCATCAACGAGGCGCGCGAGCGTGGGGACGAAATGGTCATCTGCGACATTCCGCTCCTCTTCGAGCGCGGCATCGTCGACGACTTCGACAAGATCGTCCTCGTCGATGCCCCGCGTCCACTTCGTCTCGAGCGCCTCACCCGCGAGCGCGCACTCGGTCAGACCGAGGCGATGAACATGATCGCCTCGCAGATGCCGGCCGAGCTGAAACGGGCGCGCGCGGACTACGTGATCGACAACGAGAGCGATCTCGAGTCGCTGGAGAAACGCGTCGACGAAGTCTGGCGCGCACTGCACGCCAGCAGCTGATCCTCCTGTGAGCACCGTCCCCGACTCGCTCCTGTATTCGGAGGAGCATCTCTGGGCCGCCTGGACGGACGACGTCGTCACCATCGGCCTCACCGATTACGCCCAGCACGAGCTCGGCGACACCATCTCCGTCGAGCTGCCCTCCCTCGACGAGAGCTTCGCGCGACTCGATGTCTTCGGCACTATCGAGGCGGTGAAGCAGGTGACCGAGCTCTTCTCGCCGATCGGCGGGGTGGTCCTCGCGACGAATCCGCGGCTGGCGAAAGAGCCCGAGCTCGTAAACTCGGATCCGTACGGCGACGGCTGGCTCGTGCGCCTGCGCCCGAAATCGATCGCCGAGCGCGATGAGCTCCTGGGTCCGGCCGAATATCGGGAGCATACGGGGGACTAACCGCCGTCGTGGCAAGGACGTAGCGGCCGCGTCGCATGAATCGTCCAGCGTCGTCGATCGTCTCTGCAGAGGGGAATCCCTCTGCGCTGCGGCAGTGAGCTCCGGATGTCGCCCACACTCGATTCGGCCCGGACCTGCCTTACTTTCAGACAACGACATGCGAAACTCCCGCCGCGTCTTCGCGCTCGCCTTTCTGCTCGCCGCCTGCCACAGCGATGGTGGCGCGGGACGGGCGCATACGTCAACGCTGGTCATGACACAACCGGCCGACGCCAACAACATGCTACCGCTCTTCTCGACGAACGAGATTTCGGTTGCGGTGGGCTCCATGCTGTTCGAGAAGCTCGCGGAGATCGGCGATTCCATGAACGTCATCGGTGATCGCGGTGCGCGGCCCTCGCTCGCGGACTCGTGGACGTGGGCGCCGGACTCGCTCTCGATCGCATTTCACCTCGCCCCCAAAGCGCACTGGGCCGACGGCGTTCCCGTTCGCGCCGCAGATGTGCTCTACAGCTTTCGCGTCAACGGTTCGAAGCTCATCGGCTCCCCCGTGCTGCCGCTTCTCGCAGGCATCGATTCAGTCACCGCTCGGGACAGCCTGACTCCGGTCATCTGGTTTCACGCGCGCTCTCTCGAGCAGTTCTTCAATGCCGCAACGCAGGTCCGGGTGCTTCCCGCGCACCTGCTCGCGAGCATTCCGGATTCGGCGCTGCAGACCTCGTCCTTTGCGCGTAATCCTGTGGGAAGCGGCCCGTACAAGTTCGTGCGGTGGGTCAGCGGGAGCACGATCGAGCTCGCGGCCGACAGCACTTTCCATCGCGGAGCGCCGAAGATCGACCGCCTCATCTGGAGCATCGCCGGGAATCCCGATGCAGCGATGCTGCGGTTGTACTCCGGCGAGGCGAACTTCATCGGAACGATAAGAAAACAGGACAGCGCGCAAATCGCCACGCATCCGGAGCTCAAGCTGATGCGCTATCCGTCCATGGTTGTGGCCTTCGTACGATTCAACCTGCACGCGCGCAAAGACGGCGCTCCGCACGCAGTTTTTGGCGATCGCGAGGTTCGCCGCGCGCTTTCGATGGCTATCGACCGCCGCCGCGCCGTGAGCACGGTGATCGACAGCGCCACGCCTCTCCTTCTCGGTCCGCTCACTTCGAATCTTCCCACGTACGACCGACGGCTTCCGAGTCTTCCCTACGCACCGGACAGTGCCGCGTCGATCCTCGAGCGCCACGGATGGGTGCTCGGCAAGGATGGTCTGCGCCATAAGGGCGTCATCCCGCTGCAGTTCTCGATGCTGGTGCCGACAACCAGCACGGAGCGCCAACAGATGGCCGTAGTGCTGCAGGACATGTGGAAGAAGGTCGGCGCCAGGATGGACATCGAGCGCGTGGACTTTCCGACGATGGGAAGTCGAACCGCCGCACGCGACTTCGACATGACGTTCGAACGGATGGCCCTCGATCCGACGCCGTCCGGGATTCGGCAGGAATGGAGCGCGACGGCGGCACGCGCAGGTGGCCCGAGCAATTCCGGATTCTACGTCAATACTGCTTTCGATGCAGTCGTCGACTCCGCCGTCGACACGATGGATCCCACTCGGGCCATCGCGCTCTACAGGCGGGCGTATGGCATGATCATCGAGGATGCGCCCGCGGTCTGGCTTTACGAATCCGCTTCGATCGCGGCGATGGCGACGAACGTCCATCCCGCAGCCATGCGCAAAGACATGTGGTTCGTGCATCTCGCCGACTGGACGATCGACGGCGGCTCCGCTCCCAAGGATACGAGCGTCGCGTTTGCGGCCGGCGCTCACTAGTAGATGAGGCGGCTGCTCGCGGGCCGTCTCCTTCAGGGACTCGCCGTCATTTGGCTGGTCGCGACGTTGACCTTCGTGCTGCTCCACCTCGCCCCCGGCGATCCGTACTCGTATCTCGGCGATCGTCGCGTCGACCCCTCCGTCGTCGCCAGCTGGCGACACAGGTACTGCCTCGACAGGCCGCTTCCCGCGCAGTACGTCTGCTACGTCCGCGCCATTGCGAGCGGCGATCTCGGCTACTCGGTCACGCAGCAGCGTCCCGTCCGCGACATCCTCATCGAATACGTGCCGCGCACGATCGAGCTCATGCTACTCGCGCTTCTCGCGGCCTTCGCCACCGGCATAGCGCTCGGCGTTTTGCAGGCGCACAAGCGCGGCACCTTTGCCGACTGGGGTAGTCGGGGCATCACGCTCGTCTTCTATTCGATGCCCGACTTCTGGCTCGCGCTCATGCTCGTGCTCCTCTTCGCCTATTGGATCCCGATTTTCCCGATCAGCGGCATGGAAAACGTGATCACTGCGAACTCTGATGGACGATGGGCGCATGCCGTCGACGTCGGGCGGCATCTCGTCCTCCCGGTGACCACGCTCACGCTGCTCACCTGCGCGGCAGTCGCGCGCTTCCAGCGCGCCGCAATGCTCGACATAGGGCAACTCGAGTTCGTGGTCACCGCACGCGCGAAGGGCGTTCCCGAAAGCGTGATCACCCGACATCACATCCTCCGCAACGCACTCCTCCCGATCATCACACTCGCCGGGCTCGCGCTCCCCGCCCTCCTCGGCGGCGCCGTGCTCGTCGAGCTGGTCTTCTCGTGGCCGGGAATGGGATACATCACGGCGACCGCAGTGAGCAGCCGCGACTACTCACTCGTGATGTCCTCGGTTTTGGTGACGAGCGTGCTCGTCGTCGCCGGCACCATCGCCGCGGACATGCTCTACGCGGTGATCGATCCGCGCGTGCGCCCGACGTAGGTGCTCGCCCTTCGCTGGCTCAGCGCCGCCGCGCTTGTCGCCATCATCTGTGTGGCTCTTTGGCGCTATTCGCATCCACGTGGGCGCGCGAGCGGCCGTCGCGCGGTCTTCGCGCGCTACGCCGCGCATCCATCCGCCGTCATCGCGCTCTTCACGCTCATCGTGATGTACACCATCGTCGCCTTCGCGCCATGGCTCGCGACGCACGATCCGATCGAGATTTTCGCGCAGGAGCTCGCGAACCATCCACCGTCACGCGAGTTCCTCTTCGGCACAGACTTCGCCGGGCGCGACATCTTCAGCCGCGTGCTCTACGGCGCGCGCTTCTCACTCATCATCTCGCTGCTCGCCACTGCGATCGCCGTGGTCGTCGGCACAGCGTATGGCGCAACCGCCGGCTTCGTCGGAGGGAAGCTCGACACCGCGATGATGCGCCTCGTCGATGCCTTCCTGTCCATTCCGCGCATTGTGCTGCTCATCGCCGTCGGCACGCTTTGGGCGCCACTCGGCGTCACCTCGCTCGTGCTCCTCCTCGGATTCACGGCCTGGTTCGCTACGAGCCGTCTCGTGCGGGCCGAGGTACTGTCGCTGCGCGAGAGGGACATGGTGGCAGCCGCACGGGCACTCGGCGCGCGCGACCTCGCGATCGTAGCCCGGCACGTGCTCCCCAATGTGCTGACGCCCGTGATCGTCGCGGCAACGCTCGGCGTGGCTGGCGTCATCATCAACGAGGCGGCGCTGTCGTATCTCGGCATCGGCATCCCCGATCCGTCTCCCAGCCTCGGCAACATCATCCGCGATGGCTCGCCGTATATCGCGACCGCGTGGTGGGTCGCACTCTTCCCCGGCATCACGCTGGTCCTCACGTCGCTGGCGTACAATCTCGCCGGCGACGGCTTGCGCGATGCGATGGACCCGCGTCAGGTTGACCGGTGATGACCGAGCCGCTGCTTTCCGTGCAGGACCTCCGCACCTATTTCCGCACGAGCGCTGGGGTCGCGCGCGCGGTTGATGGCGTGTCGTTCGACATCGCCGCGAACGAATCGGTGGGCGTGGTCGGCGAATCGGGGTGCGGAAAATCGGTCACGTCGCTTTCTCTGCTGCGGCTCATCCAGCGCCCAGGCAGCATCGAGCCGGGCTCGACGATCGCGCTCGAGGGTACCGATCTCCTCGCACTCGACGACGAGGCAATGCGCAGGATTCGCGGCAACCGCATCGCGATGATCTTTCAGGAGCCGATGACCGCGCTCAACCCTGTCTTCACCATCGGGGCGCAGCTGGCCGAAGTGCCGCGGGTGCATTCGACGGTGAGCCGTCGCGACGCATGGGCGCGCGCCGTCGAGATGCTCGGGACGGTCGGCATTCCGGATCCGGCCGAACGGGCGAAGTCGTATCCGCACCAGCTCTCGGGCGGGATGCGCCAGCGCGTCATGATCGGGATGGCGCTCATGCTCTCTCCCGCGCTGCTCATCGCGGACGAGCCCACGACCGCCCTCGACGTCACGATCCAGGCGCAGATCCTCGAGCTGCTGAGCGAGCTTCGGGAGCGCACGGGAATGTCGGTGCTGCTCATCACACACGACCTCGGCGTTGTCGCCGAGTCGACGTCGCGGGTGATCGTGATGTATGCCGGCGAGATCGTCGAGCAGGCGGGAGTGCGCGAGCTGTTCGCGAAGCCGCATCATCCGTACACCGAGGGGCTGATGGCCGCGATGCCGCGCGCGGGGACGAAGCGCGAGCGCCTCACGGTAATCCCGGGCGCCGTTCCATCGCCGTACGACTGGCCCACCGGCTGCCGCTTTCACGAGCGCTGTCCGTACGCCTGGGAGCGCTGCGAGCTCGAGCATCCGCCGCTCTACCAGATCGGCGCGGGGCACGTCTCGCGCTGCCATCTCGCGGTCGAGCCCGAGCGGCGCAACGCGCCGCACGTTCCGCTCGCGGCGCGCACGGGGGCGGGCGCATGACACCGGACACGTCGGCTCAGAAGCCGTTGCTCGAGGTGAAGGAGCTCACCAAACACTTTCCGATTACCGGTGGCGTGATGCGACGTGTCACCGGCGCGGTGCGCGCGGTCGACGGCATCTCCTTCGACGTCGCAGCAGGCGAAACGCTTGGCCTCGTCGGCGAGTCGGGGTGCGGCAAGACGACCGCGGGGCGCGCCATCCTCCGCCTCATCGAGCCGACGTCCGGAGAGATTCGCTTCGATGGTGCCGACGTACGAAAGCTCGGGACGGAGCCGCTGCGCAAGCTGCGGCGCCAGATGCAGATCGTCTTCCAGGATCCGTTCAGCTCCCTCAATCCGCGCATGACCGTCGGCGCGTCGGTGCGCGAGGGGCTGACGATTCACAAGCTGGCGGAGGGGAGCGCGGCGGATGTGCGCGTGCGCCAGCTGCTCGAGGAGGTGGGGCTGCGCGCGGAGCATGCGACGCGATACCCGCACGAGTTCTCCGGCGGACAGCGCCAGCGCGTCGGCATCGCGCGCGCACTGGCGGTCGAGCCGAGGTTCATCGTGTGCGATGAGCCGGTGTCTGCGCTCGACGTCTCGGTGCAAGCGCAGGTGATCAACCTGCTGCAGGACCTTCAGCAGGCGCACGGGCTCGCCTATCTCTTCATCGCGCACGACCTGTCGGTCGTCGAGCACATCGCCGACCGCGTCGCGGTGATGTACCTCGGCCGCATCGTCGAGCTCGCGAACGCGGACGATCTGTACGCGCTGCCGCTGATGCCCTACACGCAGGCACTGCTCTCGGCGATCCCGGTGCCCGATCCCGAGGCGAAGCGCGAGCGGATCGTGCTGCGCGGCGACGTTCCCTCCCCCGCGCATCCGCCGTCTGGATGCCCGTTCCATCCGCGATGCCAGCATCCGCAGAAAGATGCGTCGTGCTCGGTGATCGTCCCGCCGCTCGAGCTCAAGGAGCCCGAACACTGGGCTGCGTGCATCAAGCAGCTGCCGACTCGCATCTCATGGTCAGAGCAGCAGGCCGCCGGCGCGACGAAGCCGCCCGAGCGCATCGTGCCCGTTCGCGCAATCGCGTAACGCGCTCCATCCTTCTCCAGCCTCAGCGCAGGAGTCTCGTGTCATCCGCAGTCGACATCCTTTCCACCGCCGCCGATCGCCCGCCGGCGCTCGACGACACCGCGCTCTTTGGTCACCCACGCGGACTCGGTCTGCTCTTCCTCACCGAGATGTGGGAGCGCTTCTCGTACTACGGGATGCGGGCGATCCTCATTCTGTATCTGACGCAGGCGCTCCACTGGAACACGGCACGCGCCGCGAAGCTGTATGGCACCTACACGATGCTCGTCTTTCTCACGCCGCTCATCGGCGGCTACCTCGCCGACCGCGTCATCGGTACGCGACGATCGCTCGTGATCGGTGGACTCATCATCGCCGCCGGCCACTTCTGCCTCGCCGTCAACTCGATGACGATGTTCTACACGGGGCTCACGCTGATCATCATCGGCACGGGGTTCTTCAAACCGAACGTCTCGACGATGGTCGGCCAGATTTACGCCGATGGCGATTCCCGACGTGACGCTGGCTTCACGATCTTCTACGTCGGCATCAACACCGGCGCCTTCCTCGGCGGCCTCATCTGCGGCTACCTCGCGGATACGACGCGTTTCGGTGACCGTGGCTGGCACTGGGGCTTTGGCGCCGCCGGAGTGGGGATGCTGCTCGGACTGCTCATCTACGTGATCTTCCGTGACAAGTATCTGCCGGGCATTGGCGTGCGCGCCGCGAAGCAGCTTCCCGATGTCGCCGCGCCGATCATCATGAAGGACAGCAACGTCGCGCTCCACGCACTCATCGGCGCGACCATAGGCGGCGGGATCAGTCTCCTTCTCGGCGGCGTTGATGTTCTCGGCGCCTTCGTCGGCGTGACGATCGGCGCGGCGCTCGCTGTGACGATCCTCGGCTCCTATGGCGAGGAGCGGAAGCGCGTAATCGCGATCTTCATCGTCGCCTTCTTCGTCGTGCTGTTCTGGGCATGCTACGAGCAGGCAGGAAGCTCGATGAATCTCTTCGCCGCGAACAACACCGATCTGCAGGTGGGATCGTTCCACATTCCGTCCGCGTGGTCGCAGAACGTGAATCCCGCGGTGATCATCATCTTCGCGCCGCTGTTCGCATGGATCTGGGTGAAGCTCGCGAAGATAGGCCGCGAGCCGTCGACTGCGCTCAAGATGGCGATCGGTCTCATGCTGCTCGGATTCGGCTTCGTGTTCATGGTGATCGGCGGAAAGCGCGCGGACAGCGGTGTGCTCGTGAGCCCGCTCTGGCTCGTTGCCGCCTTCACCTTCCACACGTGGGGCGAGCTCTGTCTCTCGCCTGTGGGGCTGTCGTACGTAACGAAGGTCGCGCCGATGCGCTTCGCCTCGCTCCTCATGGGAGTGTGGTTCCTCGCCCAGAGCGTGGCAGAAAAAATCGCGGGCACGATTGCCGAGCTGACGCCGACTCCAGGCTCGCCCCCGCCGCTGCCGCGCGGCGGCTTGCTCGGCATGCTGCAGCACACAGCGCTCACGCTTCAGGGCTTCTACACGATCTTTCTCGTGACCGCGCTCGCCGCTGCCGTGCTCATGGTCTTCTTCGTCCCGACCCTCAAACGCCTGACTGCGACGGTGAGCACCTGAGCGCCGAACATCACGGTCGGCCGAACACCGCGTTCGGCGACGCGAGCTCGCGGCCCGAGCGCACGTCGCGGGGCTCGCGATAGATGTAGCGATCGGCATTGGTGAAGCTCACGCGGAACTGCCAGCGCGCGCGCAGGTCGGGGCTCAGTGCGCGCGCCATGTCGAGGCGATACGTGATCTTCGATCCGGGCGGCACCGCGACGAGCAGCCCGATCCCCGCACCGTACTTGAGCGGCGTCGTGTTGCCGTAGCCGAGCGGCGCGTCGCCCTTCCACACGCGCCCACCATCACCGAACACGGCCATCCCGATGTCGGCCTGGTCCCGCAGCTTGCCGAGATACCAGCGGTCCTCGAGACGCATCACGAAGCGGATGTTGCCGGCGTCTGGCGACGCGTGATAACCGCGCACGCCGCCGTCGAACTCACCGAGCGGCAGCTGCACCGGCACGCGCTGATTCCAGATCCCGGCCCAGTCAATGCTCCCGATGAGGGTATGAGAGCCCATGAGGCGCTGGTACATCGAGATGTGGGCGGTGCCAATGACGCCGTCCCACCTGTCGTTCGTATAGCTGTTGCGCCCCTCCATGGTCGTCTGCAGATACGCGAAGGTGCGCCTGTTCCCCGCGCCCGCGTAGAGGTTGGACGCGAGGAAGATGTCGTCGTCCGTCGAGCCGAGCGCCTCGAGGCTGCGGCCGAGCAGCGTGCCGAGCTGGAACCCCGCCTGCATGTCCTGCGCGGCCGTGAGCGCATCAAAGCGCTCGACGCGCACGAAGTCGATGCTTCGAATTCCCCAGAGCAGATTGAGCCGCGCATTCTTGTGGGGGCCGAGGATGCGCATGAGCGAATCGTACGGCACGCCCGGGGTGGGCTCGGGTGGCAGCGCGGGGGTGTCGTCCTCGCTCGAGATGCTCATTCCGAAGAGGCTGAGTCTCCCAGGCTGCCCGAGTCGCACAACACCACCGATGTCCGCGAACTTGCGCGAAAAGTCGATCACCGCCGACGTGTCATTCGTCCGACGGAACGAATAGATGTCCTGGTGATCGAGCGCGACACCACGCCACGCGAAGCGCTGCTCGTCGGTCAGAAATGGATGCTCGGCGCCGACCAGCCAGCTGCTGATTCCCGCGTCGCCGCGCAGCGCCTGCAGATCGAGATGCCAGGGCTTTCCGAGAAATTGATAGTCGGTGTAGTTCGCGCCGAAGTAGTCGCGGTATTTCCCGTGCGCCCAATGCGCGGACAGATACTTCGCGTCGCCCTTGACGTTTCCATCGCCGAGCGTGAGCGATGCGAGGTACGGGCTCGTAGGCGACGTTCCGCCTCTGACGATGGTCGTCAGCTCGTCGGTCGTCTGCGCGACGATGATCACGCCGCCGTTGCCATCGTCGTAGGCGTTCACCGACGCGCTCGCAATGAACGGCTGCGCGCGCAGCAGGCGCTCCGATTCGCTGCGGCGCCGGTCGTCGCACGCCTGTCCCGGCTCGACGATCAGAAAGCGGCGCACGATGTCCGGCTTCGTATTCGTATGGAGCGAGCTGATGATTCCGATCGGCGACTCCCACCACTTGCCGTGGCGCGGATAGTACGGTGGCCGCGTCTGCACCTGGATGTCGCTGATGATCTGTCCTTCGCACTTCACCGCGGCTCCCGCCTGCGCGTGCGCGCGCGACGCCGGCATCGCGAGGAGCACGAGCGCGATCGACGCGACGACGCGCGACTTCGCGAAGGGGAAACACGCTGCTGCGGGACGCACTGGGTGAGTGGCTACTTGCCCATCCGGCGCTTCAACTCCGCCAGACGGGCTTCCGCATCCGCATCGCGTGCGGACCGATCCGCCGTTCGGCGCATCGAGTCGAGCTCGGAGAGATCCGGCTCGATGGGATCATCGGGGGCGGCGGCCGGTGACGACGCGGTATCGATGCCGCCAGTGAGCCGCTTGAGCTGCGCAGTCATCTCGGCGGTCTCGCGCTCGACGAGCGCCACTTCCTGCTCGAGCGCCCCGTGTTTGCGCTCGAGCACTGCGATGCGCTCCTGGTGCCGGCGCTCGTACTCACCGGCGAGCTTCACCGTCTCCGCATCGTTGATCCCTGCGGCGAGCTGGCCACGCCGCCGAACCGTCGCGAGCTCCGCCCGCTCACGCTCGAGCTTCGCTGCGGCCGCATCCCGCGCCGCACGGCTCTGCGACAGACCGACTTTCGCGTCCACGAGCGCCTCGCGCATGAGACGCATGCGTGTGCGAGATGACTGATCGTTCACCATGACGGAAAGTTTCCCGCCCCCGGCGTCCGTCCGCAACGTGTTACACCCGGTGCTTTCCTGCGCCGCCGCATCACTTACGATAGGGAGCCGCTACAGGGAGGCGCAAGCGCGCCGACAGCCCGTGCGCGCTAGGAAACCCAGCGCCACGCCGCCTCCGCACGCACCTGGCGCATCAGACGCTCGGGAGACGACCCGTGCGGGAACATCAGCGTATCGCTCACTTCGTTGAGCGCAAGGCGCAGCGCCGCGAAGCGGCTCGCAGCGACGCGCAGCAGCGCGTCGAGCCCGTGCTCCTGCGCCAGCCGGTGCTCCGCCGCGAGGGTGAAGCCGCGTCGCCCCATCTCCTCGTAGTAGTCGATGTCCGGACCGCCCCGACGCCAGCGTTTGTGCTCGATGCGGTCCGGAAACATCCCGCACGACCACAGCGCGTAGTTCCCCAGATGCTGCCGCACGAGGAAGCTCCGCTGCGCATCGGGCGTGTCCACCTCGCCCATCAGCTCCGCCAGCGTGTTGAACAGCTGGTCATCGGTTTCCGCGATCCGCTCGGCGCGGCCGCGCGCGCCGAAATGCAGCAGGATCGCCGAGACGTAGTCCGCGAGCGCGCGGTCCTCCTCGCCCACGCGCCGCAGCGCGCGACGTACGACGACGTACCAGAAGAGGCGCACGGAGACCTGCATGCCGACGCGCGACTCGATGATCGCGGGAAGCAGGCGTGGGTCATCGAGGAGCGAGTCGATCCCCTCCTCGCGCAGTCGCACCTCGGCCGCGTCGAGCTCGCGAGCCTCGCCGTGCGAGAGCAGTCGCATGGCCAACTGCGCGTCGTCTCTGGTGAGCGACGCCCGTACGTTGCCGGTCAGCATGCGTTCCCCCCCCCTGAGTATCGAAGGCAATACAGCGCGGTGGCACTCGTGATTCGTCCCTCTATTGGGTGACGACTTTACGGGCGTCGCGTTACTGGTCGAGCGGCTAGCGTACGAGGGCAGCCGGAAGAGGGCGCGTCGGAGAGTTCGCCAGCGCCGTGCCAACGCGAAGGATCAGGGTTGCCACGCGCGACAGCTTGTCGTAGTCGATCTTGTCCGGCGAGTCGGTGACCTTGTGATAGTCGGCGTGCAGCCCCGTCGTGAAGAACACGATCGGAATGCCGTGCTTCGCGTAGTTGTAGTGGTCGCTCCGGTAGTACAGCTGCTCGGGGTGCGATGGCGCATCCCAGTCGCGATTGATGAGAAAGGGCCGCTGCGACGCGTTGTTCACCGAGTCGACGACGTCGCCAAGCACCCGGCTCTGCCCGTTCGGCGCCGAGCGCGGACCGATGAGATAGAGTGAGTCCGGGTCGTTGCGGCCGATCATGTCCGCGTTGAGCTGCGCGACGATCGAGTCGAGGATGACGGTTGGGTGCGACGTGAACCACTCCGAGCCGAAGAGCCCGAGCTCCTCCCCCGTGTGCCAGACGAAGAGCAGCGAGCGCTTCGTGCGCGGTGCACGTTGCGCGCGCTTCGCCATCTCAATGAGCGACACCGTGCCCGAGCCATCATCGTCCGCACCATTCGCAATCGAGTCGCCATGCTCGGCCGGCTGAATTCCAATGTGATCGAGGTGCGCACCGAACGCGACGTACGTGTGCGCGAGCGCCGAGTCGGATCCGGGGATGACGGCGACGACGTTGAATGCGGGCACGACGTCCTGCACGAGATCCACCTTCGCCTCGAACGAGCGCCCATCGAGCACGCGCGAGTGATCGTTGTGCGGCCAGCCGAGGGGAAGCAGCGGGCCCGCGTCCTTCACCGTTCCGAAGATCACCATCGGCAGCTCGCGCGGTCCGTCGAGCATTGGCTGCAGCCGTAGCGAGGAATCGCTCAACCCGGCCGCGAGCGCGGGAAGCTCGCCCGCCTGCCGGCCGGCGAACAACACGATGATCGCCGCCGGGCGCCGCTGCATGATCGCGCCAAGACGGTCGCCGAGCGAGCGTGGATCGCGCAGCGATGCGCGAT
>JBBRYY010000082.1:0-13490 GCA_038237245.1 Gemmatimonadales bacterium | reverse complement strand
GAAACTCCGACCCGTTCTTTCGCTGCAGCAGGAGCTCGCCGGACCATGAGCCGGACGCGGCGAGATCCTCGCGCGATGCCTCGCGTGTGTGGTCGTGTGCGCGCACGGTGGGCAGGACGGTGAGCACGTGCGACGGCAGGCCGATGAGCTCATCGCGCGTGTAGCCGTACTCACGCAGCGCGGCGCCGTTGGCATAGAGCACGATCTCGTCGCGCGAGCGGATGAGCACCGGCTGATCCATCGCCTCGAGCGCGACCGCGAGTGCGCGCGAGCGCTCGTTCGCCGCGCGCTCCGCAGCGGTCGCGTGCGCACGTGCGATTGCGGTGCCCGCCTGCCGCGCGATCAGCATCACGATGTCGACCACTTCCCTGTCGTACGCACCGGGGTGATGCGACTGCGCCTGCAACACGCCGAGCACCTGTTCGCCGTTCACGATCGGCGCGCTGAGGACGACGACCATGCCGGGGTGTATGCTCGTGGTGGAGTCGTCCGCGCCGGAGATCGTGGAGACGTTCGGCTGGCCGGTGCGGAAGGCGCTGACGAGACTCACGTCCGAGAGGGAGCCCGGCACCATCGGGATGCACATCGAGCTGTCGGAGCTTCCAACGACCCCGTTTCTCACGATGTACTCGGAGGCGAGTACGTCGCGATGCTGGTCGTGGCGCATCAGCACGAAGCACGGCGCATCGACGATCGACGCCACCGCGCGATAGCTCCCGGCGTAGACCTCCGCGAGAGACGTGGCGGCGGAGATTGCCTGCTGCACCTTCGCGACCGCGGCGAGCCGCTGCGCACGCTGCTCGACGCGCTCGAGGAGGAGTGCGTTGCGCAGCGCGAGCGCACAGTGTCCGCCGAAGTCGACGAGCAGCGTGCGCTGCTCGTCGTCGAAGCTCTGCGTCGTGCAATAGCGCAGGACGAGTAGCCCCTGCAGGCGACCCTCGACACCGAGTGGGATGCAGGCCATCGAGCAGATCCCCGCTTTCTCCGTGAGTGCGAGCAGCGTCTTGTCCTTGACCGCCGCGACATCGCGCAGGAAGCGCGGCGTTCCCGAGCGGAAGGTCTCGCCGCGCGTGCCCTCCCAGAAGTCGGCCGCCGCGAGCTCCGCGGCATCTTTCGCCACTCCGGTCGACAGCGCGACCGTGACGATGCCGCCTATCGCTGCCGCCTGGTAGAGGGCGGCGCCATCGGCGTCGAGCGCGGTGCACGCGATGCGCTCGATGTCCGCGTAGATCTCGGCGGGGGTAAGGTGCATTGCGAGACTGCGGGCCGAGCTGGCGAGGATGCTCGCGTGCTCCATCGCGCGCACGGACTGGCGATAGAGGCGTGCGTTGTCGATCGCGATCGCCGCGTGATTCGCGAGCGCGAGGAGCAGCTCCTCGTCGTGCGAGTCGAAGCGGCGCTCGGGGACATCGAAGACGCTGATTGCGCCGATGACGAGTCCGTTCGCGAGGCAGGGGACGGCTACGAAGTTTCCCGCCTCGGGCGTTTCACGCGGAGGCTCCCAGAGCGGGAGAGCGCCGGACGACGAGATGCTGCCGAAGGCATCGCTCGCGGAGAAGGCGAGCTCGCCCGGATCGCCGTGCGTGGCGGCGATGACCATGGACCCATTCTCGACGAGGCCGAGCCGCGCGCCGCGCGCGTGCAGCAGTTCCGCTGCGTGCCTCACGATGAGCGCGAAGACGCGGTCGAGCTCGAGCGACTGGTTGATGCGCTGCACGATCTCCGCGAGCGCGCGCGCCTCGCGCGCGCTCTGCTCGGGACTCATCGGCAGAGCTCCGCCGACCACGGGCGTCAACGCAGAATCGGCACCGCTAGCAGTCGATGAGCGGGGCCGCGTGTTCCTCAGCAATTCGCATCATGGTGGGAGACAAACGCACGAATGCCCGTAGCGCGCAAGTCGCCTCTTAGGACGACCACTTTTCTTAACCTGTAACCCCGGGATCCTTAGCGATCACTAATCTTCCACGAACTCGATCTTCACGGACCGGTCGATGAGTCCGCGCTCGGCACCGCGCTCGAGCAACGCTCGCACTGCCGCTCGCCCGCGATCACCGTAGTCGAGCGTCCAGTCGTTCACGTACATGCCCACGAAGGTGTCGGCCTTCCCGCGATCGAGTCCGCGCGAGAACTGCATTGCGTGGTCGAGCGCTTTCACCCGATGCTCGAGCCCGTACGCGATGCTCGCGCGCAAGTGGCGCGACACGGTGCGGATGAGATCGGCGCCGAGATCCTTGCGCACGACGTTGCCGCCGAGCGGGAGGGGAAGCCCGGTTTCCTGGAACCACCATTCGCCCATGTCGGCGACGAGATGCAGCCCGCGATCGCCGAAGGTGAGCTGCCCTTCGTGGATGAGGAGGCCAGCGTCGACGTCGCCGTTCACGACGGCATCCTCGATCTCATCGAAGGGCGTCATCACGGCTTCGAAATCCGGCTCGTAGAGCTGCATCGCGAGATACGCGGTGGTGAGCGGGCCGGGGATCGCAACGCGCTTGCCGCGCACGTCGGCCTTCGTCATTGGCGTGCGCGCGACGAGGCGCGGGCCGTAGCGATCGCCCATCGAGGAGCCGTGCGGCAGCAGAGCGTAACGTTCGGTGAGATAGGCGTACGCGTGAATCGAGACCGCGGTCACCTCGAGCTCGGCCTGAAGCGCGCGCTGGTTGAGCGACTCGATGTCCTGCAGCTCGTGTACGTAGCGCAAATCACCGGTATCGATCTTCCCCTCGGCGAGCGCGTAGAACATGAAGGCGTCGTCGGAGTCCGGACTGTGAGCGACGTGAATCGTTTTGATCGGCATGGGTCTGGTCAGGGTATCGTGCGCGCGCGGTCGTTACTTGCCCGCGAGTGCGTCTCGAATGTCGGCGGTGTGGCGATCGTACTCGGGGAGCTTCTTCGCGAGCTCGGACTTCTCGGCGGCGCGCAGCTTCGCGAGGTACGTGGATGCGCCGGCCTTGTCTCCGCTGGCGCGCGCAACCTGGATCGCGAGTACGAGGCCGAGCAGGTTCGTCGGCTGCGCCGCGAGGATGCTGTCCGCTTCGATCTTCGCGGCAGGGATCGCGCCGGCCACGTAGGCAACCCGCCCCATGTCGAAGCGCGCGTCGGCATCGGGGTTCGGGATCATCTGGTAGGCGGCAATCGCCATCGGCGAGAAGAACTGGACGCTGTCCTTCTTTCCTTCGGAGTCGAGGCGCATGATGCGATCGAAAAGGCGGTCGGCGCGCTCGCGCGGCGTCATGCTGGAGATGTCGGGTGCGCGTACGCCGGGCGCGCTCGCATCGGGGGGCGCACCGCCACCTCGTGCGTCCTCGCCCTGCGGAGCACCCTGCGCCTGCGCCTGATCCTGCGCGGCATCGACGGGCGGTGTGGAGCGAAAGCGCTGGCCGGCGAGCAGGCCGATGAGGGCGACGATCGCGATGCCGGCGATTGCCCATGGGAGCGCCGATGTGCCTGCGTCCGCTCTATGGACGCCGGTTGCGCCGGCCGCGGTGCCGCAGCGGTGGCAGAACTTTGCGCCGGGAGTGAGGATCGTCGCGCAGGAGGCACAGCGCGCGCCTGCCATCGGCGAGCCACAATTCGCGCAGAAGTGTCCGGTGGAAAGCTCGCCACAGCTCGGACATTTGGATGATGCGCCCGTTGGCGGGACGCTCGATGGGGGGACTGTCATGCAGTGGAATCTACTTTGAGTTGAAGCGCGCCGCCGGAGAGCGATATTTCGGGGTTCGTACCCTTCCGCACGGACCTGCCGCCGATGTCACACGACACCCCATCCCTCGAGATCTCGCGCATTGATCCCCGCGAGCCGGAGGCCGTTGCGCTCATCACCGCGATGACCGCGGAGATCACCGCGATCTACGACCGCAGGATCGATGGCCACGGTCACTTCAAGCCGGAAGATGTGCTGGTGCCCCGAAGCGGGTTTTACGTCGGGCGGGTGGATGGGGAAGCGGTGGTGTGCGGGGGCTTTCGTCCGCTCGAGCCGGGGATCGCCGAGATCAAGCGGATGTTCGTGGTGGCCGAGCATCGTGGTCGCGGCCACTCGAAGATGATGCTGCAACTGCTCGAGCGCGAGGCGCACGAGAGCGGCTACACGACGTTGCGCCTCGAGACCCGACCGCTCCAGCACGCGGCGATCGCGCTCTACGAGCAGCTGGGTTACCTGCGCATTCCGGGATACGGGATCTACGCGGGGCAGGAGTCCGCGTGTCTCTGCTACGAGAAGTCGCTCGTGCGGTGATTGTTCACGGCTTATTCGTGTCGCTCGCCGTCGCAGACTTGCTTGCCTCGATCCCCGCCGCTGCATCGCGCTCGGCGAGCAGCTTCGCGACGACCTTATCCTGCTCGTCGTAGCGCCCCTCGCCGAAGTTGTAGAAGCGCATCTTCCCTGTCGCATCCGCGAAGTACGACGCCGGCCAGTACTGATTGTGGTAGTTGTTCCAGATGCGACTCTCGTTATCGATGACGACGGGATACTCGATGCCGAGACGCTTTACCGCGTCACGCACGTTCGACGACACGCGCTCGGGCCCGAGCTCCGGTGTGTGCACCCCCACAACGACGAAGCCGCGGTTCCTGTATTTGGCGTAGAGATCCTTCACGTGCGGCAGCGCGTTGAGGCAGTTGTAGCACATGAAGGTCCAGAACTCGACGAGCACTACTTTCCCCTTGAGCGATTTCGGTGAAAGCGCGCCGGAGTTGATCCACTCATCGCCGCCGTCGAAGCCGGGCAGATCGCCATCGAGTTTGTCGAGATGGATCGCCGCGGCGATTGCGTCTTCTTCCGCCGCGAACTCATCCAGCGACAGCCCTGGCGGATGTGGCTGCACCTTCTCGGGCGTCAGGCGCGCGACGAGATGCTCCTCGGCGCTCGCCGTCTTTACGAGACCTCCCTTCCCGAAGAGCGTCTGATCGAAGCCGAAGAAAATCGCGACGACGGTGACGAGCGTCGCGACGCCGAGCACGCGGCGGATAGCAGCCTCCGTGGCGCCCGCACGTTTCGCTCGCGCGATCAGTCGGTTTCCGAGCGAGATTACAGCGGCGAGCGACATGGCGGCTCCGAGCGCAAAAGTAAGAAAGAGAATGGCGGCGCGCGGTGCGGCGGTGACTGCCGCTGCAGCAATGAGTACTCCCAGGATCGGCCCTGCGCACGGCGCCCACAAGAGCCCGATTGCCAATCCGACACCGACGTTCCTCAGCGGTGTCGCCGCGCCGCCGGCAGCGCTGCCGGCAGCGCTTCCCATCAACGCCCCTCCGGCACGCGTCACCGGCCGCGCCACCCACTCCGCCGCTCGCGAAGAAAGCAGCGTGACACCGACGATGGCGAACAGCACGAGCGCAATGTCCCGACCCACGACATTCGCAACCACGAGCCAGTGCGCAGCAGCCGTCGCGATGAGCGCCGCTGCCGTGAACGCGATCGCGAGGCCGACGAGCATCGGCGCGATCTCGCGCGCGAAGCTGCGGCCCGCGCGCGCGAACACCAGTGGGATGATAGGAAGGATGCACGGGCTCAGAATCGTGAGCACCCCGCCCAGAAACGCTAGCAGGAGTATTGTCAGGTCGTCCTCATTGCCCTACCGTACCCCATGGAACAGAAAGGGGCCGACGCATGATCACGTCGGCCCCTCTCATACCACGTAACCGCCTGGTTACAACGGGAAGAGCATCTCGCGATACTTCGGCAGCGGCCACATGTCGTCGCTCACCGCCAGCTCGAGCGCGTCGCAGCTCTCGCGCACCGCTGCCATCCGCTCCGCGCCGTCCGACGTCAGCAGCTTCGACTGCGCCTCGAGCGCCTCGTGCATTCCTTCGGCCTTCGCCGTCACCTTGCCCAGTGCCGCGCGGCGCGTCTGCAGCGCCGCAATGAGAGCTCCAAGCTCGTTCGCGGTGTCGACCTGCGGTACGATCTTGATCCCCGCCGCCTTCGCATTCGCAGCGGACTCGACGAGCAGGGCCGAGTAGTTGAATGCGGCCGGGAGAACCATCGTGTCGACCATCTCCTCGAGCGTGTGCAGCTCGATGAGCATGTCCTTCACGTAGCGCTCAAGCCGAATGTGGTAGCGCGACTCGATCTCCGGCTTACTGAGAATTCCGAGCTTCGTGAGCACCGCGCGCGAATCCTTCGTGAGCAGCTGCGCCAGCGCTTCCGGCGTGCGGCGAAGGTTGAGCAGACCGCGCTTCTCGGCCTCGATCACCCAGTCGTTCGAGTAGTTGTTCCCCTCGAAGCGAACGTGCGCAGTTTCCTTGAACGCTTCACGCACGACCCTGAGTACCGCGTCGTCCACCGACTTGGTCTTCTTCATCGTGTCACGCAGCGTTGCCGTGAGCTCGCCGAGCGCCTCGGCGACGCACGCATTGACGAGCATCACCGGGAAGGCGATCGACTGCGACGAGCCGACGGCGCGGAATTCGAACTTCGCGCCCGTGAACGCAAACGGCGACGTGCGGTTGCGATCCGTGTTGTCCTTCTCGACTTCGGGCAGCCTCGCGACGCCGAGCTTGATCATCGCCTGCTTCGCATCGCTCGGCGACGTCTTCCCCGCGGCGATGTCCTCGATCACGCGCGTCAGCATCGCGCCCATGAACACGGACATGATCGCGGGCGGCGCTTCGTTCGCGCCGAGGCGATGCTCGTTCCCCGACGTACCGATGCCGGCGCGGAGGAGACCGGCGTGTTTGTGCACACCCTTGAGCACGGCCGCCAGGAACATGAGGAAGCGAATGTTCTGGTGCGGCGTCTTTCCCGGCTTGAGCAGGTTCGTGCCATCGAGCGACGAATCGTCGGACGTGATCGCCATCGACCAGTTACAGTGCTTCCCCGATCCGTTGATGCCGGCGAACGGCTTCTCGTGCAGCAGCGCCTGAAGCCCATGGCGCAGCGCGACGCGGCGCAGCACCGACATCACGAGCTGGTTGTGGTCGACGCTGAGATCCGTCTCCTCGAACATCGGCGCCATCTCGAACTGACTCGGCGCAACCTCGTTGTGCCGCGTGACGATCGGCACGCCGAGCTTGTAGAGCTCGTGCTCGACTTCCGCGATACACGCCTGCACACGCTCGGGGATGCCGCCGAAGTAGTGATCCTCGAGCTGCTGTCCTCGCGGGGGCGGAGCGCCGATCAGCGTGCGCCCCGACATGACGAGATCGGGGCGGAGCGCGAAGTGATTGCGGTCGATCAGGAAATATTCCTGCTCCGGTCCCATCGTCGTGTACACGCGCAGCACGTTCTTCTCGCCGAGGAGCTCGAGCATCTCGATGGACTTCTCGGAGAGCGCGTCGGAGCTGCGGAGCAGCGGTGTCATCTCGTCGAGCGCCTCACCGTTGTAGCCGATGAAGACGGACGGAATACAGAGCGTGCGCGTGTTCCCCGACTCGACGATGAACACGGGCGATGCCGGGTTCCATGCGGTGTAGCCACGCGCTTCCCACGTCGCGCGAAGTCCGCCGGACGGAAAGCTCGATGCATCGGGCTCGCTCTGGATGAGCTGCGCGCCGGAGAACGACTCCATCGGCTGCTGCTTGTCGTCGAACGACAGAAACGCGTCGTGCTTCTCGGCGGTGAGCCCCGTCTGCGGCTGGAACCAGTGCGTGAAGTGCGTGACGCCGCGGGAGATCGCCCACTCCTTGATGACCTGTGCGACGGTTGGTGCGATCTCGGCGTCGAGCTTCTTTCCCTGACGGATGGCGCCCACGAGCTTCGCATACACTTCCTTCGGCAGCCGCGCGTGCATCTGGCGGGCGCCGTAGGTATTGATGCCGAAGTACTCCGACGTCGGATGCTGCCCGTTGCTATTACCATTGCCAGTGCTCCCGTTCGTATTTCGCACGGTGCGGGACGCGATGTCCTGGATGGCAGCTTTGCGCGGGTTCAGTCCGGTCGCGGGCATGACGCTACTCCTGGTGTAGGCCGGGGGTTCGCCAAAACGTCGAGCGCCCGCGCTGGGTTGCTCAGTCGCGGGCACTGCGGCATGTACTTTCATTCTGGCTTGTGCACGTGAATCTACTGGAACTCGAGCGACTTTTCCAGCGACGATTCCGTGCTGCGCGCCGTTCAGGCGCGCCCAAGATTAGAGCTTGACCAACTCTACGCGGCTGTTGTTCTGGCGACCCTCGGGCGTCGTATTCGGCGACGCGGGTTTCGTCGCGCCGTAGCCAACCGTCTTCATTCTCGTCGACGCGATTCCGTATTTGCTGACGAGGTACTGCTTTACGGCCAGCGCCCGCTTCTCGGACAGCGTCTTGTTGGCCGCCGCAGTGCCGACGTTGTCGGTGTGTCCTTCGATGGTCAGGCTGAGCGGAGCATGCGTCTTGAGCATGTCCGCGATCTCGGCGAGCGTGGGGGTGGACTCACCACGGATGTGGTCGCTCCCGTCGTCGAAGCGAATTCCCTGCGTCGACGCGCGCCCCTTCGTGGAGATCAGGTCGTAGAGCTTCTTCCCCGCCTCGGCGACGCGAATGCTGCTCACGAGCGTGGGGTCGTTTTTCGAGCCGCCGGGGAGCTCAATGAAGAGCGTGTCCGTTCGCGCGAAGGTCACGCCGGGCGCGTTCGCGGTGCGCGTGCTGTCGATGTAGCCGCGCACGTAGCGCGTGTCGACTATGAATCGACAGTTGAAGAAGCCCGTCGTGTTGTTTCCCGGCGCCTTCGACTCCGATTTCGCCTCGGCATGCACGTATGCAGAGTTCGGATAGCAGCCAATTCTATTCGTGCTGCCACCCGAGGGGTAAATCGCCAACGGAGTCGCGACCGTCGGCGAGTGCATGTTCAGCTCGATCGTGAAGCGGTCGGGAAGCTTCTCGGTGAAGACGACGTAGACGAGCGCGGGCTCCGCGGCGCGAAGCATCTTCTGTCCCTTGACGTTCGCGACCTCGACGTTGCCGTTGCTCAGCTTCATCCGGGCTGGAAAATCACCAACGTCTTCGCCAGAGAAATCCTCGTAGAACATCGTGCGATTTCCCGGGACGAAATCGTAGTCGGCCCATGCGCCGACACCCGGCGCTCCCCCCGATGCGGAGGGCGAGCTCGTGGGTGCGATCCCCGGGTAGCCGCCGGGCGCGCCGCCAGCGGGCGTGTCGTCGGCCGAGATCGAGGCTGCCTGCGCGACCGCTGCACTGATCGCTGCGGCCGAATCGGCGCTGGAGACGGGCTTCCCGCTCTTGTCCGTGACCTTCACCGGATCGCCCGCATCGTGCGCTTTCCTGATGCATGCCTTGTCTGTGACGGCGCAGGTGACGGATTTCACCACGGCTTCGATCGCAGCGTCCTCCTTGCGGTCGACCTCCGTGCGCGCGCGATCCTTGATCTTGCCGAGAATGCCCTGCGCCATCATCGGCGAGGCAACGAACACGAGCGCTCCGAGCGCTCCAGAGATCACGAGACGGCAACGCATGTCAAGCTCCACGGGAGGATGCAGATATCTGTGTCGAACGGCGTCGAGCGGCAAGAGCACCCCTCTATATGTAAGGCGTCAGCGCACGATAGAAGCGGTCGGGCGGTCGAGAACGACGAGTCCGAGGGGAACGAGTCGCCACGCGGTCCATCTGTGCACCGTGCCGCCCGCCTCGCGAACCGCCAGCTGTCCCGAGATCCCGCCATCCAGCGACACGGCGCGACGGCACCCCAGCGCGCCCATCAGCGCGGCCATCTCCGGAACGGTGAGGCCAAACGGAATCTTCGCCGCCGCATCGCCGAGCGCATTGAAGCGCGTGACCGCGAGAAGCACGCGCCCGTCACGCAGCTCACCGATCGCGACGCGACTGTCGCGGTGCGTGAGGTCGATCGTCGGGGAGGGCGAGAGCAGGAGCGCGGGCACATCGCCATCGCCGGCGAGCAGCGTCGGATACGATTGAAAGGCATTCGCGATGTGCCCATGCGCGCGTGCATGCGCGATGGAGTCTGCCGCCACGAAGCGCACGCCGCCGCTCGAGTCGAAGACGACGGCCATCGAGAGCGGACCGGAGCCCGGCGGGGCGAGCTCGCGTCCATGTGCGATCAACCATCCCCACGGCAGCATGCGCCCAAACTGCCCGGCGTTGACGGCGACGAGCGCGCTGTCGCCGGCGCTGTCGACGGACCAGTTGGGGGAGAGGTTCGCTCCCTGTGCGAGCTGAAGCGCGAAGCGATGGTGCGCGGTGTCGATGCGCACGACGACGAGCTTCGTGCGCCATCCTTCGCCCGGCGCCGAGAGCTCGGCGTCACCCCACTCGATACCGGCAGACGCGGAGCGCCAGCGAATCGCGGACGCGAGGACCGGCTCTGGTGCGGTCCAGCGCGTGGTCGCGCGGTCCGCGCGCCACCACTCTCGCCACGCGCCATTCACGCGCACCGCGAGTGTGTCCGGCGCGACGCGCGTGAATGCGGACAGCAGCAGCGCGAACGAGAGCATGAATGCGGCTCCGGCTTTTTGCACCACGCTCACCTGCGGCTTCATGCGATGCGGTCGCGCGCGAACTACTGCAGAGACACGCGCTGACCGGAGTTCTCGAACTCGTCGCCGAGCAGCTTCCGGAGCTCGGTGCGCCGCGCGTCGATGGCCTGGATCTCGGCGGCAGCGTAGCCGGATGGTTTCCAGCTCGACGGCATCAGTACGTACGCGATTACGCGCTCCCGAAGGCGACCGTACTCGAGCGACGTGAAGCCGCCCGCCGCCGCGCCGACAGAATCCTCGTGCGCTTCCTGCGCGTGGATGAGCGCGAAGTCGGCGTCGGTGAGTTCCGGACGCTTCAGCGCATCGCATCGCGTCTGAAGGGCGGCCTGATCGGCCTGCATCTTCGGCATGTTTTTGTAGAGCGTGGCGAGCGCCTCACTGTTTCCGGCCTGCACCTTCTTCGCCGCGTCGGCCTGCATCTGCTGGAACATCGAGTCGCTCGCGGCGAGATCATGCGTGCATTTCTTCTTCGCCGTGTTGTAGTGACTCACGCGAGCAAGCGGCGAATCGGCTGATGACGTGCCCTTCGTGCGTTCCGCCTGCTCGGCGTGGATTGCAGTCACGAAGTTGCCGAGATTCGCGGTGGTGATCGGTGTGGGATGCGCCCACGCGTTCTGGCGCGCCTTGTAGTCCGCCGCCTCGGCGTTGCGTCGCGCCGCCTGCGTATCCGCCGGAGCTTCCGGCTGGGGGAGCGCCTTGCTGACCGCGGTCTGCGCGATCTTCTTCTTGATCAAGCCGCCAAACTGCGCGTGCGATGTCGTGGGAGTCGCGAGCGACGTGAGAGCCGCGAGCGCGATGACGGTGCGATAGCTGATTCGAGCCATCCTGTCCTCTGGTTGAGATGAGTCGGGATAGAAACGCCGGCACCGTCGATTTTTTCTCGCGGCTGGGGGAAGTCGTGCGCCGCCGCCCGCATTCCGGGCACGCTAGCCACGGGCATCGTTGGCCAGATGGCTAGGTGGAACGCACGTGCTGTTTCCTTGACGGGAAATTCTCTTGACACTCCTCCGGGGCGCCCGTAGCGTGAGAAAACCATCACCGCCCCGGCATTTGCGGGGCGCTTTTCGTTCATGCGAGGGGACCCATGAAGCTCATTACCTGCGTCATCCGTCCTGAGCGGCTCGCGGCGGTCAAGGAGGCGCTCTTCCGCGCTGGCGTTACGGGGATCACGCTCAGTCGCGTCAGCGGACACGGAGGCGAGCGCGAGATCGTCGAGACCTATCGCGGCTCGTCGGTGGTGCTCGAGTTTCGCGAGAAGGTGAAGGTCGAGATGGCGTGCTCGGAGCCGTACGTCGAGGCGACGATTCGCGCGATCGTCGAGGCCGCGCGCACCGGCGAGGTTGGTGACGGGAAGATCTTCGTGCAGCCGCTCGACCGCGTGGTGCGCATTCGTACCGGCGAGACCGACAACGACGCGCTGACGCCGGTCACCGCGAACGAGGTGCAGCGAAAGGCGCAGCAAGCCGAAACGGCTGCGGTGGTCGCATGAACGCGAGCACCGTCGTCGAGATTTCTGCGGGTGACACTGCATGGGTGCTGGTCTCCGCCGCGCTCGTGATGCTCATGGTTCCCGGACTTGCCTTCTTCTACGGCGGATTAGTCCGGCGGAAAAGCTCACTCAACACGCTGATGATGAGCATGGCGGCGCTGGGCGTAATCAGCGTGCAGTGGGTCGTGCTCGGCTATTCGCTCGCGTTCTCGCCAGGATCGAGTCTGATCGGCGGCTTCGCGTGGGCGGGGCTGCGTGTGGTGGGAGCGACCGCGAATCCGACGTACGCGGCGACGATTCCACATCTCGCGTTCGCGGCGTTTCAGATGATGTTCGCGGCGATCACGATCGCGCTCGTGTCGGGCGCGGTGGTGGAGCGAATGAAGTTCAGCGCGTACCTGCTGTTCGCGGTGCTGTGGAGCACGCTCATCTACGATCCACTCGCGCACTGGGTGTGGGGCGATGGTGGATGGCTGCACACCCTCGGCGCGCTCGACTTCGCGGGCGGAACCGTCGTGCACATCAGCGCCGGCATCTCCGCGCTCGTCGCGGCGCTGATGCTCGGCAAGCGGCGCGACTTCGGCCGCGCGCCGCTCGTGCCGCACAACGTGCCGTTCACGGTGCTCGGGGCAGGGCTGCTCTGGTTCGGCTGGTTCGGCTTCAATGCCGGCTCGGCGCTCGCGGCGAATGGCGTGGCGGCAAACGCGTTCGTGACGACGCACACCGCAGCCGCGGCGGCGCTCACGATGTGGATGGTGCTCGACTTGCTGCGCAACCGGCATTGCACCGCGGTCGGCGCGGCGACAGGCGCGGTGGTCGGGCTCGTGGCGATCACTCCGGCGGCGGGTTTCGTGACGCCGCCCGCGGCGATCGCGATTGGCGTGATCGCGGCGTCAGCGAGCTTCTTCGCGATGCAGCTGCGCGCGCGCACGCAGCTCGACGATGCGCTCGATGTGTTCGCCTGTCACGGCGTCGCGGGGATCCTGGGCGCGTTGCTCACGGGTGTCTTTGCCACGAAGAGCGTGAACGCGGGCGGTGGTGATGGGCTGCTCGCCGGCAATTCGCATCAGCTCACCGTGCAGATCCTCGCCGTGCTCGCGACGGTGCTGCTCGCGGGGATCGGAACGGCGATTCTGCTCAGCGTCGTGAAGGCGTTCGGCGGCCTGCGCATCTCGCTTGCCGATGAGATCGCGGGCATCGACGTGGCGGAGCACGGCGAGCAGGCGTACCACGGCGGCGATCTCGACGAGCTCGCGGGCGGGTTGGGCGACAGCATCGTGCTGCCGCACGGGCCCGATGCGCGGAACGCGGCGTGATCATGTAAGCCGATGTCGAAAATGCCGCAACGACGTTTGTCGCGGCATTCTCACATTCGCGTGTGGAATGCGCTACTGCCGGCACACCCCCATGGGATCCGGCTTCGGCTTGTCCACGACGACGCGATGGTCGAGGTTCGCGACCGTGAGCGCGAGGTCGTGCACGTAGCTTGCGATCCGCTGCATGTGCGAGTAGTCGATGTACTCCGGCTCGTCGGTGAGCTGGTGATAGTCCTGGTGCAGCCCCGTGGTGAAGAAGATGATCGG
>JBBRYY010000081.1:0-13618 GCA_038237245.1 Gemmatimonadales bacterium | reverse complement strand
CGCGAACGGCTTTCGCGTGCTGCACGAGACCAAGGACGACATCCTCTCGCGCGACGGAAAGGGAGACGAAGTTTACGGTGCGATCGTGATGCTTCATTACGATCGCCACACCGGCACGCTGCTCGATCGTGATCTGCGCCGCACGCTGGTCATCGGCGATGTCTGGAATTTTCCGGGGAGAGTCAAGGGCGGGTCGTGGAGCGCGACAGGCGGGTTCAGGGCCGGCGATAAATATCCAGCATCTGGTGAGCCGTTCGTACGACACGGGGCGCCCTCGCGCGACACTTTCCCCTTTCTCATCTGGGAGGGCCCGCTATCGGATGGTCTCGATGCGGTGGTCATTCTCCCGACGATCTGGGAATACGATGGCGGCACCGCCGTGTACGATCAGTGGTTTTTCCGCGAGTTGGCTGATCAGCAATCGATCTGGGCCGCCGTTGGCGTGCAGGAGATGATCGGAGGCCATACGCTCGGCGTGGTAGTTCCATCGGGGGAACTGGGAGCACCGGGCGGAGTCTCCGCGACCGCGCCCGCTGGATTCCAGACGACCTTGCTTCAGATCGGCGCGATGTTCGGCATCACATCGTTCGATCGACCTCTCGGCATGAAAAACGTGGGCGGCTTCGCGGTGCTCCCCCGTCGCGCGGTCGTGATCACACGAGAGATCATCGAGGCATCACTTCAGCATCTCGCGTCCACGCCGACCTCCGACGCCGATGCGTTGAGCCGCGCCGCAACCGCCCTGAACGATCTGATGAACTCGGTCACGAGCATGAGCACGTCGAGCGGCTCGACGACGAGCAGCTCCCCCCAGCCGAACGCCGGCCTACCCTACGGCACGATCGCGATTCCGCTAATCGACGGGCCGGGGCAGGACTTTCAGGGGCAGTACGTGATGTACATCCAGGTCGAACGCATTCCGTAGATCGAACGCGAACCGGCGCGCGTTGTTACATGGACGTGATGTCGACGCAGCTCGCCGTGATCCTGATGGCGATCCCGTCCTTCGTTTTCCCGGCACCGGTGAGGTCGGCCTTCTCTCCGCCCTTCATCGTCATCGTGATTGGCACGCCGTAGACAACGTAGCGAGTCTCGCTCTTCTTGTCATTGCCGAAGACGACGTGCAGATCGCCTGTCTTCGCACCGGGCTTATCGGGAGTGTCGACCTTGATCATGCCCTCTACAAGTGATCGCGCGCCCTTCGCCTCGAGGTTCTTGAACGACGAGCTGTAGAACTGCTCCGTCTTGGCGTGAAGACACATCGTCGCCGCCGCATTCGAATTATACGTGCCGGTGAACGGCCCGTTGCCGATGACGATCGTCAATGGATTCGGCGCGGCGTGCGGACGCGCCGCCGCGAGAGCGGTTGCGCCGGCAACGATGAGAGCGGTGCGGATGAGATGCTTCATGCGAAACGTTCCTCCGGGAGATGACGACTCGGAATGGTGCCACAAGCTAGCTCGGAAGGCACTTCATTTGCAGGCATTGGTTCGCACTTTTACGAGTGGAAACATCCTTGCCCTGACGCAGCGGCTGGGGAAGTGACCACACGCAGAGGAGGAGGCATCGATGTGCAGAAACATCAAAACGCTCGCGAACTTCGAGCCTCCCGCAACGGAGGATGAGGTGCGTGCATCCGCACTTCAGTTCGTCCGGAAGCTGAGCGGAACGGCGAAGCCCTCGCGCGCGAACGAGGCCGTGTTCGAACGGGCGGTCGACGAAGTAACCGCCGCCGCCCGTCGATTGATTCAATCGCTCGCGACCACCGCTGCTCCGCGCAATCGCGACGAAGAGGCGCGAAAGGCGCGCGAGCGCACGCAGAAGCGCTTCGCCTGAAGCGAAGCGCGTCCACCTTGGCGCCTTACTGCGCCGTCGCCAGCGCCTTCACCGCCTCCGACAGCTTCTGCACCTTCGGCGCATCCCCGGAGCCGGCCGCATCTCCATCGATCTCGGTGCCGAGCTGTGTGAGCCCCGTCTGCCGCGCGGAGCCCGACGCACCTTCGGCGCGCTTCAGTGAAGACCGCACCGCCGCGATCTTGTCCGACGCGAGCCCGTGCGACCGCTCCAGCTGGTCGACGTAGCTGCGTGCGAGCGCGAAGCTCGGCGGCCAGACGAACTTTCGCTGACCCTGCGCGTTGAAGTAGTCCCACTTCACCGACTTCGCCGCATCGATTTCGTTCTGCGAGATGAAGGCGCTCGGCACGAGCTCCACGATGTCGAGCCCGCGCGAGATCTCGGAGCTCACCATCACGCCGTTGTACCAGTACACCGACCACGTCCCGCCGCTCGCCATACGCGTCGAGTCCACTGGTCCGCGATCGAAGAACGCGATCTCGCGCGGGTGCGCGACATCGGTCCAGTCGAAGAGCGAGACGCCGCCCTGATACCAGGACTGGATCATCACGTCGCGTCCGGGGATCGGCACGAGCGAACCATTATGCGCGACGCAGTTCTCGTTCTTCGTCTGCGGCGCGGGCAGCTTGTAATAGCTCTGGAAGTGCATCTTGTCGTCGACGATCGTGAAGAGCGCATCCGCGCCCCACTCGCGCTTGTCCGTGATGCGACACTTCGGTTGCCCACCGCCGCCCCATTCATCGCTGAACAGCACCTTCGTGCCATCGTTGTTGAACGTCGCGGAGTGCCAGTACGAGAAGTTGGAATCGGAGACTGCCGCGAGGCGCACGGGATGCGCGGGATCGCGAATGTCGAGGAGTAGCCCGTAGCCCTCGCACGCGCCGCCGGCGAGACCGATCGCCGGATAGACCGTGATGTCGTGGCACTGCGTCGGCCCGGCATTTTCGGTGCCCGGTGTCGGCGCGAAACGCTTGGCCATCATCGCCGGAAGCGCCGCGCGAAGCGCCGCGCTGTCCGCCGCCGTCGGATTGCCACTCCCGCCGCGCGCGGTCACCATGCTGTCGAGTACCGGCTTGATCATTCCGCTCGGGAGCACCCGCTCCTCGTCGAAGATCACCGCGGTGAACGCCCCCTTTGCCTTTGCCTCCGCGATCTCCTTCTTCCCCTGCTCGATGTCCAGCGCCGACTCGCCGTGGCGCGCGGGCTTGGTGAGATCGTTGAAGATGCGCGGCGAGCTCACGATCGCCGCCTGCTCGGGGTGCGCGAGCGGCACCTTGATGACTTCAATGCGGAAGAGCGCCGAGTTGGGATCCTGATCGGGCGCAGCGCTGGAGCAACCGGGAAGCTCGTTGGGCGAGCGAACGCGCGACGAGCCCGAAATGTAGATGTAGACGTTGTCCGGATCCTTCGGATCGACCAGCGCCGTGTGCGTGTGCGAGCCCCGGCACGTTTGCACGTTGCCGACGTTCTTTGGGTTCGCAATGTCCGTGATGTCGAAGATGCGCAGGCCGCGGAGGCGCTCCTTGCTCACCGTATCCTTCACGCCCTCGGCGCCGCAGTCGACGCGCCCCGTGAGCCCTTCACCCGAGACGAAGAGCAGATTCTTGTAGACCGAGACATCGCTTTGCGAGGCCGGGCAGAAGTACGCCGTCTTGAGCGATACGTGACTTGGATCGGAGATGTCCCAGATCTGGTAGCCGGCGTAGCTACCCTGGATCGCGTACGGCCCGGTGAAGGCGAGATCGGAGTTCGTGATGCCGGCGAACTTTGCGGACGGCTGCGTGCGCGAGAGGACGCGGAGATTCCACGTCGCTTCCTGCGCATCCATGAGCCCTGCGCGCAGACCAATGCGCGGATCGGGGCTCGGCGCGCCGACGGATTGGTTCGGTGACGGCGCGACGCCGCTCGCGCCCATCGAGGACGTCGAGTGACTGCATGCGGCCGTCAGCAATACCGCAATTGCGAGGGGCAGCGCGGGGCGGCGGACGGCGATCGGACGTAGAACTGATGCCATTGCGAAATCCTCCAGGGGGGCGGGGTAGGGCAGACGGGTGCGGGTGCTGCGGAAGATCACTGCGTGCTCTTCTCGAGCGCGAAGGAGTTGAGCATTCGCTCCATGCGCGCGATCTCCGTCGTTTGATCGACGTTCACATCGGAAGCGAATTTGAAAATCAGTTCATCCTGTCCGGCGCCATAAGTGGCGAAGAGGTCCTTCACCATCGAGACAGCGCCGCGGTGATGCTGAATCATGTCGGTGAGAAAGAGCCGGTCGAAGTCCGGTCCCTTCGCGAGATCCAACTGGTGCATCTGCGCGGCGGTGAGCATGCCGGGCATCAGCATCTCCTCCTCCTTTCCATTCATCATCATCTTCATCGGGCCCGCCGCGGGCACGGTCTGGTTCCGGTCGCCGAGCCACGTCTGCATCGTCAAGATTTCATCCTGCTGCGCATTGATGATGCGCTCCGCCAGCGTGCGCACCGATGCGCTCGCGCCGTGTGTGGGCGCCCACGTCGCCATCGCGATTGCCTGGGAGTGATGACCGATCATCCCCTGCATGAAGTGCACATCCGCAGCCGTGTACGGATTGCGTATGCTGTCCGCTTTGGCGCGGGCGACCGCGGCAGCCTCGCCCTGCGCCTGCGCGAGAGCGGGTGGTGCGGCGCCGCGATTCGCGGTGCTCTGGCTGGCGCAGGCCACCATCGCGAAGGCGACCGTCAGCATGGCCAGGGATCGTGTGAGCGACGTCATCATGATTGAGCGGGCTTGGGATGCGCGAGCGAAAGAGCTGCCGCACTCAGCTTACGTACGGGCCGCTTACACCGTTGTCACTCAAGATGCGGCGCGTGCGGGGTGAGCGAAAGCCGGGCAACCACGCGTACGACTACTCGGACATCGTCGGCGGAAACATGGTTTGGAGCTGAGTCGGGGTCCCCGGCCGGGGGCCAGCCGTTGAGTGAGCGCTGCGTCAAAACGAGTGATCCAGTGAACGGCATTCGTCTAGCGTAAACCCATACGACGCAGGGACTTCGCCGGCTAGGACATAGTAGTCATAGATGTAAAACTTTCCACACCCTTCGATCGTCTTATTCACGGTTGCACGGGCTGCCCCTTTCGCGGATCCGTGCAGGCGACAGGGGCGAGATGCCCCGAGCGCCCTCGCGACCGTCTTCACACCAAACAGGGACTATATGAACCGTCGCAACATCATCGCTGCATCCGCGATCCTGCTTCTCGCCGGCGTCTCCACCGCATCTGCGCAGTCCGTTGTGCCGCACACGCAGTGGGGTGTACTGGCCGGTGCGAACTTCGCCAATCTTTCCGGCAGCGACGCCAACGGCGCCAAGACGCGCACGGCGTTCGTGGGTGGTCTGTCCGCGGACATTACGCTCGGCAGTAATTTCGGAGTCGAGATCGATGGTCTGTATTCCCAGCAAGGTGCCAAGCTGAGTATGGAAGGCGGCGACGTCGTCCTCCATTTGGACTATGTGCAGGTTCCCGTGCTTCTCCGCTACGACTTTCCGACACACGCGCCCGTTGCTCCCTTCATTACTCTCGGGCCGTCCGTGGGCTTTCGTGTGAAGTGCGAGCTCACGCAGGGCAGCAACAATGCTTCGTGCACCGAGTTCGCTGGCGAGAATGCCAAGTCCGTGGACGTGAGCGGAGTCGTTGGCGCTGGCCTCGGCTTCAAGGTCGGCAAGGAAGAGCTCAGCGTCCAGGCACGCTATGGCATGGGCTTCACCAAGGTATTCAGTAGCTCCGATTCCAAGAACAAGGTGTTCTCTGTGATGGCGGGCTTCGCGTTCTAGTCCGTCGCTGAACGAGGGATGACGGGTGGGCGCTTCCGCGTCCACCCGTTTTTCATCGGCACACGACTCGCGAGGGCACAGCCGCGCGAGTTAGCTTCGATCGATGCGTCTCACCGCTTCGTCTCTCGCGCGCGCGCTCGCAATGGCTGTGATCCTCGTCACCAGCGGTTGCGCGCACTCCGCGCTGCCGTACTCGGTGCCGATCCCGCTCAGCGCCGCGCTCTCGATGCAGCTCGCCCCGGCATCCCGCACCCTCGACTCTGCGATCGCCGCGGGCGCAGCTCCCGGTGCCGTGCTTGCGGTCTCCGCAGGCGGCCTGCATTTCGAGCACGCGATTGGGCAGCTCGCCGTCGACGATCCGCGTCCCCCCGATGGCCGCACGATCTACGACATGGCGTCGCTCACCAAGGTCGTAGCAATCACGACGCTCGCGATGATGGCCGTCGAAGACGGGAAGCTCGCCCTCGACTCGCCCGTGGTGCACTACCTTCCCGAATTCGCGCGCGGCACCGGCGAGAAGTCGCGCGTGCGCGTGCGCGATCTCCTGCTTCACGACGCGGGACTACCGCCCGATCCCGTGCCCCCGCTCTGGCAGCACCGTGGAAGCAGACGCGACGCCCTCACGCGAGCGCTTGGCGCCAACCTCGACACCGTGCCCGGCGCGCGCTTCGTCTACTCCGACCTCAGCTACATCACGCTCGCGACGATTCTCGAGCAACAGTACGGCAAACGCGTCGACGTGCTTTTCGCCAAGCGTGTGGCGGCGCCGCTCGGCTTCACGCGCATGCGCTATCTGCCGCCGCGCGAGTGGCGCAGCGAGATCGCGTCGACGGAGATCGAGAATGTGCCCGGGCGCCCGACCGTCGCGCTGCGCGGCGACGTGCACGACGAGAACGCGTGGCGGCTCGGCGGCGTCTCCGGTCATGCGGGACTGTTCAGCGATGCCGACGATTTGCTTCGCTTCGGCGAGTGGGTGCTCGCGGGCTCGCTCGGGCGCAGCGTTCCCGGCGCGCTTCAGCCGCCTGCGGAGCTCGCGACGTGGACCGTCCGGCAGAACGAGCCCGAGGGGTCATCGCGCGCACTCGGCTGGGACACGCCGTCGGAGAATTCCTCGGCTGGGAGCTACATGTCGGCGCGCAGCTTCGGGCACACCGGATACACCGGCACGTCGATTTGGGTGGATCCGACCCGAGACATCGTGATCGTGCTGCTCACCAACCGCGTGAACCCGACGCGCGACACGCCGAAGTTCGGCATGCTGCGCGCCGTGGTCGCGGACGCGGTGATGCGCGCTCTCTTTCCCGACGCGCTCCCGAGATAGCAGCGCGCCGGCGCGCGCGGTTACATGTGCGCGCTTCTCGTCGACGCGATCGTCTTCGGGGGACGAAGCTCCTTTGCCTGCGGCACGATCGCGGGCTTACCGAGCTCCTGCAGCTTCGCGTTGATCTTGGGAATCTCCGTCGCGAGCACGCGCTTGTACGCGAGCAGATTCTTCTGCAGGATCGGCGCGAACTGCCTGAAGACCCCCACCTCCTGATCCGTGGGTCGCGCGCTCGTCGACGATACGGAGCCGGTCAACCCGGCGATCCGCTCCACCGCCGCCGCGGGAAAATTGAGGTTGTCCTCATCCGCGCGCAGCCGCACCTGGTAGAGACGCGCCTCCGCTGCCGCGAGAGAATCGCGAAGGACGCCCGCGACGGCGGCGACTGCCGCGCTGTCGCTTCCGCGCATTGATGCGAGCCGGTCGTCGAGCTGCGCGCGCACGTTGCGGATCGTGATCACCGCCCTCGTCCCGGCGGTCACCGTGTCGCGAATCTGTTGGAGAAACGTGAATTGAGCGACGAGCTCCGCGGGTGTCGCCTTCACTCGCGGATCTTCCTTCAACACGAAGCTCGCGGAGTCCACCCACGGTCCCACGTGCACGCGCGCCCAGTAGCGTCCCGCAGGCGCGATGGGTCCATCGGAAATGATGTCCATCATTCCCGCGAAGCCCGCGACGTCGGGATAGCGGAGATTCCACGCGAAGCGGTTGAGCCCCGGCTTGTCGGGAGCACGCGGCGCGGGGGGAACGCGCTGCGGCCACGGCTTCTCGTCTTCGCCAAGTCCCTCTTCCTCGCCGCCGTATTCGATCTTTGAGGTGTCGGGCTGCTTTCCGGCGTGCACGAGCGAGTCGTTGAGAGCGCGCCTCGTGCTGTCCACGGTCGCGTGATGGACGCTGTCACCGTGCACACTATCGACGCGCGCGATCGAGTCCTGCACGCTCGAGAACGACTTGATGAGCTTGTGGCGCGCGTCGAGGATGTCGATCGTCACGAGCTGGTGCGGCTCGGCGATCGAGTAGTAGATCAGCGCGCCGTCCGGCGGATTCATCCCGACCGGGCGCGTCGGATCCGGCGGCTGCGGATTTCCCCAGAGCACACGCCACGTGTCCTTCGGCTTGTAGAGCTTCGTGTGCACTCCGGAGCTCGCGTCGCTCATCTGCCGAAGCGGTGAGATGTCGTCGAGAATCCAGAAGCCGCGGCCATGCGTCGCCGCGATGAGATCGTTGTCCTTGATCGCGAGGTCGTGCACCGGCACGATCGGGAGATTCCGTCGCAGCGACTTCCACGTGCCGCCATCGTCGAAGCTCACCCACACGCCGCGCTCCGTTCCGGCGTACAGCAATCCCTTCTTCACCGGGTCCTCGCGCACGACACGAAGAAACTCTGTCGCAGGGATGCCCCCATCGATGCGCGTCCAGCTCTTGCCGAAGTTCGTCGTCTTCCAGATGTACGGCGTCATGTCCTCGAGTTGATACCGGTTCACCGCGACGTACGCGGTGCCGCGCGCGAAGTGACTCGGCTCGATGCTCGAGACGCGCGTGAAATCGCCGAACTGCTTTGGCGTGATGTCGCTCCAGGTGACGCCGGCATCGCGCGAGAGATGCAGCTGTCCGTCGTCGGAGCCGGTCCACAGCTCGCCTTTCACCAGCGGAGATTCCGCGAGCGCGAAGATCGTTCCGTAATATTCTGCTGTCGTCTGATCCGACGTGATCGGACCGCCGGAAATACCGAGTGTCGCGGGGTCGTGTCTGGTGAGGTCGGGAGAGATCGGCGTCCAGCTTTGTCCCTCGGTGAGCGTGCGAAAAAGTCGGTTGCCACCCGTATAGAGCACGTGCGGGTCATGCGGCGAGACGAGGATCGGCGCCGTCCACTGGAACCGGTACTTCGCCTCGATCGCGGGATGCCCGTCGGGGCTGTCGGGCCAGACGTTGATGACGCGCATGAAGCCGGTGCGATGGTCGAGTCGGCCGATGAAGCCGCTGTTGTCGCCGCCGTACGTGATGTCGGGATCGTCCGGACGCGCCTGGATGTAGCCTGACTCTCCGCTCACATCGTACCACTCGCTGCGCGGAATGCCGCCGGGGAAGCGACTCGGCCCGCAGACGCCGGAGTTGTCCTGTTGCGCGCCGCACACGCGATACGGAAAGTGATTTGTGGTGGTGACGTGATAGAACTGCGCCGTGGAAAAATCCTGATCCGTCCACGTCGTGCCGCGCGTATACGTGACGCTCGCGCCGCCGTCGCTCGACTGAATCATGCGCGTGCCGTCGTTCGGTGCGATCCAGAGATCGTGGTCGTCGCCGTGCGGTTCGTTGAGCTTCGCGAAATGCAGACCGCCATCCGTGCTCTTCATCAGCGACACGTTCGGCGCGTAGATGAGATTCGTGTCGACGGGATCCGCCATGATGCGCGTGTAGTACCATGCGCGCTCACGAATTCGATTGTCCCCGTTGATGAAGCGCCAACTGTCACCCGCATCGTCCGACTTGTAGAGCCCACCCGAATCCGCTTCGATCAGCGCCCACAGGAGCGACGGCTTCGACGGCGAGACCTCGACGCCGATGCGGCCCAGCAGGCCGGGAGGCAATCCCTTGTTGCGGGTGATCTCCTTCCAGTGCTCGCCGCCATCAGTGCTCTTGTAGATGCTCGAGCCCGCTCCGCCGGACGACAGCGACCAGGGCGTGCGGTACGCCTGCCAGAAGGTGGCGTACAGTACATCGGGGTTCGTGGGATCGAGCGCGAGGTCGGCGGCGCCCGTCGAATCGTTGCGAAAGAGGACTTTGCGCCAGCTCTTTCCGCCATCGGTGGTCTTAAAGATCCCGCGGTCGGGGTTCGGGCCATAGACGTGACCGAAGGCCGCGATCCACACGATGTCGGGATTCGTCGGATGCACTCGCACGCGCGAGATCTGCTCCGTCGTCGAGAGCCCCGCGTAGCTCCACGTTTTGCCGGCGTTCGTCGTCTTGAACATTCCGTCACCGTGCGCGACGTTGCCGCGAATCGCATGCTCGCCCGTGCCGACGTAGACAATGTCCGGGTTGGATCCGCTCACCGCGATCGAGCCGATGGTGCCGCCGAAGTAGCCGTCGCTCGCCGGCGACCAGCTGTTGCCGCCGTCGATGGTCTTGAAGACGCCGCCCCCTGTCGTGCCCATCCAGTACTCGAAGGGGCGCTTGGCCGATCCCGCGACGGCAATACTTCTGCCGCCTCGAAAGATTCCGATGTCACGCCACTTCAGCCCATGCCAGGCGACGGTGTCCTCCGTGATCGAGCCAGGGTAGGAAATTTTCTGCGCTTGAAGAGCGCCGGCGGCGAACAAGAAGAGAAGTGCGGCGCGGGCGCGGAGGTGCGTCACGGCGCGCGGGTGACGACTCGGGGGACGAAGCGACAACGGGACCTCGATGACTGGAGAAATCTCTGCGGGGGACCTACCGAGATAGCGCCCGATTCGGCGTGCGGCAAGAGCGGATGCGAGAGTGCCCGCGCCGCAAAGGAAATCGCGGCGCGGGCACGTACCTGACCTAGCCTTGCAGACGCTAGGCGGAGGGGCGGGTCTCGCTCTCCGGCTTGCGCGCCGGCACTGCAACGCCGTCGATGCTCGCCGAGGACGGATCCTTGCTCAGCGCGCGCACGCGATTGAGGTTCTCCACCACGCCGCGATACTGGCGCTCGACCATCGCGCGCGTATCGAGCGGCAAATCCTTCTGAAGGGCGTCTTCGTAGACGTGCGCCGCGTGCTCCTCGCCGCGCTCGCACTCCATCACGATTGCCTCCTGGTCCTTCCCGGTGACGGCGGACTTGAGATCGATCCAGGCGCGATGGACGGCGCCCGCGATCGTGCCGCGCGTGTCCGGATCGCCTCCGAGTCGGCGAACTTCGGCCCGCAGCTCGGACTCGCCTCGCTGGATGTTCGGAAGGCGAGAGGCGAACAGCGCCTTCGCCGTCGGATTCTCGACCGCTTCACTCGCGGTTTTGAATCCCTGCAGTCCATTCTCACAGGTCTCGATCAACTCGTTGAGGATCGACACGACCTCCGCGTTCTTCAATGACATGGGGCTACTCCTGGGCCTGTTGGGTCAGCGCGCACGATGCAGCGATGATATCAGAGCGCAAAGTGCACGCTCCATGCCCTCGCGTCGCATCCCTGCAGGATAGTACCGCGGGGCGAAGTGCCGCGGACGAGCTCGTCGCTCGCCCGCGGCCCCCTATTCGCTAGTCGATTCTTCTGCAGTGGATGCCGCCGAGCACGTCGATGCGTCCGAAGCCGTAGACGCGATCGGGAACGCGGCGGCTGAGCTTGTCCGCGCTGCGAATGATACACGCGTCCAGATCCGCCTTGTGGCCCGGCGTATCCGACTCGATCACTGCCGCTTCGCCCGCAACGAGCGGAGCCGCGAAGCTCGTTCCCGCGCCGATCGAGTAGGTGCGGCCATCAGCGCACTGCGGATCGGAGTAGCTGCTGCACGCGCCGATGATGAGATCCTCGATGACGCTGCCATCGGTGTAGTCGCCGCCCGGCGCGAAGACGTCGGTGCCAGGATAGCCGTAGTTCGAATACGTCGCGAGGTTGTCGAAGGTCCCGGGCTGCTGCGCGTGCGGCGCGGTCGCGCCGACGCTGATCACGTTGTTGAGTTGCGCGGGGAGCTGGAAAAGGCTGCGTTGATCCGTGGCGAGGTCGATGCCGACGCCGAGATCGTCACCATTGCCCGCGGCGGCGACGAGTGTGACGCCCTTGCGGTGCGCGTAGTTTACTGCGCGCTGGAAGTCCTGCACGATCTGTCTGAAGTCGGGATCGCGGAGCGTGAAGTACGCGCCGAAGCTCATGTTGACGACGTCGACCTTCGCATCTGCAGCGTATATCACGCCAGCGATCGCATCGGAGAGCAGCCCCGATCCCGTCGCGTCGAGCACCTTCACCTGGCACAGTGTCGCCTGGGGAGCGACGGAGGCCATGCCCAGCCCGTTCGTCGTGATCTGGCTCGAGACGAAGGTGCCGTGTCCGTTGTAGTCGACGATGTCTGGCTCGGTCACGACCATCGACGTGCTGATGTTGACGTCGACCTTTCCGGAAAGATCGAGGTGCGTAGGGTCGATCCCCGTGTCGAGATCGCAGACCGTGGTGCCCTTGCCGTGTCCATCCTTGAGCAACCAGACGTTCGATGCGCGGATCTGGCGCATGTTCCATTGGAACCGGGGGAAGAACTCCGCGCCGCTCTGATCGTCCGGCGCGCGGCCGAGTTTCGCGGCGATGGCTCCCGCCGCAGAGGACTTGACCGATCCCGTCCTCATCGCCTTCGGCGCAATCCACTGGACCATGCGATCCTTGAGGACGTCGGAGACGTCGGCGTGCGTCGCGAGCGATGCGGCCGCAGCGTCCGTGAGCCCGCTGGCGACGACGAGTCCCGCGCCCTCATGCGAGCGCGAAACCGTTCCGCCGAGCGCGCGGATGCGCGCGATGACGGCGGCGGCGGGACGGCCGTCCTTAAGCGCGATGAGCCGACGCCCCGCGCCGACCTTCGAGAGCGCGGACTGCGAGGCGGCGCTGGCGACGCTGGCGTCCGTGCGTGGTGCGAGCGGTGCCTGCTCGGAGCAGGCGACGATGGCGAGTATCGACGCGGCGGCAAGCGTGGCGAGTGCGCGCGTACGATGGGCGGAGAACATTGAGCACCTCGGTTGAGGAATCGGACTGGTGTAATGCCCCAACATTGCCGCTCTCGTCAAGTAGCGGCCCGTACGCATCCTGTAAAATGCCCACAGCTTAGCTCGCCATCGCTCGCGCGATTCTCGAATCGCCGTACATTGTGCTCAGCCTTTCGATGCTCGCGGCTCAGCAGGCGCTCGACTCTTACTAGGAGACCGTGCACATGGTCAAGGATTTCAAGGCGTTCATCATGCGCGGCAACGTGATCGATCTCGCCGTCGGAGTGATCATCGGTATCGCGTTCGGTGCTGTGGTGAAGTCGCTCGTCGACGATGTGATCATGCCGCCGATCGGCCTCGCGACGGGCGGCATGGACTTTTCGAACAAGTTCGTGGTACTGAAGGACGGTGCGACGGCAGCAGGTCCGTACGTGTCGGTTGCCGCGGCGAAGGCTGCAGGCGCGACGACGCTCAACTATGGCGTCTTCGTCAACAATGTCGTGTCCTTCCTCATCATCGGCTTCTGCGCGTTTCTCATCGTGCGCGCTGTGAGCAAGCTCGTGCACGCGCCAGTGCCGCCGCCGGCAACGAAGAAGTGTCCGTACTGCGCGATGGAGATTCCGATCCCGGCGACGCGCTGTCCGAACTGTACCTCCCAGCTCGCGGGCGCAGCGGCCGCCTAGCGAGCGAGCGAATGGCGAGCGGGCGAGCTACCCAGCGCGCTCGATCCTTGGCTCGCGTGAGAGTACCGGCGTGCCTGGCAGCGGTGTGACCTGCCGCCATCCGCGCTCGCTCTTGCGCCACGTGGAGCCGTCGTCGCACACGACGACGGTCTCGTTGCCAAGCTTCACCGTACCGATCGGCTTGCGCGGCTTCCTGTTGCGCGCAAAGCTGCGCGCTTCGAGGTCCTCGGCGATCGCATCCGAGAGCTCCGCCTCGATGTCGTAGTCGGAGTGGAGGTCGGCGCGCGAGGTCGCCGCCGCAGGGGCGGGGATG
>JBBRYY010000080.1:0-13732 GCA_038237245.1 Gemmatimonadales bacterium | reverse complement strand
CTCATTTCGACGGCGAGTCTCGTGCTCGGAGTCGCCGCCTCGGGCACATCGCATTCGTCGGTATTGATTGCGGGCGTCGCCGGCCTCGTCGCCGGATCGATGTCGATGGCCGCCGGCGAATACGTCTCAGTCAGCTCGCAGTCCGACACGGAGCAGGCGGACGTCGCTACCGAGAGAAGCGAGCTTGCCGGGGACAACGCGGGTGAGGAAGCCGAGATGGCGGCAATCTACGTCGCTCGCGGACTGGATGCCGCGCTCGCCTCGCAGGTGGCGAAGCAGCTCATGGCGAAGGATGCGCTGGAGGCGCACTCGCGCGATGAGCTTGGCTTCTCTGCCGCCACCCTGGCGCGTCCGCTGCAGGCGGCGCTTGCGTCCGCCGTGTCGTTCGCGTGCGGCGCGCTGGTTCCCGTTCTCCTGTCGGCCGTCATTCCACCGGGCTACGCGACTCGTGTCGTGACGGCGTCCTCGATCGTGCTTCTCGCGCTGCTCGGCGCCATCGCGGCGCGCGTGGGCGGTGCGTCGATGACTCGCGGGGCGATGCGGGTCGTTCTCTGGGGATCGCTCGCGATGGGTGTGTCGACACTCGTAGGACGCCTTTTCGGCGCCGCGCTGTGAATGGCGTGTTGGCGATGGGAGAGCTGTCGGCACGGACGTTGGCGCTGTTCCTGCTCGCGCTTCCCATCGCGTGCGTGTCCACGACTCCCCGCACGGAAGTTTTTCTACATCTTCACCTGCGAGTACTGCGCAGGGGGATGTTGGGGAGAAGCAAGAGCACAGCAAATCGGGGGAGCCGCGCTGAGCGCTGCTCCCCCGATTTGTGCAACGGCATCGACTGCGCGCTACATCACCCGCACTCGCTGAACCCGCACACGTGGCACTTTACGCAACCCTCGGCGAACTCGAGCTGCGATCCGCAGTCCGGGCAGGTGCCGATGAACGACTCGCTGCCGCCGCCGTTCGCCGACTCGAAGGTCATCTGAATCTGATTCGCGGGCGTGCTCTGGACCGTGATCTGCTCACGCGCGGGAATCGAGTCGCCGATCCCCGACGTATGATCCGTGAGGAGCTCCTGCTGCACCCCCTGCTTGTCGCGGAACCACTCCTCGAGCGCCAGACCGATTGCGTCGGGCATCGAGAGCACCTTGTTCGGTCCGAGCCCCACCGCGCGATCCGAGCTGATGCCGCGCAGCTGGCGATGGATCTGCATGAGCGGGATTCCCGAGCGAAGCGCGAGTGAGATCAGGCGTCCCACCGCTTCCGCATCGGCCATCGCCGCGCCGCCGGCCTTGCCGAGCGTGACGAAGACTTCGAACGGCTGCCCGCGATCATCCTCGGTGATGTGGACGAACATCACGCCGAGCGGCGTCTCCTTGCGGATGGACGTCGAGCGGAGCTTGTCCGGGCGCGAGCGCTTCGCGCGGCGCTGCAGATTCTCCGCCTCGCTCTCGTACAGCGCACGCTTGAGTCGCTCGATCTCCACGTTCGATTCGGCGAGCGTGCCGTGCAACTCACCGAGCTCGCGCTTGGAGTCGACGGACGCGCCGTCGCGCACGGACGCGGCGTGCTCGGTGGCGCCTGTGGAGAGCACCTGGTTGTCGCGCGAGCCGTCGCGATAGACGGTGACGCCCTTGCATCCGAGCGCATAGGCGAGCTCGTAGATGGTGCGGACGTCTTCCCTGGTGGCGGTGTGCGCGAAGTTCGTGGTCTTGGAGATCGCGGAATCGCAGTGCTGCTGAAACGCCGCCTGCATCCGGATGTGCCACTCGGCGGGAATCTGATTGGCGGTGACGAACACCCGCTGCCAGCGTGACGGAATCTCGTTGTGCTCGACCGAGCCGGTGCGCGCGATTTTCTCGACGAGCGCCTCGCTGTACCACCCTTCGCGCTTCGCGATCTCGACGAAGTCCTCGTTCACATCCGGCATCATGACGCCGGCCTGGTTGCGCATGAACGCGACGGCGAACAGCGGCTCGAGTCCTGACGAACAGCCGGCGATAATGGAGATCGTGCCCGTTGGCGCGACGGTGGTGACGTTGCAGTTGCGGAGCATCTGCATCGGTCGCACGCGCTTGCCGTCCGCGTCGCGCGCGCACGTTTCGTCGGGGCCCCAGATCGAGCGCGCCCACTCGGGAAACGGGCCGCGATCGTTGGCGAGTCGCTCGCTCTCGCGCTTCGACTCGACGTCGAGGAACTCCATCACCTTGCGGCCCATCTCCACGCCTTCCGGCGAATCGTACGGAATCGCGAGCTTGACCAGCATGTCCGCGAAGCCCATGAGCCCAAGGCCAATGCGGCGGATGCGCTTGGAGAGCGAATCGATTTCGGGAAGCGGATACTTGTTGACGTCGATGATGTTGTCGAGGAAGTGCGTGGAGAGCTGGATGTCGCGCTTGAACGCATCCCAATCCATGCGGCCGTCGACCACGTAGTATCCGACGTTGATGCTGCCGAGGTTGCAGACGTCGTACGGGAGAAGCGGCTGCTCGCCGCACGGGTTGGTCGCCTCGTACGGGCCGAGGTGTGGCACGGGGTTGAAACGGTTCGCCTCATCGATATAGAAGCACCCGGGCTCACCGGTGCGCCACGCGCCCTCGATCATGCGGTCCCACACCATCTTCGCGTCGAGCTGGCCCGTGACTTCCTTCGTGACCGGATCGATGAGGTCGTACGACTCGCCGGCGCGCAGCTTCTCGATGAACTGCGCAGTGACCGCGACCGAAATGTTGAAGTTCACGATCTGCGTGAGGTCTTCCTTGCACGCGATGAACTCCATGATGTCCGGGTGATCGATGCGCAAAATCCCCATGTTCGCGCCGCGACGCGTGCCCCCCTGCTTCACCGCATCGGTGGACGCGTCGTAGAGCTTCATGAAGGAGATCGGCCCCGATGCGACACCGGTGGTCGAGCGCACCATGGAGCCCTTCGGACGCAAACGCGAAAAGGAGAACCCCGTGCCGCCACCCGACTGATGAATGAGCGCCATCGAGCGAAGCGTGTCGTAGATCCCGGTCTGTCCGTTCGAGAGCGAGTCGTCGACCGGTAGCACGAAGCACGCGGAGAGCTGCCCGAGCGGGCGGCCGGCGTTCATGAGCGTTGGGGAGTTCGGCTCGAAGCGACGCTCGGTCATGAGACGGTAGAACTCGTCCGCCACGGCCGCCGTCGCACCTTCGCTCGCGCCATATCGCCGATCCGCCTCTGCCACCACCGTTGCGACTCGCCAGAAGAGATCCTCCGGCTGCTCTGTGGGCGCTCCCGTCTTGTCCTTCACCAGATAGCGCTTCTCGAGGACAATCCGGGCGTTCTTGCTGAGGGCTGCCGGTGCGGCGGGGCGAGCGGGATGGGCCATGATCGGAAAACTCCTTGTCGAACGAGACGCTTGAAATATAGCGGAACCAGTGCTGGCGGCTTACGAGGCGGTGAGCAGAAAAGCGATGGAAAAGGGAGAGCGAAAAAAACGGCGCGATGTCGTGGGGGCGGACAATACCCGGGTTCGTGTATCCGCGCAAGGCATTTCGTAAACTCCTATGCTGCAACGAGTTACGCTATCCACATCACAAATGCGAAAGTGACTGAGGTCATCAACATTCCCTCCACAATGCTCCGCATTTCTGCAAGTCTTCCACCGGTTACCTCGTCGATTCTCCCATCGCAAAAGCTCCCAACTCCCGACGCCGTACCACCTTCCAGCGTAACCGCGCGGTTCCTGCCACCACCCCTCCCCCACCCGCTCCTCCGATCATTTCAACCCCCTAGTCCCCACCCTTGCCCGCTTTCACGTGCCGATCAACGGGTATTTTCCCGCCCGATATTCCTCCTGAAGCGATAAATAGCTCTCCATCGTTTTTCGAATCCGATCCGTGATCTCCGACGTCGCCTCACGCGCCACCCGTGCCGGCACCCCCAGCACGACAGACCTCGGCGGGATGCGCATTCCCTCGCGACACACCGCTCCCGCTCCCACGAGCGATCCTGCGCCCACCACGACCCCGTTGAGAAGAATCGCCCCCATCGCAATCAGGCAGTCATCCTCCACCGTCGCCCCGTGCAGCACCGCGCGATGCCCGATCGACACGCGCGCCCCCACCACGAGCGGATATCCCCGGTCGACGTGCAGCACCACGCCATCCTGCACATTCGTATCGGCACCGATCACGATCGACGCACTGTCCGCGCGAATCACCGCCGTCGGCCACACCGACGCGCGCGCGCCCAGACTGACGTCGCCGATCACCGCGGCGAGCGGATGGATGTAGGCTCGGGGATCGATGCTCACGACACGCTCATCAATTGGGGGATGGAATCAGAACGAAAAGCCGAGGCGGACGTACAGACTCGCGGAGCGCACACCGAACTCGGAGTGATTCACCACCGGGGCCGCAACGCCGATGCGCAGAAGGTACGGCACATCGTAGGGCACCGCGAGATTGATCCCGAGCTCTGCGCCCGCCGATGCGATCCAGTGGTCCGCAATCCCGCCCGGCACGCCGACGCCGCCGCTCGCGCTCCCCGCATCGCCGAACAGCGAGAGCGACGTGCGATCGAGGAAGACGGGCCACAGTCCGAAGCCGTGTTCCGGACGCGTGAGCGGCAGACGATACTCGAGCGACCCCGCGACGATGCGAGAGCCGCTCTCGATTCCCACGGGAAACCCTCGCACGGCGAACGTCCGTCGCGCGCCCAGCGAGATCCCCGGCAGCGCCGCCACGTCCGCGCCACTCGCGCCGCCGAGATCGAACTCGTTGAGCTCCGCGCCATTCTCCGCACCCGCGGCCGCGCGCAGCGCGAGCACGTGGTGCGCACCCGATCCAATGTCGAGCGACTTGTACGCCGAGAACGCCGCCGCGATGTTCTTCGACGCGACGGTGCCGCTCCCATGGAGCCACTTCAGCCGCCCGGTCGCCGAGAGCGACACGCCATCCTCCGGCGAGATGGAGAGCGTCGGCTGCTGCACGTTCGACCACCCCGCAGATGACGACGCGATCCAGTAGCGCCGCGTCGGATCCTCGAGCCCGACGATCATCCCGATGAGCGCCGCCGGATCCGTCGTGTAGTCGCGCGCCTCGTAGGTGCCGTACAGAGACAGATACGCATTCGTGCGCACGCGCGGCCGGCTGAATGTCACCCCCAGATCGAAGTCGCGAGTGCGCCGAAAGAGGTTGCCGAGGAACGCGCCGCCGCTGTCCACCGCGCTATACGCATCCCAGTACTGCATGACGTCCGCCTGGATCACGGGCTGCCCGAGCCCCGCGTAGCGGTACGACAGCTCACCCGTGTGTTGGCCGTGCACGAAGTCGATCAGCACATCCGCCGCATACGCATGCTTGCCGACGACGTCGCTGCTGCTGGTGTACGCACCCGCGGTGTAGTCACCGAAATCGTTCTGCCCAATGAGCGGCAGCCAGTAGCGCGGGAGCAGCGAGTGCCACGGCGAGTAGTCGTGCGCGGGCGCACTGCTCGACGCCGCTGGTGGCATCGGCGGCGCGGTATCGGCGCGCGTCATGCGCACCGGTCCGCCCGTCGCGCCGAGCAGCACACGACCCTCCAGCGGCGCGACGCCGATGTGAAAGCCATCGCTCTCCCACCGCGCCGCGGCGATCGACGCGCCGTCCGGCGAGACGGCTGGCCAGAACACACCAGTCGTCGTATGCGTGAGCCGAAGGCTGATGTCGCCGCGCTCACCGCCCGTGCGAATGCCGTAGAGCTGCGACACCCCCGTCCGATCCGACGCATACACGACCGCCGCGTCATTCAACGCCCACTCGGCCTGCCCATTCGACGCGTGATCGCGCACGAGCGAGCGGATGACGTGGCCGAGGGTATCGAGGATGACGATCTCGGTGAAGCCGCCGCGCGTCCATCGCGTCGCCGCGATGCGATCGCCGTGGCGCGACCACTTCGGCTCGGCCCACTGCGTGTCCGGCGAGATGCTGGTGATCACGCGAATCGACGATCCGTCCGGGCGCACGCGCGCGAGCGCCGTGGTGCCGGGAGCGAGCTGCACCGCGATGAGCTCTCCGTCGGCGCGCGCGTCCACCTGGCTCAGTCGCGCGCCGTGCGTCAGCCGCGTCGCGTGTCCGTCCTTCTCCTGGTAGAGATCGGAGCGATCGGTGTACGGGTCGATGAGATCGAGCTGCGAATACACGATGGAGCCATCGCGCAGTGGTGCGTTCGGCGAGACGCCATTGCGGCGCGACAGCCGCTCGGTCTTCCCGCTCGTCGACCAGCGCGCAAGCATCGGCGACTGTCGACCGTTCGACGCGACGTAGATGAGTGAGCCGTCGCTGGTCCAGCGCGGGTAGCCAACGAAGTACCCCCCCTGAGTCACGTCGTGCCAGTCGGCCATCGGCAGCTGCTCGGCCGCCGCGCTCGCGACGAGGCTGTCGCGCCACTTCCGCCACGCATCGCTGAACGAGATGCCGAAGCCCTGCGCCGCCATGTGGTTCAGGCGGAACGGAATCGTGGTGCCGCTCGACGTCTCGACGAACTTCCGGATCGATGGCGCGCCGCGAGTGCGCGCGAGGTAGTCAATGAAGAGCGCGCCCGCTCCGTAGGCGATGTCGCCGTTCGGATAGCGCGTGGTCGCGAGACTCCACTTGTCGATGCCGAGCACGCCGTGCGCACGCGCGGTGGACGCGATGATCATCGGCTCGTACGTGCCATCGACGCGGCCGAAGCCCGTGAGATCGCTTTCGAAATAGACGGCGAGCCCCTCGGTCACCCACCCCGGCTCGTAGAGATTCGGAAAGAGCGCGGGCGAGCGGCCGAACACGCGCTGCGCCACGCGCCACCAGCCACGCGTGCGATCGAGATGGAAGACGTGCGTGAGCTCGTGCGTGATGACCAGGGTGAGCCAGTCATCGTAGAAGCGAAGCGAGATGTCGTCGAGCGGCGGGTGCGCGTAGACGACGACACGATTCGTCGGGAAGGGGGTCGTCAGCCCGTTCGAGAAGTCGACATTATCCGCGATGACGAGGTCGATGGGCCCGCGGGGCATAGTGAGCTGCGAGGCGAGCTTCGTGTACGCATTTTCCGCTGTGATTACCGCGCGGCGCGCCGCCGGCTCGACTTCCGGCGTAAAGTGGATGTGGAAGTGCTTCGTATCGATCGTGCGCCAGTGCGCGTTCGGGATCACCTGCGCGGCACCGCGCGACGCCGCGCACACGGCTGCCAGTACGAGCGCGGCCAGCGCTCGCCCAGCGTTCATTGTGCGGACAGCGACCGGAAGTAGCTCTCGAGACCGTCGACGATGGCGGCGGCGTACAGCTTCTGGAATTCGGGGGTGCGCAGCGCGTTCTCCTGCTCGGGGATCATGAGGAACGCACCTTCGCAGAGCACCGCCGGCATCCATGTGGGCCGCGCGAGGCGCAGGTTGTCGTAGTTGATGCCGAGGTTGCGGAGCCCCATGCGTGCGACCATCGCGCGCTGCAGCTCGCGCGCGAGCGGCACCGAGTGCGAGCGGAAGTAATACGCCCCGGTTCCGTTCGAGGTGAATGGATTGATCCCGTCGGGAAGCGCGTTCAGGTGGATCGAGACAAGTGCGTTCGCGTTCGCCTTGCGTGCCATGATCGGCCGGTCGCCCAAGGGGACGGGATCGGGGGTGCTCCGCGTCATGAAGACTCTCGCGCCCTTCGCCTCGAGCATCTGTTGCACGTCGAGGCCGATCGCGAGCGTCGGCACGGCCTCGTAGAGCCCCGTCGGCCCCGTCGCACCGATGGGCGGATGTCCCGGGTCGACCGCGATGGTGAGACCGCGCAGTGGCGATGATGGATCGATGTGCGGCGGGCGGCGCACGCGCAACACGAAGGCGCCGTTCTGCCAGAAGGCGAGATAGCCGTACGACGGCGACGACAGCTGCAGGGTGAAGTGGCCGCGGTCGGTCGCCTCCTGCGTCCACTTCGCCTCGCGCACGAGCGAGTCGTTCGCGCCGTAGTTCACGATGTCGGTGTTGATCATCGTGTCGTAGAGCGTCACGGTGAGCTCGCTGGTCCCCTCGTCCACGAAATACGCAGGATGCGCAGCCATCGGCACGACGAGGTCCACCCACTCCGGCTGCGGCACGAGCCGCGCATTTCCCGCCACGCGCGCGGGCGGGAGCCACGACGTCGCGAGCGGATGCAGCTCGGCGCTGTTTACCCACACCTCGAGTTGCGAGTCGAGTCGCACGCGAGAGAAGTCGCCGCTCTTCCCCGTGACGGCGAGCGCGGTGCCAGGAAGGAAAAACCACTTGTACGTGCCGCCCGGGATCGGGCGCCCGATGAGCTCTTCGTCGCTCGCGTCGGCGCCCGCGCTGTCGACACCAAGTACGGCCCACTGTTTCGCGAGCGCGACGCCGACGGGAGGGATGGCGACGTGGATGGTGTCGCGGTCGCGCGAAAGAATGAGCTCCGTGCGCGCGCGGAGCTGGCGCGCGGGGATGTCGGCAGCGAATGTCGTCCCGGCACCGGTGAGCGCCATCGCCGAGCCCGCGTCGCCACGCCAGATCACGCTCGCGTTCGGCGCGCTGCGCACGCTCACGCGGACCGTGTCCTCGTCGCGGAGCACGAGGCGGCTGTTGGGCGAGACCGAGCCGCTGTCGTACGCGAGCGGCCCATCGAGGGCGAGCTTGACCACGGGCGGCTTGAGCCGCACCGGCTGCGCGAGGCGCGCCGTGTCCGCGCCCGCGACCGCGACGAGCTCGTAACGCGGGCTATCGACCGCAGGCACCGGCAGCCATGCGAGGAAAGCGCCGTTCGGTGCGACGGGAACCGCTGCGCCGTTGATCCACAGCTGCGCCTTCCCGTTCCCCACCGAACCAAAGATGAAGTTGGAGTCGCGCGCCTCGACCAGCGAGTTCGCCACCGGATAGATCACGGCGGGCTTGAGCGCGCCCGTCACGAGCGGAACCGGCGGCAGCATCGAGGAGGGGGCGACGCTGGGAGATGGAGCCGGAGCGGGAGCGGTCGCGGCGGGAGGTGTGGCAGTTGCGCAGGCAGCGAGCAGCACAGCGACGCCGACGAGAGATGAACGCATTGAGTCCAACCTAACCGCCCGTCCCGCGCGGAGGGAGCGGATTGCAGCCATGAGCGTGACTCGAATCGTCACGAAAATTCGATTGCCCTCAAGAGGGGCGATTGGGCAATCACCGTTAAGTCGTTCTCAGCACTGGCTTTCATTGCCCTTGGTATTGACCTCGCCGTATATTCACGCGTCTTACCGGGGTACTCCCTGGAGGCCACACTTGATTGACTGCGCATTCTGCGGACGCTCGAACACAGCCGAGTCGCTGTATTGCATCGATTGCGGAAAGCCGGTTGGTGCTGCGGCTGAATCCGAGTCGGCACGCATCGCGCCGCCGCCCGTCGTCTCGATGCCGTCGCTCGGTGCTCGATCCGCGCATCTGCATCGCCTGTCGCCGAGCATCGGCCGGCGCGCGTCGAGCGCCGCGCGCGCACTCGATTTTTCGCTCACGCCCCACACCCCCGTGCCCGGAGGAGAGACCGTGAGCTGTGCGTGGTGTGGCAGCATCATCGAGGCGGGACTTCCCTTTTGCGCGCACTGCGGCCGCCGCACTGACGCGAAGCTCGCGACCGCGCAGTCCTGCACGACGTGCGGCTCCGCGATCCGGCCGGAGCTCGACACCTTCTGCGCGACGTGTGGCACCTCGCTGCAGGAGAATGAGGAGGGAACGCCGGGCGCCCCCGGTCCGGCCAAGATCGTCTCCAGGACGCTGCCGTTCACCGCGAAGCGCAGCGAGGTCACCGCTCGCATCGCCGTGCTCGACGAAGAGGGCGAGCCCAAACGCACCGTCGCCATGAGCGAGTCCGAGCTGACCGTCGGCCGCGGTGCGTGCGATCTGTCGTTCGAAGATGACCAGTATCTCTCGCCGATCCACGCGCGCTTCGTCCTCCGCGAAGGCACGCTCTTCGTTCGCGACCTCGGCTCCTCCAATCGCACCTGGGTGTTCATCGACGCGCCGTACTCGCTTGCCGACACCGACGTCCTCCTCATCGGCTCGCAGATCCTCGAGTTCCAACGCCTGGGCACGCCCGCCGCACCGCGCGCGGATGCCGATGGCACGCGTCGCGTCGGCTCGCTCACGCCGACGCCGGACATCGCGCGCCTCTCGCAGCTCCGCAGCGATGGCAGCGTCCGCGACAGCCAGTATCTCGCGCAGGGGCGCACGATCACGATCGGGCGCGACGCAGGCGACTGGACCTTTCCGTACGACCAGACGATGAGCGGCCGCCACGCCGACCTGCGCGAGGTCGATGGCGCGTTCATAATCCACGACCTCGGCAGCCGCAATGGCGTCGGCATCGCGGTGCGCGGCGAGCGTGCGCTCAAGGTCGGACAGCGCGTGCTTCTCGGCGATCAGGTGCTCCGCGTGGAGAGTGTGTGAAGAGTTGCCCGCAGTGTGGCAAGGAGTACGACGAGCACACGAAGTTCTGCCCCACCGACGGCTCGACTCTCCGCTCTGCATCGGGCGGCGACATCATCGGCTCCATCATCGCCGATCGCTATCACGTGATCCGCAAGCTCGGCGAGGGCGGGATGGGCCAGGTGTATCTGGCCGAGCACGTGAAGATGGGGCGCATGAGCGCGATCAAGGTCATGACCTCCGCGCTCGCGAACGACGTCGACGCCGTCGGCCGGTTCAATCGCGAGGCCGCGAATGCGAGCAGGATCAACCACCCGAACATCGCCGCGATCTATGACTTCGGCGAAACGTCGGATGGTCTCATCTATCTCGCGATGGAGTTCGTCGAGGGCGAATCGCTCACGAAGCTCTGCGAGGCGCTCGGCGCGCTCCCCGCGCCCCGGGCGGCGGAGATCGCGCGGCAGGTGGCGAGCGCGCTCGAGGCCGCGCACGAGCGCGGGATCGTACACCGCGATCTGAAGCCCGACAACATCATGATCTCGCGCGGCCGCGACGGCGCCGATCTCGTGAAGGTCGTGGACTTCGGCATCGCGAAGGCAGCCGAGGGCGCGGGGCAGAAGGTGACGCGCACGGGGCTCGTGGTGGGGACGCCGGAATACATGTCGCCGGAGCAGTTGACCGGTGACACGCTCGATGGTCGCAGCGATCTGTACGCGCTCGGGCTGGTGACCTTCAACATGCTCACGGGGATGCTGCCATTCACGGGGCAGACGACGCAGGAGGCGCTGCTCAAGCGGCTCACGGACCGTCCGCTGTCGCTGGCGGAGGCGCGCACCGATCTCGTGTGGCCGCCGGCGCTGCAGGCGGTGATCGATCGCGCACTGTCGCGGCTCGCGTCGGACCGATACCAGCACGCGAGCGAGTTCGGCGAGGCGATCGTGGCGGCGGTGCGCGGGATGAGTGCGGACGAGGTGGAGAACGCGAGGACGCTGGCAATTCCGGGGGCGGCAACCGGCGCGGCCTCGAGCGCGGCAGCAGCGCCGACGATGCCGGCGGCAGCCGCGACAGTCGTGCCAGCCCCCGCGTCGGCGCGGGAACGGTTTCTCGTACCCGCGATTCTTGCCGCGGCGCTGGTCGTGGCCGTGGGTGGCGCGATGTTCATGCGCTCGCGCACGAATGGCGCGAGCGCGACGGTGGCGAGCGCGCCGCACGTCGATTCCGCGGCGTCGTCGGTGGGCGCGACGTTGCCGCCATCGGCGAGCGCTGACAGCAGCAATGCCAAGCCGGACAGCGACAATGCCGCCGCTACGAGTGGCGCAGCCGGCGTGAAGTCCGACTCGGTCGTCACGGCAACCGCGCCGGCGCCCGCGCCGGCGCCCCCGGAGCCCGCCGCGGCGCCGGCACCTATCGTCACGCCGACCACGCACGGCGCGGGAGCCAGGCCGCCGCGTGCCCGCACCATTCCAAAGCTGCCGGCTGGCCCCACCTCGCCCTCCGCGGCGCCGACCGCTCCCCCTGCCTCCCCAGTGGCGGCGCCAGCACAGCCGCCCTCGACTACCGCCTCGCCCCCGGCGAACGCCGAGCAGGCGCGCGCACGGATCGAGGCTGCCGGCCGCATGGTGGACGAGGACAAGCCGGCCGAGGCCATGACCGCCGTCCGCGGCGCGATGCCGCTGCTCCCCACTCGCGATGACAGCGTCACCGCGCTTTACTACCTGTCGCGCGCTATGATCAAGCGTGCGGGAACCACGGGCGACGAAGCATCCCGTACGCGAGCCTGCTCGATTTTGACCCTGATCACGAAGGCGACGTCTCATCCGAAGGCCGGCGAAATCCGGTCGTTCTCAGCGCAAGAGTGCAAGTGAACGCCATTTCGCATACCTTGTATCCGTGACCAGCGCCAACCCGCAACCAGACGACGTGCCCGGCGACGTCATCGTGAACGTGTTCGGCCGAACCGATGTCGGCCGCGTACGCGATCACAACGAGGACTCGTTCCTCGTCGCCGACCTCACGGCCGACAACGCTTCGCTGCAGCCCGAGGTGCGCACGCATCTCCTGGGCAGCCACGGCTCGCTCTTCATGGTGGCCGACGGACTCGGCGGCGCGGCGGCTGGCGAAGTTGCGAGCGAGCTCGCGATCCTCACCGTGCAGGCGGAGCTGCGTTCGCAGTGGCGCTCGGCGCCTGAGCGAACTCCCGAGCTGTTCGCGCGTGCAATCAAGTCGGCGGCAGAGACGGCGAATGCGAAGATCTTCGCTTATGCGGTAGAGCATCCGGAGTCGCGCGGGCTCGGCACCACGGCGACAATCGCTGGACTGCTCGGCGACACACTCTATCTCGCGCAGGTGGGAGACAGCCGTGCCTATCTCGTGCGCAACGGCGTCGCGCTGCAAATCACGAAGGACCAGTCGCTCATGCAGCGGCTCATTGAGGCGGGAGAGCTCACGCCGGAAGAGGCGGAGCGCAGCGAGCGACGCAACATCATCCTGCAGGCGCTGGGCCCCGAGCCGACGGTGAAGATCGACCTCACCTATCAGAAGGTGCGGAAGGGCGACACGCTGGTGCTCTGCACGGACGGGCTGTCGGGGCTTGTACGGAAGGATGAGATCGCGGAGATCCTGGAGGAGAGTAAGGGCGACCTGCTCACCGCGTGCAAGGAGCTCATCGATCGTGCGAACGAGAATGGCGGGCCGGACAACATCACGGTCATCGTGGCACACTTCGAGGGCGAGGGGCTGACGGCTGCGGAAGAGGAGGAGGCGGTGGGACACGCGGTCTTCCCGCTGCCGGGCTCGCAAACGCCGGTGACGCCGCGCCAGCGCTTCGTCGATGGACCGACGGCGCCGTTTCGCAGGCGCAATACGGGAGCGATGCCGGCGGAGGCGGATCCTGCCCCGGAGGTCGACACCTTCGCGCCGATCGCCGCGCCGCGCCCGATGAGCGCGAAGGGGCGCTCGTTCCTCTTCATCGTCGCGGGCGCGCTGCTGGTGATCGCCGCACTCCTGCTTTACCGGATCTACAAGGACGGCGTGATCCACGGCACGCAGCCGGATCAGTCGCATCCGTCGGCAGCGGACAGCGCGGTGCGAACGTAGCAGCGCGCCGGCGATAAAAGCGCGAACAATTGAAAGTCGATTGCATCTATGAGAGGCACGGACCAAGCGGATATGTAGTCTCCGTTTGTGTCCGTGCTTTTTCGGTTTGTGTCCGTATCTCCAGCTGTTAACGGCTTGTGGGTACAATCCGGGTTGATGGGTAACAGAGTATTCCGGGATGATGGGTGACACTCTACCGTCGGGGCAGCCCTTTCGTGAGGCGAGCGATGCCCTGGCAGGAGATGTCCTCGATGACCCAGCGCGTGAAGTTCATTACCG
>JBBRYY010000079.1:0-13750 GCA_038237245.1 Gemmatimonadales bacterium | reverse complement strand
TGCAGCGGCGTACGAGTCTCGTCTTCGTCACGAAGCAGGGCGGCGATCCTGCCAAGCTCGGTGCCCATGCCGGTAGCGATGACGATGCCGAGGCCGCGACCGTAGACCACCGTGGTGCCCTTGTACGCCATGTTCCGCTTGTCGCCCAAGGCGAGGTCGGGCTTCGCGATTGGATCGATTGTCTTCTCGACCGGCTGTGATTCGCCAGTGAGCATGGCCTCATCCACGCGCAGTCGATGCGCAGTGAGCAAGCGCAAATCGGCGGGAACGATGCTGCCGGCCTCGAGGAGGACGATGTCGCCGGGCACGAGCTCCTCCGACGGCACGATGGCATCGACGGCAGATCGCCGCGCACGCGCCGCCGGAGCGGCCATCGCCTTCAGCGCAGACACGGCACGCTCGGCGCGATACTCCTGGACGAATCCGAGCACCGCGTTCAGCACGACCACGGCCACGATCGCGACGATGTCCTCCGGTTCGCCCAGGAAGCCTGCGACCAGAGCGGCGCCGATGAGCACCAGCACCATGACGTCGGTGAACTGCGCGAGCAGTATGCGCATCGGACCGCGCTTGCGGCCTTCCGCAAGCACATTGGGGCCGTGCTGCGCGATGCGCGTACGGACTTCATCCGCCGAAAGCCCTTGGTCCGCGGATGACGCGAGCAAGTCGAGGACGCGCTGGACCTCCAGCGTGTGCCAGCTGTGGGCAGTCGGCTCCACGGCCGAGTCGCTGCTCATACATTTCCTCTCACATCGGTTGCTCCGTTCCCACTCCGTCCAGCGCGACCACACACCGTCACGAGTCCGTCATCCCAGAAGCAAGCCACGGGGGAATCCGCTGGCCGCAGATCGCGATCTTCCATCGACGATCGCGTCGCTTCTCACGATAGCCCTCCCGATTCGGAATCCATGTGTTGTGTGTGCGCCGGCTCATTCGTCGCCACCGCCAACGTGGTCTCTTCGTACACCGTGAGCAGCTCGAACAAGTACGAGATCACGAGTGGTCCAAGGAACACGCCGACCAAGCCGAAGAGGCGAAGGCCCGCGAAGGCGCCGACGAGAGTGATCATGGGATGAATGCCCGACACGCGCCGGAACACGAGCAGCCTGGCGATATTGTCGATGTTCGAGGCGAGGCCGCCGCCGAAGATCGCGAGGAACAGCGCGGCACCCGGACGGTGACCGACCAGAAGTATTGCGACACCGGGCAGCCACACTATCGCGCTGCCGAACAGTGGCAGGATGGACACGCACGCGGTAATGAAACCCCAGAGCACCGGCGCATGCAGCCCGACGATGGCAAACCCGATTCCGACGACAATGCCCTGCAATGCCGCGGCGAGCGCGGTGCCGAGCAGCAGCGCTTCCGTCACCGTTGCGAAACGCGTCGCGAGCAGATCCGCGATGCGCCCGGAGCCGTGGAACAACGGTATGGCGCGCTGCCAGAGCGAGCTTCCGCCAAGCAACAGGTAGTAGAGCCCGAAAAGCGCGATGACGACGTTCAGCACTGTGGACGTTATTCCACCGAACAGCGCGACCGCACGATTGGGGATCAGGGCGACCAGGCTTCGGACAACCCCAGCGATCTCACCGCTCAGGTCGTACCCGGCGAGCGGGGTTCTCGACAGCCACGTGACGGCGTCTTCCGGCCGCCACGAACGGAGGAAGTCGGTCCCTTCGGACACGATCGTCGTGACGAGCCACGTCCCCGGCACCAGGAGCAGGACGACGACGCCGATCACGATGGTGAATGCGGAGACGCGCGGTGGCATAACGCGCACGAGCCGCTCGTGCAGCTGTCGTGTCAACACATAGAGCATGAGCGACCCGACGAGTCCAGACAGAAACGGAATGACGCCGAACAGCACCGCGCCGGTAAGGACGATCAAGAACCGGTACACGGCGAGCGTGCCTCGTTCGCGTGTATCGGTCGGCGGGCTAACGTTCATGCGCGGCCGCGTCACTCGAATTGCGGTCGTGATCGAGGCTAAGATGGATGATACGACGCTGCGTCACCCCCGCGTTTTGCGACATGAGGGAATTGCGAGCGTGTCCATCGGAGCAGCGGCCGGAAGGCACAATGCGGATAAACATTCGGATTTTTCCGACGCAGCGTTGCCTGGTGCCCACTAGCCGGCTTGCGCGGGACGCCGAGCGGGGGTGCCGATCCATAAGCGCGATTTCAGTCGTCCGCGCTCTGAACGTTGGCCGCATCACACGTCCGAATACGCAGATACCAAAGCAATAAGCTGGCGAAGGCGGCGAAGCAACTTTCCGTAGCGAGCTTTGGCCAGTCCACCGGTGCGCAGTGGTTGTAGCGCGGTTATACACGGAACGCCGCTACGGCTGGAGGGGCCGTCACCGCAGGCGAAATCCGATGCTTGCGAGTCGCTCTTGGACGCGGGACGACCGACCAGCGTTGGTATCTCGAAGGTGAGCAGATCAGCAATCGCATCTATGGACTTTGCCGGTGGCCGCGCAGGGTCGGCAGCAACGAACGATTTACGCGCAGTGAGGTAGCGCAGCCAATGTAGCGAGGAAACGCGAGCGTTACCTGAGCGCTCGCTGAGAGGCGGGTGCAGGGTGCCCCGCCGCGGTGGCGCACTCGATGCGCTCCTCGCGTCCCCTGCGATTCGCCATGGCTCAACTGAGACTCAGCCCCCTCACCGCTCGTCGGGCCAGATTCCATCTCGAGATCCAATTCGTCCCCCGCCGTCCACCCCGTCACTGGCGTTACAAGCGCTCTCGAAGGATGCACAAGGTCGAGCCGATGTCGTAGATGTTGATGCGTACGCTGAACCCGCGCACGTTGGCCGCGGGATGGACGGAGTATCCTGGTTCGGCGGCATGGATGTGTCGGACCGGAGTTGAGTGAATAGGGGATGCGCCCCGCCGCCTCGCGCGTTTCCCCTGACTCCTTCTTGCGGTGCCGCTGAGACATCTTGGCTCAGACCACAGAACGTGATGGAATTCGTTTGTCGCGTTGCCCGATTGTGGGCTGAGTTTGCACGTCTCGCGTCCGGAAAGACGACCATCGGGATCTTCTGATCCAAGGTGTCGTGTACAATACTATGGCAAGCTCCGGCAGTCGATAACATGCGGCCTCGCGTCGCATGACGCCGCGCATTAGAGCTTTGGAGTTTGGAGCGACCGATCGCGGAAGCACGAGGAATTCATGCGCTCTATCTTCCTACGATGACTGCCGAGCAGTGCTGCCCAGCATTCCGATTTGCGCGAGTGACCCGCGATGTGGTTCCGACGGACATTCGCTCCGCTTCGGAAGTTCGCGACGCGTACCCGGCTTCGGCGACGATGATGCGAGGGGACTACACCGACACGCTGCCGGGACGCATCGGCGAATGACGATCAACAACAGAGAGCACTGGCAGACGCGGTACGCCAATCAGGCACCAGAGACGATGAGCTGGTTCGAGTCCGAACCCGCGGCCTCACTCGCATTGCTGGAGCGCGGAGGGCTCGGTGAGCGCTCGGAAGTCATCGATGTCGGTAGTGGGGCGTCGACGCTCGCGGAGCGGTTGCTCGCACGAGGCGTGCAGCGCATCACCGTCCTCGACATCGCCGGCTCGGCGCTCGCGGCCGCTCGCGTGCGGCTCGGAGACTTGTCCGGCTCGATCACGTGGCGCGAAGCCGACGTGCTGACCTTCGCCTTTGCTCCAGGCACCTACGATCTGTGGCACGATCGCGCTGTCTTTCACTTTCTCACGGAATCAGGCGATCGTGCGCGATACGTCGCGCAACTGTCGAGAGCACTGCGCCCCGGGGGCGGTCTCGTGATGGGGACGTTTGCCGAAGATGGTCCGGCACGCTGTAGCGGCCTCGATGTGGTGCGGTACGCACCGTTCGCGCTGAGCGCGGAGCTGGGGCCTGGCTTCGAACTTTGCGATAGTCTTCGTGAAGTGCACCGGACTCCGACCGGGGCGACGCAGTCATTCCTGTTTACGCGGTGGACGCGGACTTCGAAATGACGCCCGATCGCTCCTCTTCTGCTCAGCAGGCGGACGAAACAGCACGACAAGAACAACCGAGGATTTTCGAGAGCGCAATCAGAAGAAGTATGCGTTACCTCATCGCGGCGTGGCTTGCTACATCTCACACATGCGCACACCGTCGCGGTTGATCCCGCCACGCCCCGGGTGCATTTGCCACCTCGAATGTCGATGGCAAACCGGTGATGCGCATCCTTGTGCCGCCGGATATCCAGACTTCATGGAGGAATAACATGTCGAAAAAGGTGAGTAAAACCGACGCCGAATGGCGCGCGCAGCTGACGCCCGAGCAGTATCGCGTGATGCGCGAGAAGGGAACGGAGCGCCCGCACAGCGGCAAGTACGCGCAGACGACCGACGCGGGCACCTACAAGTGCGCCGGGTGCGGCGAGCCGCTCTTCGCATCGGAGTCGAAGTTCGAAGCGCATTGCGGATGGCCGAGCTTCACTGCGCCCGTCGATGGCGGCGCCGGAACCGCAGTTGCCGAGGCGGATGATCGCACGCACGGAATGCGGCGAACCGAGGTGATGTGTGCGAGCTGCGATGCACATCTCGGCCACGTTTTTCCCGACGGGCCCGGCCCAAACGGACTGAGATATTGCATCAACTCCGCGTCGCTGGACTTCGACGACGAGGCGAAAAGCTAGCGCACACTCGTCATGCGGGCGCTACATTGTCGACGTCCTTCTTGCAGCTCGCGTGCACCGGAAGCCCGGCGCGACAGACTGGGAAGAGGTCGACATCGAGTGGGCGTTGGACCGTGTCGCCGAGTTGGTGAGCAGGACGCGCGACGAGACGTTCATCGAGACGCTACCCGACGGAAAGTCCATCAACGCGACGCCCGCGATTTTTCCTCTGGGCGGCGCGACGCTCGACAACGAGTTCAATCACATCGCGCGGAAGTTCTGCCGCGGCTTCGGCATCGTCGCGATCGAGAACCAGGCGCGCCTCTGCCACAGCTCGAGCGTCCCCGGACTGGGCGCGCGCGTAGGTGGGTGCTCGTTCAGTTCCTGATGGTGGCGGTCGCGCTGAGCGGTCGATGCCGGCAGAGTGAGTCGGCGCGCGTACAACATGCATCCATTCGAGCGACGGAAGAGACGTCGGTGAGCGGATCCGCCACGGTGCAACGCGTGGCGTTCCGACAGGATGTCGGGCGAATTCTCCACGATGCGCCGTCGGACCTTTCGGCGGCGAACGCGGAACGCGTGCACGCGAAGATCGGTGCGGATTCGGCGCTTTCGCAGTCGGAGCCGCTGCATCACGGTGCGCCACCACGTCCCTCCCGTCCGTAGTCGGGCGCGAAACGCCATGTCGCGCTTCGAGTCTCGCACGAGTCGAATGCCAGGAAAACGAGGCGCCGGAGGCGGCAATGCAAACGGGATCGCCGAGGAGCGCGCGGCGACTCTCAGGCTGCTGCGCGCGCTCGTCAACGACCTCGGCCGTTCGGCGCGAAGCATCGAGCGGCGCACCGGACTCACGAACGCGCAACTCCATGTGCTGCGGCTGCTCGGAAAGCGTGCGCCAGGCGCGCCGAGTCTCTCGATAGGCGACGTCGGGCGCCAGACATTTACCGGACCGAGCACGGCATCGGCGGTGGTCACGCGACTGATCGAGAACGGGCTAGTTCGATGCGAGCGCGATCAGGCGGACCGCGGGAGGATAGTACTGGCCCTCACGGCGCATGGGCGCGCCCGGCTCGCCAAGGCGCCAGTGGCAACGACCGATCGGCTGCTCCACGTGTTCGCTACCCTCCCGGCGCGGGAGATGCGGCTCATTCGCAGGGGCTGCTGCTTCGCAACTGGAGTCTCGCGATCGCGGGCGCGCTCGCAGCAGGGATCTCGGTTGGAATATGGCTGTGGCCCGATCATCCGCAGCTCGAGGAGGGGTGAGCGATGGCGACTGCGCTTCGTGATGATGGCAGGGTTGATCGCGACTGAGGCCGCGCTGTTCACCTTCCTGCTGTTCAGCTACTTCTACCTGGGCAGCTTTTCGCCGCAGTGGCCACCGGTGAGCAAGCCGGCGCTCACGCTGAGCGCACCCAATACGCTCATCCTGCTGGCGAGTAGTGCGACGCTCTGGTGGGGAGAGCGGGGCATTCGGAGGGGGAGCCGGAGCTCGCTCGTCGCGGGCACCGTGATGACGTTCGTGCTGGGCGCCGTGTTCCTCTCGATTCAGATGGTGGAATATCACAGGACGAACTTTCTTCCGCAGTCGCACGCGTACGGTTCGATGTTCTACACGATCACGGGCTTTCATAGCGCGCACGTTGTGATCGGCCTGCTGATGCTCCTGTTCGTCCTCGCGCGATCACTGCTCGGCCATTTCACCCCGCGTCGCCATCTCGCGGTCAAGAGCGTGTCGATGTACTGGCACTTCGTGGACATCGTGTGGCTCTTCGTTTTCACCACGATCTACATCACCCCGCGCTTCTGGTGGCACCAATGATGGATGTGTCGCGGGCCGGGCCGTTCACGGCGACGCCGGGCCGTTCACGGCGACGCCGGGGTGTGCGAGCGAGGCGGCGCCGGTTTCGATGCGCGCGCTCTGGTTCGGGCTTGCGGGCGCGTCGATCGCGTGGTCGGTACAGGAGGTCGTCGACACGGCGCTCGTGTCGCACAGCTGCTACCCGGGCGGCTTTCCACTTTCCACGCCTGTGATCGGGGGGCTGCGCGGCATGGCGGCGGCCGTGAGCGTCACCGCCATGCTGGTCGCCCTGTTGGCGCTCCTGACGGCACTCCGAAGCTGGCGAATGATGCGGGAGCGGCAGGGTGCGGACGCCATCCAGTCACGCGAGGCAGCACCACCGGCAGGGCGGTCGCGCTTCATGGCGCTCGCGGGGATTGCAGTGAGCGCGCTGTTTCTGGGTGGTATCGTGCTGCAGATCGTATCGATCGTCCTGGTGCATCCATGTGCGGGGCTGGCGAAATGAGCCTGACGCGCGTGCTCTCGATGTGCGCGATCGTCGCGTCGTCGGTGTCGTGCCGCAGTGACGCTGGTCCGTCCCGGCTCATCGCCGGCGGCGATCCCGCGCGGGGAGCGCTGCTCCTGAGTGCGTTCGGCTGCGGAACTTGCCACGACAATCCCGGCGTCGATAAAGCGGTCGGCCTCGTGGGCCCGCCGCTCATCCATTTGGTGCGGCGCAGCTACATCGCAGGGGAGCTGCCGAACACCGGCGAGAATCTCATGCGCTGGATTCGGTCGCCGCGCTCGGTGGAACCAGGCACGGCGATGCCCGATCTGGGTGTGAGCGAGAGCGATGCGCGACACATGGCGGCCTATCTGTGCACGCTTCGTTAGGTCGACTTCCTCGCGACATGCTCGAAGACGGGCAGTGCGCGCGCGAGCAGTGCGCGGTCGCGAGCGGGGAGCGCGGCGAGCGATGCAACGAGGGCGGCAACGCGCCGCTGGCGCCCGTCGTGGAGGAGTTTCATGCCGCGGGGCGTGGCGCGCACGCGCACGATGCGTCCGTCGGTTGCGTCGGCCACGCGCTCGACGAGCCGCCTCGCCTCCAGCACCCCGATCAGCCGCGATATCGTCGGCGGCCGCACCTGCTCGGCACGGGCGAGATCACCGAGGGCGATGGGCCCGCCGAAGACGATGACGGAGAGGGCGGAGAGCTGGGGGGCGGGGAGGCTGGCGGCATCGTCTTCGCGGCGAAGGCGGCGGAGAAGATGAATCGCCGCGGAGTGGAGGCGATCGGCGAGGCTGGTGGTGTCCACGCTTGCGTTGGCGAGGGGGGAGGACTATTGTTAGTTAGCTAGGCTAACTATCTTATTTATTAGCTTGCGTAACTAACCATGTGCTGCGCGTCCGGGGCAAGGGCGCCGAACCCGAGCGAGGAGAGTCGCATCATGCCCGCACTCAGCAGCGCCCGCATCGGCCAGATCGCGATCGTCTGCATCGACGTGCCCCGCGCCCGCGATTTCTACCGCGACGCGCTGGGGCTGCATCACCTCTTCGACGCGGGCCCAACCCTCTCGTTCTTCGACTGCGGCGGGACGCGCCTCATGCTCAGTACCGCGGAGGGCGAGACGGCGGGGACATCCGTGCTCTATTTCGTCATCTCGGACATCGACGCGGTCAAGCGCGAGATGGTCGGGGAGGGGGTACAGTTCATCGACGAGCCGCACATGATCGCGAAGATGCCCGATCACGAGCTCTGGCTGGCGGCGTTCAGGGATTCGGAGGGGAACATGCTGGCGCTCATGGAAGAGCGGCGGTGACAGGGCCGAACGCCGGCTCGCTACGCCGCGAAAATCGGCAACCGCACTCGCATCCGTCGCCCTGCCTCGATCACCCCGCCCCCGAGCACGCGCTCGCCGTCATACACCACCAGCGACTGTCCCGGCGAAATCGCACTCACCGGCTCATCCAGCGCGAGCTCGATCTCATCCCCCTCCACCCTCACGATCTCCGCCCTCGCCGCCACCGCGTGATGCCGGATCTGCACGCTCACCTGCGCCCCAATCCCCGGCGCCTCGCGCACCAGCCAGTTCATCTCCCGCGCGATGATCCCGCTGCCAAGCAGCTCCTCCCTCGGCCCAATCACCACTTCGCGCGCACCAGGCCGAATCGCAACGACGAACATCGGCTCCGCATACCCGCCCGGCAGCCCTCTCCGCTGCCCGATGGTGAACTTCGCGAAACCCTGATGCTCCCCAACCCTCCGCCCATCGCTCAACACGAAATCCCCGCGCGACAGCGCCGGATCCCCAACCGCGAGATGCTTCGCGAGCACGACGGTATGGTCTCCACCAGGCACGAAGCAGATGTCCTGACTCTCCGCCTTCTCCGCCACGACGCTCAACCCCAACGCCCGCGCCCGCGCCCGCGTCTCGACCTTCGTCAGCGCGCCAACGGGCAGCAGCATCCGACTCACCACCGAGCGATCGATGCCCCAGAGGAAATAGCTCTGATCCTTCGCGGGGTCGAGTCCCCGATACAATTCGCCCCCAAATGCCCGCGCGTAGTGTCCCGTCGCGATCCACTGCGCGTCGAGCGCGTCCGCCTTGTGCAGCAGGTCGCGAAACTTCGTGAACGAGTTGCAGCGCACGCACGGAATCGGCGTGCGACCCCGCGCATACTCATCGACGAAGTTCTGCAGCACGTCGCGGCCGAACGCGTCCTCCATGTTCAGCACGTAGTGCGGAACACCGAGGCTCTCGCACACTCGGCGCGCGTCGTCGATCGAGTCGAGGGAGCAGCAGGGGCGGTCGGGGACTTCGTCGCCGTAGCAGAATAGCTTCATTGTCGCGCCGATCACGTCGTAGCCCTGCTCGACGAGCATCGCCGCCGCCACCGATGAATCCACGCCGCCACTCATCGCGACGAGCACGCGCTCGCGCGTCACCTCGCCGCTCATCTCAGCTCGCGACGCCCGCGAGGCGTCGCGCCTTCGAGATGAGGGCGGGGAAGAGCTGCACCACCCGCTCGATGCACGCATCGGTCGTGAGCGAGCCGAGGCTCATGCGCACGGCGGCGATCGCGAGCTCGCGCGGAACGCCGATCGCCTCGAGCACGTGCGACGGATCGACGGCTCCGCTCTGACACGCCGAGCCGCTCGAGCATGCGACCCCCGACATGTCGAGCGCCATCAGCATCGACTCGCTGTCCGTTCCCGGCACCGAGATGTTCAGGATGTGCGGCGCGCGCGGCGCGCCGGCGCCATTCACCACCGCATCGGGAATGCGCGTCTCCAGCTCCCGCTGCAGGTAGTCCCGCATCTGCCGGAGCTTCGGCATCTCCGTCGCGAGCTCCTCCACCGCGAGCTCCGCTGCGCGCGCGAGCGCGACCGCCGACGCGACATTCTCCGTCCCCGGGCGCACACCGCGGTTCTGCGATCCACCGAACTGCAGCGGCTCGACGAATGTCCCGCGCCGGATGAACAGCGCGCCAATCCCCTTCGGCGCGCCGATCTTGTGTCCCGATAGCGACAGCATGTCGAAGGGCGCCGTCTTCGCGCTCACCGGAATGTGCCCGAACGCCTGAACCGCATCGGTGTGAAAGAGCACGCCGCGCGACTTCGCGCGCACTGCGAAGTCCGCGATCGGCTGCATGGTGCCGATCTCGTTGTTCACCCACATGATCGAGCAGATCGCGACGTCCTCTTGCACGAACGCATCGAAGCTCTCCTCACGCACGAGCCCCGCGCCATCCACCACCAGCATCCGCTCCTCGGCCCCCTCGTGCGCGGCTTGATGCGCGGCCGCGATGACCGCCTTGTGTTCGATCGGCGTCGTGACGACCGCGCGCTTCGATGGGCTCTTCTCGCGCAGCAGACGCCAGCTCCCGAGAATCGCGAGATTGTCGGACTCGGTTCCGCCGGAGGTGAACACGATCTCGTCCGCGTGCGCGCCGAGCGTTGCCGCGAGTCGCTCGCGCGCCTCGTCGAGCGCCGCACGCGCCTCACGCCCCCAGCGATGGATGCTGGACGGATTGCCGAACTTGGGGCCGTAGAACGGCTCCATCGCGGCGAAGACTTCCGCGCGGACGGGTGTCGTCGCGGAGTGGTCGAGGTAGACCGGTGCGGGCATACCCAAAGTTAACGTCTCACCGCCCGCGCGGAATGGCGCGCTCTGTTAGTGCGGTGCTGGACCGTCCGCGCCCGCCGGAGCCGTCTTCGTGAAGCCCAGTACGGACTCCACGCGTGCCGCGCGAGCCATGTCGATCGCCGTTTTCATGTATTTGGCGCCGCCGGCCGAGTCTCCCTGCAATCTCGTCAGATCGCTCAGGAGCGCGGCGGTGATCACGTAGCGTAGCGGAATGTCCGACGATGCCTTGTCGACCCATTCGCCGCGCTCGAGCAGCGCCGCCGGTGCCTTGTAGTCGCTCCACAGCGAATCCGTGCGCGGGAGATCGAAGAAGCCGTAGCCCGGCACCTCGACGAAGCGCTTGCTGGCGACGATCGGCGTCGGGAAGAGCTTCGAGACGAGCCCCTGATTCGCGATGTATTTGCTCAGGCCGAGCGTGCGCGGATATGAGCCCGACGTGAAGTACAGCGGACGATTCGGAAAGCCGTCCTGAATCACACGCAGCACGATGATCTGATCCTTGAAGAAGTCGCCCGGCGGGATCACGGCCTCGATCGAGTCCTTCTTGAACAGCTGCGCCTGCGGAAGCGAGATGACCTCCGGCAGCGCATCCGCCTGCTCGAGCGTGAGACTCACCGGCGGACCCTTGGGCAGCGGCCACTGGCGGCCGCGATAGACGACAGGTCCCTTCGCCGCATCGTACGGATAGATCGGGCGACGGATCATCTGCCGCACGTACCAATCCGTGCGCAGCAGCGACGTGACGGCGACGGTGACGTCGCGCCGCACCCCCTCGACTTCCTGCGCGTACCAGAGCGGGAAGGTGTCGTTGTCGCCATTGGTGATCAGCACGCCGTATGGCTCGACGCTGTTGAGTACATCGGCGGCCCAGTCGCGCGTGAAGTTGTCGCCGTGCCGTGACGCCGCGCGCCAGTTCGTGATCAACGGAATGATCGCGAGCAAAAAGACGGGCGTCGTCAGCAGCCAGTTCCTGCGCGGGATGCGCGAGGCCACCCCATCCGACTCCGGCGACAGCAGCGCGGCGAGCTGTTCCCACACGAGCACGATGCCGAGCCCCGCCCACACGCTCCAGGCCGAGAAGCCCCACAAATAGAAGTAGTCTCGATCGCGCACCTCTCGCGGCACCGTGTTGCCGAGCTCCGGCGCCTGCGAGTAGCCGTACTTGAAGTTCATGTAGAAGATCAGCGCGAGCGTGATCGTGAACATGAGCGGTCCGAAAAATCCGAACGAGTACCGGTCCCGCTTGAAGTGCGCGTAGCCACCCGCGACGCCCAGCACGAGATAGATCCCCGCGAGCAACCCTTGCAGCCCGCGGGGCGCCGTGCCGTATGGGTCGCGCAGCCACTGCCACTCGAAGTACATCCAGAACATCCCGACCTGCGCGGGAAAGGACACCTGCCGCTCGTCGAGCGGTGGCTTCCCGTACTGGACGCGGTTGATGTTGTCGGCGAGTCTGCTGCGTGCCGTCGCGTTGAAGGTGCACGACAGCTCGAACTTCGTCGTGCATCCCGTCGCCTCGCCTTCGTTGATCGCGGGAAAGTGTCCGGCGCGAATCGGCTCGACGAGAAATGGCGTAAGCCCCACGACGAACGCCGCGGCGATCGCGAGCAGCAGCTTCCATCTGAACAACGTCGTTGGACGGCGGAACAGCACCGCCGCGCCCACCGCCGGCGCGACGAGAAATCCTGCCGGGTGATTGGTGTAGCCGAGCGCGATGAGAAATCCGATGAGCACGAGCAGCCGGTCCGCGGTGCGCCCTTCGGGGTTGTCGCACCAGAGCACGGTCAGCCACGACACGATCGCGAAGAACGCCAGCGACACCGTGTACACTTTCTCGTTCACGACGCTCTGATTCCACACCGTGAACGCCGTCGCGCCGAGGAGCGCCGCGGCCGCAGCGGAGCCGAGCTGCATCCATCGCTCAGGGAGCCACTGGCTCACCACGCGCTCGACCACGAGGAACCACGTGCCGGCCGATGCCGCGCTGCACAGCGCCGCGAGGACGTTGATGCGCGTCGCCGCGTTCCCGCCGATCGGCAGAATCGAGAAGACGTGCGCGATCAGTACGAAGAACGGATTCCCCGGCGGATGCGGAATGCCGAGCACCTGTGCGGCGGCGATATATTCGCTCGTGTCCCACATCGCGGTGTTCGGCGCGAGCGTGGCGAGGTAGAGTGCGAAGATCGCGAGCGACACGAGCGCCGCGACGCCGTAGGAAGGACGCTGCTCTGGAGCGACTGGAACATCGCGGCGCGGTGCGCGGCGCGTCTGCTTGCTTGGTGGCATTGACCGGATCAGAAGGTAGAAACGTTCAGCGACATCAGATCATCGACCCGCATCGTCTCGGGCGTATAGAACGGCTCGCCGTACTTCACGCGAATCAGCGAGCCGTAGTGCGCCGCCTGGTGGCGCACGATGTCGTACAGCGGCTCCCCGTTCGGGAAGACTTCGCCCGCCTGCGTCGCGCCGTCGAACTGCGATGCGTACGCGCGGATCGCCAGGAGCTTCTGCTCGAACTGCTCCGAGATGTCGACGACGAATGTCGGCTTGGGGGCGTCCTCGCGATAGGTGAGGCAGTGCAGGAGCTTGAAGGGGCGAAAGCGCGGGACCTCGGGCTCGATCTTCGAGAGTCCAGAGAGGAAGCATGCGTCGGTCACCAGCTCGGCCGAGATGCGATGATCGGGATGCTTGCCGGTGATCGACGGCGCGATGACGACGCGCGGCTGGAACTGTCGGATGATGCGCACGAGCGCCGCGCGCGTGGTGGGTGTGTTGACGATCCCCGCGTCGGGGAGCCCGAGGTTCACCCGCGCGGCGACGCCCAGAATCTCGGCCGCGCGACTCGCCTCCTCGGCGCGCAGCTCGGCGGATCCGCGCGAGCCCATCTCGCCTTGCGTGAGGTCGACGATGGCGGTGCGCTGCCCGAGGGAAGCTGCCTTGAGGAGCGCGCCTCCGCAGGTGAGCTCGACATCGTCGCGGTGGGCGGCAATGGCCAGAACGTCGACGGTCGTCATGGGGGAGAATATACGCCCCTGACAGGGGCGATGGCGGGCAGTACATTCGGGTCGTGCGCGCGACGCCGACGTGGGTCGAGATGGGTCCCCAATGGCCGAATGGTCACGCCAGCCGCTTCGTGGAAGCGGGCGGGCAGCGCTGGCATGTCCAGATCATGGGGCGCGGGCCGGCGCTGCTG
>JBBRYY010000078.1:0-13784 GCA_038237245.1 Gemmatimonadales bacterium | reverse complement strand
GGTTTGGCGATGACACGAGCAAGTTCTTCGCAGATTTCGGTATGATCGCGGTGGCGGGAATCGTTGTTTGGTGCTTCATCGCGCCGCTGTTTGCCGGCGCGCTCTATTTCGGACTGCGCTCGCCCATTCGAGGGCTGGCCACGCGGGTGCGCCGGACGGCGCCGGCAAAAGCATGATCGCCCTCTTCGCGATGGGGCTTGCCATTGCGGCCGGCTACTTCGCCGTGACCTGGGCGATCAGCGTAAGGATCAGGAACTACGGCCTTCTCGACGTGGCATTCTCCTACGGCGTGGCGATCCTCGCTCCCATCTACGCGTGGGCAGGTCCGGGGTTCGAAACACGGAAGTGGGCGTTCGCCGCGATTGGCGCGGTGTGGAGCCTGCGGCTCGGCACGTACATACTTGTGCGCGTGATTCGGCATCATCCATCAGAGGACGCGCGCTACGCCGAGCTGCGGCTTCGCTGGCCGGGCCCGCTCGGATTCCTGGGCTTCTTCGAGTTGCAGGCTGTGCTCGTGGCCATCTTCTCAGCGCCGTTCCTTCTGGCGTCGTTCAATCCGGTGCGATCCTTTGCGATCGTTGAGATCGTCGGGCTCGCACTCGCGGTCGCCGGCGTACTCGGCGAGACTGTGGCGGACCTGCAGATGCAGGCGTTCAAGGGCGACCCGGCGAGCCGGGGGAAGGTGTGTGAAGTCGGACTGTGGCGATACTCGCGACACCCGAACTACTTCTTCGAATCGCTCGTCTGGTGGGGGTTCTTCGTCGCCGCGCTGGGATCACCGTACGGATGGATCACCATCGTCTGCCCGTTGCTGATGCTCTACTTCCTGCTGCGTGTGACGGGTATTCCGCTGACCGAGGCGCAGGCAGTGCGCAGCAAGGGCGACGCCTATCGCGAATACCAGCGCACCACCAGTGCATTCGTACCGTGGTTTCGACGCGCGTGACTGCTGCGCCGTACACCGCAGCGGTGTGCTATTTCACGAGGTACTGGTAGGTGAGCTTCACGATCACGCCGTCCGTCGTGCGCTCCGCGCGATCGCCAAACGAGGCGAGTTTGTCTTGCTTGATGCTGGCGCCGTAGCAGAAGTAGAACATGCGGCCGGGGCTCGGCAGGCAGGCAGACGGAGGGTCGCATGCCGATCGACGGCAGGAAGTCGCACCACGGGTTCACGACGATGTCCCGAAGGACAGCGTGCAGCGAGGGGACAAGGGAGTCCTCGACGAGGGATGCGCGCGGCATTGCTACGCGGCAAGCAAGAGAGGCTGCATCGTTTCCGTGCGCCAATTGGTCGCCATCTCGCGGGGCACTCCGTACGCGATCGCGAGCTCGCGCTATCGATTGAGCGTGCCGGCGATCAGCGTCTTGGCTTGCGCGCCCGGATCCTCCCACAGTGCCCGCGCATCTGCCGCCAGTGGCGCGTACCAAATCGGCATATCGACCAGGACAGTTCGCGCGCAACGCTCTCTTTCGTGAGTCGTGATGTCCGGATTCCGTGTCCCGCACGCACGCCTGGAAAGCGTGTGTACGTTCATAGCGTACCGTAGGTTCGAATCCCACCTCGTCCGTAGGAATTGGTCGATACTGCGCACCGAGATCAGCGTGACGAATCAACCTCGGCACTCGCGTCGATCGGTGGCGCACGCGGGGTGCTGAGGCGAACGGTGAAGGTACTCTCCTGTCCGAAGATGCTTTCGGCCGTCAGCGTACCGCCCATGGCCTCGACCAGCCCCCGCGAGATTGCAAGCCCGAGCCCGGCGCCCCCGCGTGGCTGGTTGAGTGCGCGTCCGACTTGGACGAACGGCGTGAAGATCGACTCCAATTTTTCCGCTGGGATGCCGGTTCCAGTATCTCGCACTCGGATCACCACGCCGTCTTCCGCACCAACGCACGTCACCTCGATGTGATCGCCTGGGGACGTCGCTTTGAGTGCATTCGTCACCAGGTTCACCAACACTTGATGCAATCGATCAGCGTCACCCATGGCAATGAGCGATGGATCCGTGATTTCGGCGCGATAGATGATCCCCCTCGAGTCGAGCTCGAGCGCGAGCGCCGCGGTTACCCCCTCTAGGACCGGTGCAAGGCGCAGCTCTTGATGCCTGACGACGAGCTTCCCCGCGTCGAGACGCGCGAAGCTCAGGAGATCCTCGATCAAATGTGTGAGTTGCAGCTGATTCCGTTTGATGCGCTCGAGGTCGCCCTGCTGCGTTTGCGTGAGTTCGCCACGAAGCCCGAGATCCCAGAGCTGCAACAGTCCGCCGATCGCATTGAGAGGCTGACGAAGCTCGTGGCTCACCGTGCGTAGAAATTCCACCTTCGCAGCATTCCCGGCTTCGGCCCTCTCGAGCAGGCGCGCGTGTTCCACGGCGTTCGCGGCACGTGCGGCCAGCTCGTGCGCGAGTTGAAGATCGACTTCATCATAGTGACGTTGGGACTCTGCGGTACAGAGGGTCATTGTCCCGAGCACACGCCCCGCCACCGAAAGTGGGACGACCATCACTGAGCTGAGACCTATCGCGCGAAGGAGCTCGAGCTGACGCGAATCAGATGCGAGCCCGGCGTACATCTCATCGGTGACGACAGGGATCAACAACGATTCACCGTTCATCACGCGCGCGCGCTCCCGCGACTCGTCGCGCAATGAGTCGGCAAGATACAAGCGAAGATACTCGTCGGCGATTGCGAGCGTGGCTGGATCATCGTGGACCAGTGCCACCCGCGTCAGTTTCGGAACCCCTTGATTCGTCGCGCTCTCGACAAGGTGGACGGCGCACCACTCGCCCAGCTTCGGGATCGCGGCGCGCGCGAGCTTCCCGAGGGTGACTTCATAATCTGGCGACGACGTTAGCAGGCGGCTCGCCTCAGCGAGAAAGAGCGACGCATCCTGCTGTCGACGACGGTTCGAGATGTCCGTGAAATAGACGATGACACCACCGTCTTCGACTGGATACGCACGGAGGGCGAGCCAGCGTCCCATGATCGTTCCAAAGGCCTCGAGTTCTCCAGGCACTCGTTCGGCAATCACCTTGCGAAGCAAATGCAGAAATGGCGAGTCGCTCGCCTGCTTCATCGCGGTGAGGTCGCGCCCCTGCAAGTCGCTTTGTGCGACGCCAAACATCGATGCAGCGCGCGCGTTCACGTACGTGAAGCGCAGCTCGTGGTCGAAGGTAGCGAAGCCGTCGGTAATCGCTTCGACGATCGACTCACTTCGACGACGTTCGCTGCGCTCGGCGTCGAACGCGTGCACGCGCGCGATCGCCTGCGCCGCTTGCGCCGCCAACGCGAAAAAAAAGTCCTGGTCCTCCGCGTCGAACTTCTGTGGCTCTGCAAAAGTGAAAGTCATCGCGGCCACAGCCACGTGATGCTGTCGAATGGGCACGCTGGCTACGGCGCTGCTGCCTACCATGTCCCACGCGTCGCGCAACGCCGGGTAACGTGCCAGAAGTCCATTTTGTCCGCCCGGCATTCCGACGAAGATTGCTTTATTCGTGCGCAGGCATTCGGCCGTCGGACTGTCCCGACTAATTGGAAAGCGCGCGTAGTCCGACCGAAGCGAGTCGGGGAGCCCCCTTTCGTCCAGGAGCACGGCATCCTCGGTGTTGCCGTCGCGAAGCGCCACCAGGCCGGTGACCGCCCCGGTCGCTTCCACTGCCTGGTGCACCACCGCCCCGGCGATGTCGTGAAGTGTCCGTGCGCGCGCGAGAAGCGCGGTGACGTTTTGCAGCCGTCGTATGCGCGCCGTTGCATTCTCTGCGGCCACGCGCGCCGCGCGCTCGTGGGACACATCCGTGTTCGTACCGAACCAGCGGACGATCTCGTTGTGCGTCCCGCGAAGCGGGAAGACGCGTGTAAGAAAAGGGCGGAGCGATCCGTCTGCGCCGCGCAGAGGAAAGGTCATCTCGAACGGCTCGCCGCTTTTTATCGATGCGGACCAGAGGTCGAGCACGTCGGGAAGTGTCTGGGGATCGTGCACTCGTTGCCATCCCCACCCCTCCATATCGGCGGGTACGGTGCCAGTGTATTCGTACCAACGCTCATTGTACCAGAAAATCCACCCGTCGGGCTTCGCCATCCATGCCAGAGTCGGCATCGAGTTCGCGAGTGCACGATATTCTGCTTCTTGCGACTGTAACCGCGCGATCGCCGCCTCGGCGTCTGCGCGTGCCATCTCCAGAGCGACATTCGCCTGTTGGAGCTCCTCGTTGGCCTGCTCGAGCTCTTCGCCGACCGCCTGCGCTTCTTCGATCTGTTGCTCGAGCTCGACCGCCTGACCCTGCAGTTGCTCAGCGTTCGCCGCAAGCGTCGCTTCGGTCGCGACTCGATCGGAAACGTCGCGCAAGACGCCGGAGAAAATATGGCGGCCGGCTGACTCGAACTCACCAAAGGAAATCTCGACAGGGATTTCGTGCCCAGCTTTGGTGAGGATCGACAGGCGCACCGCCTTCCATGGTATCCGTCGCTTGCCGGTCTTCAGGAAGTGCGACATGCCAGCCCGATGCGCAGCCTGATAGCGTTCGGGCATGAGGCGAGTCAATGAGGTGCCGAGTAGCTCGGGAGCGGAGTATCCAAAGAGCGCTTCGCCAGCGGGATTGATCGACAGCACGACGCTCTCCCCGTCGATCGTGACGATTGCGTCACTCGCACTCTCGGCTAGGATGCGGTAGAGCTCGCCCGTGTCCAACGGCGGGATCGAGGTCATGCTCTCACAGTGTTTTCATATCACGATCGGGCGCGCGCGTGCGCATAATGACCGTCGCAAGAAAGGAGTGCTGGATGGCCGTGTGGCGCGAGCCGATCTCGGCTTCCGGTAAGATGCGTGAGAGCTCGAGCTCGCTGATGTCGAAAATGTGCGAGCGTTCGTTTCCGGGCACCAGTCCATCGCTCTGGCGGAGCCCGAACCAAGGCGCTTGGCTGTCCTGCTTCCGCCTCCAGCGGCGCGGACGTACGTTGGCACCCATATGCTCCGCCATTAGTCGGATGCACTCTCGAACAGGAGGGTCGGATGACTCCCATGAGCGCGCTGTGGCTGCCGATTCTGCTATCGTCCGTCGTCGTGTTCGTCGTCAGCTCGATCATCCATATGGCCTCGCCGTGGCACAAGAACGACTATCCGAAGTTGGCGAACGAGGACCAGGTGATGGATGCGCTGCGTCCGCTCGTCACGGTCCCGGGTGACTACATGGTGCCGCGGGCATCGGGGATGGCCGAGATGAAGACCGCGGAGTTCATGGAGAAGGTGAAGCGCGGGCCACGAGTGATCATGACCGTCATGCCGGCTCGCGAAACCATGTCGATGTCGAGGGAGCTGGTGCTGTGGTTCGTGTATCTCATCGTCGTGAGCGCGCTGACGGCGTACGTGGCGGCTCATGCGCTGCTGCCCGGCGCTCCATTCCGTGCCGTGTTCCGCTTCGCCGGACTCGTCTCGTTCGTCTCCTATTGCGCGGCGCTCTGGCAGCTCTCGATCTGGTACAGTCGCTCGTGGGCGATCACGATCAAGGCCACGGTCGACTCGCTGATCTATGCCGTGCTCACCGCGCTGCTCTTTTCCTATCTCTGGCCGCGCTAGTTGTGTGTTGACGCCCATGCATCCGAGCACCAATCATAAATGCACCTGGGCAGGAAGGGTGAATGAACTTCTGAGTGAACTCGATGCGGACGAACCGGGACGTGATAGCATTCCGACCAGGACAGATCGCACGCAGCGCTCTATAGAGTGAGTCATGATGTCCGGATTCGGTGTCGCACACGCACGCCTGGAAAGTGTGCGTACGTTAATTGCGTTCCGAGGGTTCGAATCCCACCTCGTCCGTAGTAGGTACTCGTCGTGCATCAGGTCACTCGCCGGTGTTTTGAGCGCGTGCGTCCCGCCACCACTTCACGAACCTGTGGCGCGAACGCGGACCCGCATTCCATTCGTCGACATCCAGCGTTCCTTATGGTTTCGCCACGCCACTGAGTGTCTGCGGCGTCCGAAGGATGCCCGACCACCGGAGCTGGTGGTCGAACTCAGGCGATGACCTGGCTGCCACCTAACACCACGCGAGCGTTGCCTCGCGCTTTCACTCAGCTCATGGAACAGTTGTCCGTATGCGTACCATTGTCGTCATTCTGCTCATCGCCGCCGTTCATGGGCAGGCGGGGGCAATCGGGCCCCAATCCATGACCGTTGCGCCGGATTCGACGCTTCATTTTCCGAGAGTCGAAGGCTCCAATCTCGAGGGGCGACGTTTTTCGCTGCCCAACGACTTTGAAGGCGAGCTGAACATCGCGCTTGTGGCGTTCAAACGTGAGCAACAGAACGACGTGGATAGCTGGGTGCCGTTTCTCAAGTCCATCACGGCCAAACGCGCCGGATTGAAGGCCTACGAGTTGCCCACGCTGAGCCGTTCTTACCGAATGGTGCGCGGTTTCATTGACGGCGGCATGGCGCGCGGCATACCCGAGAAGGCGACGCGCGAGACGACGATCACGCTCTATATCGACAAGACGCCGTTCAAGAAGGCGCTCGGTATCACCACCGAGGATCGCATCGTGACGCTACTCGTGTCGCGCAATGGCACCGCGCTCTGGCGCGCTGACGGGCGGTACACTGCCGCGGCGGCCGCTGACCTTGCGTCCGTGCTCGAACGCCTGACGCCCGCGGACGCGCCCTGATGCGCGCCGCGCGAAGGAAGGCCTCGGTTACCGTGGATTCTTGGCTCCCAACAGCGCCCGCATCTCGGTCGTATGCTTCATGGCGTCTTTTTCGCGCCATATCAAGGAGAGTACGATGGCCGGTTTTCGTTCGTTGGTGTTGTCAGCGAGTTGCCTCGCGATAGCCGCTGCACCCATTGCAGCCCAGACTACCGCGGCGGAGAATCCGCTCCTCATTAAAAGCGCGCTTCCGTTCGCGGCGCCGGCTTTCGACAAAATAAAGGACTCGGATTTTCAGCCTGCCTTCGACGAGGGGATGCGGCAGAATCTCGCCGAAGTCACGAAGATCGCTGATCAGACCTCGGCTCCGACGTTCGACAACACCATCGTCGCTCTCGAACGATCGGGTACGCTCGTTCGCCGGGTCGAACAGGTCTTCAGCGGTCTCGCGCAATCGAATACGAATCCCGCGATACAGCGTGCTCGGCGTGAGGAAGCACCGAAGCTCGCTGCTCACAGCGATGCGATCAATCTCAACGCCAAGCTCTTCGCGCGTATCAAGGCGGTGTACGATCACCGCAAGACCAGTGCGCTGAATGCCGAGCAACAGTATCTCGTCGAGCGCTACTACATACGGTTCGTGCGCGCTGGCGCGAACTTGTCGGAGCCGGACAAGGTGAAGCTCCGCGCGCTCAACCAGGAAGAATCCACACTGCGGAATGCGTTCTCGAGCAAGCTGCTTGCGGCCACCAAGGCGGGCGCGCTCGTCCTCGAGAGTACCGCGGAGCTCGCGGGGTTCAGCGCAGAGGAAGTCGCCGCTGCTGCACAGGCGGCGGACGGCCGAGGACTGAACGGGAAGTGGGTCCTCCCGCTGCAGAACACCACGCAGCAACCCGCGCAAGCCTCACTGAGCAGCAGACCGGTGCGTGAGCGGTTATTCAATGCATCCATCATGCGTGCGGAACACGGGGACTCGAACGACACACGCGCAGCTATTGCACGCATCGCGCAGATTCGTGCTGAGCGCGCGAAAGTGCTGGGGTATCCCGACTATGCGGCGTACGTGCTCGACAACCAGATGGCCAAGACTCCCTCGGCCGCGCTCAAGCTACTGACCGAACTGGTGCCGGCGGCCACGGCCAAGGCGCGTGGTGAGGGAGCGGACATGCAAAAGCTGATCGACAAGGAGAAGGGCGGGTTCACGCTCGCGCCATGGGACTGGCAGTACTACTCCGAGCGGGTTCGGAAGGCTTCGTACGATCTGGACGAGTCGCAGCTCAAGCCATACTTCGAGTTGAACCGTGTGCTGCAGGACGGCGTGTTCTTCGCGGCGAACAGGCTTTACGGCATCACGTTCACCGAGCGAAAGGACATCCCGGTCTATCAGCCGGACGTCCGTGTGTTCGAGGTGCGGGACGCCAACGGGAAACCGATGGCGCTCTTCTATTACGATCCGTTCAAGCGAGACAACAAGGCTGGCGGCGCGTGGACGTCGAGCTTCGTCAGCCAGTCGGGGCTGCTCGGTACGAAACCGGTGATGTACAACGTCGAGAATTTCACCAAGCCGGCACCGGGACAGCCGGCGCTCCTCACGTTCGGTGATGTGACGACGATGTTCCACGAATTCGGCCATGCGCTGCACGGGATGTTCTCGAACGTGGGATATCCAACGCTCGCCGGCACGAGCGTCCCGCGCGACTTCGTGGAGTTTCCATCGCAGTTCAACGAGCATTGGGCACTCGAAGCAACGGTGTTCGCGAACTACGCAAAGCATTACAAGACCGGGGCGCCGATGCCGCAGGAGCTGGTACAGAAGATTCGACGTGCGAGGACATTCAATCAGGGATTCGCGACGACGGAATACCTTTCCGCATCGCTGCTCGATCTCGCGTGGCATACACTTCCGCCCGATGCACCGTTGCAGAATGTCGACACGTTCGAAAAGCAGTCGCTCGAGCGTTTCAAGGTTGACCTGCGAGATGTCCCACCACGTTATCGCTCCTCGTATTTCGCGCATATCTGGGACAACGGGTATGCCGCGGGATACTATGCGTATCTCTGGAGTGAGGTGCTCGATGACGACGCGTACGCCTGGTTCACCGAGCACGGCGGGATGACGCGCGCCAACGGCCAGCGCTTTCGCGACATGATTCTCTCGCGCGGAAACACCGAAGACGTCGGCGCGATGTATCGTGCATTCCGCGGACGCGATCCGCGCATCGAGCCGCTGCTGGAACAGCGCGGTCTGACGGAGAAACCAGCGGCGAAGTAAGCGGCTCTTGTACGTCATCGACCCTTCGAGCCACCGATCCCATGATATTGAATGGCGTTCCGGTTATTTCCTTGCGTGAGCAGAAATGAGCGCGCTTCGCACGCTGATCGTCGTCGCGCTGGCGAGCGTCGCGTGCGCGCGCGGACCGGCCGCCGCGCCAGGCGGCGCACCGCGCGAGGGCATGGAGCTTTTCCTGCTCGCCGGCCAGTCGAACATGGCAGGACGTGGCGTGGTCGAAGACGACGATCGCATTGCGGTGCCGGGCGTCGACAAGCTCACCCGCGATCTCACCTGGGTACCCGCGACGGATCCCGTGCACTTCGACAAGACGATTGCCGGCGTAGGCCCGGGTCGCGCATTCGGCCTCGCGGTGCACGCGCGTGAGCCGTCGGCGCACATCGGCCTCGTGCCGACGGCGATGGGCGGGTCGCCGATCACGGCATGGGAGCCCGGCGCGCTCGACAAGCGGACGTCGACGCACCCGTACGACGAGGCACTCGTGCGCGCGCGTGCCGCGATGCGCGACGGCCGCTTCCGCGCGATCCTCTGGCACCAGGGCGAGTCGGATGCGAATCCCGCGGCGTCGGTGCTCTACGCGGACCGCCTGCGCGCCCTCATCGCACGATTCCGCCGCGACCTCGGCGACCCCGACCTTCCGTTCCTCATCGGACAGCTCGGCCGGTTCCACGGGGCGCCGTGGGATGCGGCGACGATCCGTGTCGACTCCGCGCAGCGGGCAGTGGCGGCGAGCACACCGCACGTGGCGTACGTGTCCGCCAAAGGGCTGCGGGACATGGGCGATGTCACGCACTTCGATGCTGCGGGGGCGCGAGAGCTCGGACGTCGCTACGCAGCGGTGTACTTCGCGCTGATCGGCCGCTGACTTCGATGGAGGTCAGGCACCATCGTCGCGCGGGGAATGGCTCTGCGCGCATCGCGCTTCGATCCCATGATGCGGACCTCGCCCGCCGCGTCCTCAACGCGCTGTTCCAGCGCCCGCAGATGATCTCGGCGATCGCCTCCGCTTCCTTATGAGGTGGCTAAGACAATCCAGGAACGTGCCTGATCGACATCCTTCGTCGCGAAGAGCTTCATCGCGCCGGGCATCAGAAAGCTGAAGAGGGAAACTGCATGGGCGATCCACTGGACGTCGGTGACGACCGCGACCCGTTCCCATCGAGTGAGGTGTTCCATGCCGATCTTGAAATCTTCCATGATCGCATCGGCATCAATGCCGGTGAAATCGGTGCCTAACTCGTAATAGAGGCGAAGGCGATCGTGGCCTGTGAGAGCCTTCTTGACCGCGGGGATGAGGGTCGATACGTAGTCGGCCTTCGTCACCTGTCCCCGGCCGACGAAGGCAACGACGGTTGCTGGAAACCCTTGTAATTGTTCGATCATTTGCGTTCTCCCGTTACACGCTATTGTCATGCAGAGCTAGTCGGAGAAGCTTGTCGTCGCGGAAGAGAATCAGAGAGCCGGGCAGGTTGGCGAACGACAGAACGCCGGAACCCTGAGGCTCCGGCGTTCTGCATTTCGCACTCAGTGCACACGACGCCAGCGTCGCGGCGCTCGGCTCATGCGCGCGCGCAGCTGCACGGGACGCCGCGAACGCATGCGCAGTTCGGCCCGCACGTGCAGCTCTCGCCGCACGCGCACACGGGCTGAGCCTCTGCGCCGATCGACTGACATCCGCACGTGCATGCGGCACCCGTGCAGGAAGCACAAGTACACGTGTTGGCGACACTGCCTGGATTCATCATGATTGCGTTCCTCGAAGATAGATAGGGAGTTTATTGCTGCGGTGATTCGAGGAATGTGCGCACGATTGGCATTTCGGTCTTGTACGCGCCACGCTTTTTGGAACATCCCGATGAGAATCTCAACCGCGCCTGAGTGAGCGCGCGTATTGCCCGGGTGTCTCTCCGAAAGCCTGACGGAAGACGCGGGTGAAGTGGGATTGATCGGCGTATCCCGCGTCGAGCGCGATCATCGAGAGCGGACGAGTGCTCGAGGCTATCTCGGCGCGCGCCCGCTCGATGCGCCTCCGTCGCACAAAGGTCGAAACGGTGCATCCGTGATAGTGCCGGAACGTTCGCAACAGATGCGACGGGTGCACGTTCGCAAGAGCGGCCAGATCGCTCACCGTGGGTGGCGCGGAGATCGATGCCTCGATTGCATCTTCGACCCCCTGGAGCCACCGCGGACGACGGCGTTCACCGTGGGACGGGAGGCGGGACAAGTCGCTCAGGAGCAATAGCAGCGCACCCTCAATCGCGAAGTCGGATATGGCGTCCGGCTCGCGAATCTCGGAGCCGAGTCGCGACGCCCAATTGACGAGCGAACCGCCGGTCACGAGCACGGAGCTGCTTGGGAGGACGGTCGCATTCACGCCGAAGTCCGCAAACCAGCGCGGCTTGAACTGGATGTTGAGCCAGCGCCCAGGCGTGAAGAATCGATGACCGTGGTTCTCGTAGGACGGCGTGTACAGGAGGCTCTGGGTGCGCAGTTCGCGCGAACGGCCTCTGCTCTCCTCGGTGGCGTCGCCTTGCAGCACGAGACTGATGAGCGGCGCATCGTGCGCATGCTGCGCCTGAACCTGGCCTGCGGCGTAGGTATTCTCGGCGATCGAAATGTTGTCGACGGCACGCACGCGCACGGGCGCGCCGACGAACTTGCCGATCTCGAGTGGCGCCGTCATCTGCCGTTGTGCGCGAGGTGAGGGGGGCGAGCTCTCATGGCAAGTATACGCCTTCCCGCTGCGTCCGCCAGCCATGGAATCGAATCGAGGCGCTCGGAGGTGCGAACCAGACGACCGGGCAGAGATCATCGTGGGTTTGCCGCAGTGCGCGGAGCTCTCTTGTGAGGATCACGATGCAACGTCCAGGCGAGAAAGGCTGCTGCGGTGAGATCGTAGGAGAGACAGAAGGCCGGCCACCAGGATGGAACTCCGGGATTCGCGATGACGAATCCGTGCAACCCATCGAACACACCGTGCGCCGCGAGCGCCGCAACGACGAGCCACAGATTTCTCCTGAACCCCAAGGTGGCGGCGAACAGGAACGCACCAGCCATCGCCGATTCCGCGATGATCGTTGGGGAGGTCCCCCCGATGACCGCGAACAACACATAGTAGGAGGCAACGACGATCAGCACTGTCGGAAAGAACGCACGATCGCCGTCGAGGCGAATCATGGTCGCAAAGCAGCCCACGGCGAGCGACAGCACCACGCCGATCACGTATGGGGCGAGCACTGTCAGGACTCTCGTTGAGCGATGCGCTCAATGATGGCGCGTCGATTCGCCAGTGAGCTCTCGGCAGCTCCCGCGACCGTTCGCCGAACGCTCTCCGGCGAGGTGAGCGGCGACCCGGCGTGAAAGGGAGGATCAGGCGCATACTCGATGGCGAGCTGGATCTGCTGCGCGACGATGTCTTCAAAGAGCTCGGCTGCGACTACCAGAGCGAAGTCGATGCCCGACGTGACACCCGCGCCCGTGATGCGATTGCGATCGCGAACCACGCGTTGCATGACTGGCTCCGCGCCGAACATCCGAAGCAGCTCGAGCGACTGCCAGTGCGTGGTTGCGCGATATCCGCGCAGCAAACCGGCAGCGCCGAGCAGGAGGGCGCCACTGCACACGGACGTTACAAATCGAGCGTGTGCGGCTCGCAAGCGGAGAAAGGTGAGCAACGGCGCATCCTCGAGCAGCGCGTTCACGCCCCAGCCGCCGGGCACACACAATAGATCCAGCGCGGGCGCGTCATCGAAGGTGAAGTCCGGCGTAATCGTAAGCCCCCACTCGGTTCGTACCGGCGAGTGCGTCGACGCGATGAGAATGACTCGCGTTTCCGGCATCCGGGCGAAGACCTCGTATGGGCCGGTGAGGTCGAGCTGCGTCATGGCATCGAATAGCACCATGCCAACCGTGATTGTCGTCGCTTGATGTGCGTTAGTCATGTTGAGAGAGCTCCGTTGCGCGCGGCATCGGGGGAGCCGCGAGGTAGCCTGTGGGCGCGGTGAGCGATCCGCTCAGCGTACCGAGAAAGGCGATGATCTGCCGGCGCTCCGTAGCCGAGAGGTGAAGAGCTTTCAGCTCGCTGTGTCCTGAAGGCGCGATGGGAGCATCGCTGTAGTGTTGCACGACCTCGGCGAGCGACGCGAACTGTCCGGCGTGCATGTATGGTGCGCGCGAGGCCACATTTCGCAGGGAGGGCGGCTTGTATGCGCGAAGCAGCTCCGGTCCTTCGGTGACGGCAAACCGGAGCTCGGCGCAGTCATCACGCTTCGCGTCGCTGTAGCGGCTCGTGCAGCTGAATTCGCTGACGAGCGCTTTGCGAATGCCCGCGGTGCGTCCGCTGTCGAACGGAAGCGCCGCCGAAGGGCGAGGCACGCCGGTATTGTGAAAGTGATTGTCGGTAAACAGCGGTCCATTGTGGCAGTTGACGCAGCTCGCCCTGCCGATGAATAGTCGAAGTCCTGCTTCCTCGTCGGCAGTAAAGTCGATTTCTGGTGAACGCATCCTTCCGGTGAGCTCCGCGTCTACGTAGCGATCGAAGCGCGCCGGCGCAAACGTAATGCGGCGCTCGTACGCGGCGATTGCTTTTCCGATGTTGGCGTACACGCGCGAAATCTCATTGCGGCTCGTGCGCGGCAGGCGTGTCCACGCCGCGATGCCGGGTGCATCCGCTGCTGGGCCAGCGTGCGGCGGAAGTCGGTCGACATTGGGCAATGCGCCAAAGATCGATTCGTAGCGCGCACGGTACTCCTTGGCGACGAGATGCAGGTACTGCGTGCGATCGCCTCCGTGTTCGACGGGATTCTCCAGCGGACCGAGCGCCTGCTCCCATTGGCTGGTCGCGCGTCCATCCCAGAAG
>JBBRYY010000077.1:0-13787 GCA_038237245.1 Gemmatimonadales bacterium | reverse complement strand
GACTCCTACTCGATCGGCTACAAGCACGTGCACGAGGACGCGCCGTCGCCGGACATCGTCGACTCGCGCACGCCGCCGGCGCTTGCCGCGATCGCGATGAAGTGTCTGGCGAAGGCGCCCGCGGACCGCTTCCAGCGCGGCAACGATCTCTCGGATGCCCTCATCGCTTATCTTTCACAGACGGCTAGCGGCGACGCGCTCCGAAATGCGTGGCTCTCTCGCCGGCTCGGGATCACACCTACGGCGAAATGAAGCTCACCCACGAAATCGTCTCTCTGCGCACCAGGCATGCCTTCACGATCGCACGCGGAGGTGCGAGCGAGCATCGCGTCAACATCGTGACGATCACGGATGCCGATGGGGCATTCGGTGTCGGCGAGGCGAATCCGAGCCGCTACTACGGCGAGAATCCGGACACCGTGCCGCTGGTGCTCGACCAGTTCGCGACGATCATCGAGAAGGCCGACGCGTGGTCGCTCGAGGCCATCGAGTATGAGATGGGGATGATGTGGAGCGGCAACGGCTCGGCGAAGAGCGCGGTGATGTCCGCGCTCCACGATCTCATGGGGAAGCGGCTCGGCGTTCCGCTCTACAAGCTGTGGGGACTCGATCCGTCGAAGGCGCCGCTCTCGAGCTTCACGATCGGCGTGGCGCCCGAGGCGGAGCTCCGCATGAAGGTGAAGGAGGCGGCGGAGTATCCGATGTTGAAAGTGAAGCTCGGCACGAAGAACGATGAGGAGATCATCCGCGTCATTCGCGAGGAGGCGCCGAACAAGGTGCTTCGCGTCGACGCGAACGCGGGGTGGACGCCGAAGCAGGCGCTCGACATGATCGCGCTGCTCGCGGAGTACGAGGTGGAGTTCGTCGAGCAGCCGCTGCCTCCGCAGAACATCGAGGGGCTGCGCTTCGTGCGCGACCGCTCGCCGCTGCCGATCATCGCGGACGAGTCGTGCATAGTCGCGAGCGATATCCCCAAGCTCGCGGGGGTCGTCGACGGGATCAACATCAAGCTCGCGAAGTGCGGCGGACCGCGTGAAGCGCTGAAGATGATCGCCGTCGCGCGCGCACACGACATGCGCGTCATGATGGGGTGCATGATCGAAACGAGCATCGGCATCACGACCGCGGCGCATCTCGCGCCGCTGCTGGACTACGCAGACCTCGATGGCGCCGCGCTCCTCGCGGCGGACCCGTATCGCGGCGCCACGATCCACGGCAGCGTGATCGACATTCCCTCCGGGCCGGGGCTGGGCGTTACGAAGGCATGACCGCCCCTCGGTTCATCGAGGTCGCCCTTCCGCTGCCGCTGTTCCCGACATTCACGTATTCGGTAGGCGACGGGCCGATTCCTCCGGCTGGGTCGCGCGTGCTTGTGCCCGTGCGCAACAAACGCGCGATCGGGATCTCGCTCGGCGAGACCGATGGTGCAGGCGTCGCGCGGCCGCGCGCGATCATCGGGGCGCCGGACGCCGAGCCGGTGCTCAGCGAGGCGATGCTCGCGCTCTGCCGATGGATGGCCGAGTACTATGTGGTGCCGCTCGGCATCGTGTTGCGGAGCGTATTGCCGGTACTGCTCACAGGCGAGCGCGAGCCGACACCCTCTACGAAGACTCTTCGGGTCGCGTCGATCATTCGCGAGCTCCCGTCGCTCCAGGAGCGCGACGCGATGTTCAAGCGCGCACCCCGCCAACGCGCGCTCTACGAAGCGCTCGAGGGGATGGGGGGTCGCGCGGAGGTGCCGCATCTCACCACGCAGCTCGGCTTCGGCGCGGAGCTCGTGCGCGCGCTCGAAGCGCGCGGCGTGCTCGCCATCGAGACGACCGTCGTCACGCGCGATCCGTTCAGCCAGCGCGCCCGCATCGCGGCGACGCCGCACGAGCCCTCCGCGGCGCAGCAGGCCGCGATCGCGAGCCTCGTCGACGGGAAAGGCGGCGACGTCTTCCTGCTGCACGGCGTCACCGGCAGTGGGAAGACGCTCGTCTACATCGAGCTGCTGCGCGAGATCGTCCTGAAGCGCGGGCAGAGCGCAATCGTGCTCGTGCCCGAGATCGCGCTCACGCCGCAGACGGTCGACCGCTTTCGCGCCGTCTTCGGCGACGAGGTGGCCGTGCTGCACTCCGCGCTGAGCGACGGCGAGCGCTACGATGCGTATCTCGCGCTTCGTCGCGGCGAGAAACGGATCGCCGTCGGCGCGCGCTCGGCGATCTTCGCGCCGCTCGCGAATCTCGGCGCGATCATCGTCGACGAGGAACACGAGGGGAGCTACAAGAATGGCGAGACGCCGCGCTACCACGCGCGCGAGGTTGCGATGGTGCGCGCGCGCGCCGATGGCGCTGTGGTGGTGCTCGGGAGCGCGACGCCGAGTCTCGAGAGCTGGGAGAATGCGGAGGCGGGGAAGTACACGCTGCTCTCGCTGCCGGAGCGCGTGGGCGCGGCGAAGCTGCCGCTCGTCGAGGTCGTCGACCTGCGGCACAGCCAGCGGCCGGTTGGCGGAAAGCCCATCGATCCGAGTCGCGTGCCGTTCAACTACGTGTTCAGCGAGCCGCTCGAGGCCGCGCTGGGCGAGCGACTGCAGCGCGGCGAGCAGAGCATTCTCCTGCTCAACCGCCGCGGCTACGCATCGTTTCTGCAATGTGATGCATGCGGCACCGTGCGCAGCTGTCCGAACTGCAGTATCACCTTTACGTATCATCGCAGTCCCGAGCGGCTGATCTGCCACTACTGTCTGCACGAGGAGCTACCGGAGGCGAGCTGCCGGAAGTGCGGCGGCGCGACGGTGAAGCAGCGCGGGCTCGGGACGCAGCAGGTCGAACGATTGATCGCCGAGCGGTATCCGTATGCGCGGATTGCGCGCATGGATGTCGATACGACGAGCGGCAAGTGGGCGCACGCGGAGATTCTCGATCGCGTGGGGCGCGGCGAGGTCGAGATTCTGCTGGGCACGCAGATGATCGCGAAGGGGCTCGACTTTCCGAACGTCACGCTCGTGGGAGTGATCGACGCGGACATCGGGATCAACCTTCCGGACTTTCGCGCGAGTGAGCGGAGCTTCCAGCTCCTGAGCCAGGTTGCGGGGCGCGCGGGGCGCGGGCCGAAGGGTGGCGAGGTGATCATCCAGACGCGCGTGCCGACGCACCATGCGGTGACGTGCGCGGTGACGCACGACTATCTCGCCTTCGTGCGGCAGGAGTCGCCGGCGCGGCGCGACCCTCCGTATCCGCCGGCGGTGCGCCTGGCGAACGTGATCTTCAGTGGACTGAACGAGGATGCGACCGCGAAGCTCGCGATGGATGCGGCGGAGTGGATGCGGGCGCTGCTGAAGTCACAGTCGATGACGGATGTGACGGTGGTAGGGCCGGCGCCGTGTCCGGTGGACCGGATCAAGAAGCGGTGGCGGTGGCACCTGCTGCTTAAGAGTCAGAAGGCGGCGCCGCTGTCGAACGTGGGGCGCTACTTCGTGGAGCGATTCCCGGTGCCGGCGTCGCATTCGCTGCGTGTGGCATTCGATCGGGATCCCGTGTCGCTGCTCTGACCTGCCGCGGCTGCTAGCCCCGCGCTAGCTTTCGGGGTGCCTACATTCCTCCATCCAGACCTGACGGCGCCCCGCTACGCCGGTGCCCCTGATGCGCGCTTCGTCCCCGCGCCTGCCGACGGTGTGCTCCCCGAAGGCTTCTTCTCCACCACCAATCTTCCGACCTACGTTCGCATCAAGGGCGAGTGGCAGATGCCGCGCGAGCCGCGAATGGACGGCGTGCTGATGCTCGCCAAGGATGGGAAGCTCTGGATCCGCGAGATGCGCCGCGTGAAGAAGGACGAGATGATCGCGGTGGGCGGGGCCGAAGATGGGAGCGAGGGGATTCTCGTCCACGCGCAGGCGTTTTTGGGCGGCGGTGAGGAAGGGGAGTTCAAGTTCATGTCGAGCGAGGTCTCGCGCGAGAAGCCGATCGACTATGCGCTGATGGCGCATCTGCTGATCGAGGAGCGCGATCGCAAGGGATATCCGATCTGGGTGACGGGGCCGGCGCTGGTGCACTCGCGCGCGCGTGCGGACATGACGTGGTTCATCGCGAATGGCTTCGTGGGCGCGCTGCTCGCGGGGAATGCGGTGGCGGTGCACGACATCGAGACGGCGATCTTCAATACGACGCTCGGAATGAACTCGCAGGGTGGCTCGACGCAGGGCGGGCACGGGCTGCACATGCGCGCGATCAATCGCGTGCGCGCGGCGGGGTCGATCGAGGCGGCAGTAGCGAACGGCACGATCACCAACGGCATCATGCACGCGTGCGTGACGCACAAGGTGCCCTACGTGCTCACGGGTTCGATTCGCGACGACGGGCCGTTGCCGGGCGTGCTGAACGACATGACGGAGGCGCAGGACGCGATGAAGGCGCACACGATCAAGGCGACGATGGCGATTCTCGTCGCGACGGCGCTGCACGCGATCGCGACGGGGAACATGCTGCCCGCCTTCGTGACGGAGCCGGACGGCACGCTGCGCGAGCTGCCGACGATCTGCGTCGACTCGTCGGAGTTCGTGGTGAGCAAGCTGAAGGATCGTGGCACGCATCAGGCGTTCGGCGTCGTGACGAATGCGCAGGACTTCATGCACATCCTCAAGCTCTACGTCGAGCGCGAGCTCGATGCGCGGGGCGCGGAGCAGCGTCGCGCGTCGGGCGCATCGGCGGCGGTGAAGTGAAGAAGATCGCGGCGGAGGGGCGCGAGCGATTTTTGCGGGAGATCGCGGAGCAGCTGCCGGTCGACCGCATCGAGGAGCTGCATCTCTTCTCGTCGATTCGTCAGGGGGGGAACGAGAGCGCGATTGCGGTGGTGGCGCTGCGTCCGGAAGTCGAGGTGGAGGGAAGCGAGGCGCGGCGTACGGTATTTCGCGCGCGCTATCGTCTCGCGCTCAAGGGTGTGGAGCGCGGGAAGTGGGAGATGGACATCACCGAGGAGGCCGATGCGCCGACGGTGACGGTGGACGAGGTGGTGCGCGGTGTGTTGGAGCGCGCGGGAGATGCGGAGGAGCCGGAGCGGCTGAGCGCGAGTGATTTGCGCGCGATCGTGGCGGATGAGCCGTGGAGCTCTGGCGCGTGAAGCGCGGGCGAAAGCGCCCCGATATTGCGGTTTCCCGCGGCCAAACCTAGATACGGTTGTACGACGCCGGCTGTGCCGACGGAACGGAGACCGAGCTCCTGAACACTTCGGAGGATGATATGCATGGTATCTCGTTAGTCGCCACAACGCTCGCCGTCGCCACCTCTGCGGCGTTCCTACCACTCGCCGCACAGAGCATCGCCGGCGTCCCAGTCGAATTCGGCGTGATGGGCGGATTCACGAAGCCAGTCGGGAATCTCGCTGGCGATGCGAATCATTCGTGGAACGTCGGCGGACTCATGTCGCTCGGTGCGCCCAGCTCGCACGTCAGCTTCCGCCTCGACGGACAGTGGGCGCAGTTGAACGGGCGGGAGTTCGGAGGAGCACTGCTGTGTTTTGGTTGTGTCGGCAGTTCGAGCCGCACCGACTATCGCGTGCTGAACAGCACAGCCAACATCGTGTATGGCGGCACGTTGTCCGGACCGACTCGGCTCTACCTCATTGGCGGAGTGGGCGTCTACAACGAGCGAGGCACGAAGTTTCTGACGACTACCTACAACTTGTCCGACGTGCACACGTCGCAGCAGGAGAGCGTCACGAGGTTCGGTCTCAACGGCGGCGCGGGCGCCAGATTCCAAGTCGCGAGTCATGCCGCGTTCATCGAAGCGCGCTACCACAATCTGTTCGGCCGCCGCGCCCTGATCGCAAATGGAATTTCGGGAGACAGCCCCGCGTCGTTTCAGTTCGTTCCGATCAACGTCGGGTTTATCTTCTAGAGGCGCTCGACATACGCTCCATGCTTGGACGGATCGTAAAGCGCGATGCGAAAAGTGCCGCCCCGATTTCGGGCGGCACTTTCTTCATCGCGGTCGGCAGTTCGCTCTAGTGAATCGAATAGCTCAAACCCGTGCGGAGCAGCATGTCGACCTGTCCGCCGCGCTCCGCGAGCGCCGTTCCGTCCTGCACCGCGTGGGCATTGAGGCTGTAGATCATCGATGTCACTCCGACGTCGGCGCTCAGTCCACCGCTAATGCGAATCGCCGATCCTGCGCTGAGCACTCCGGCGATGTTCACAGGCTTCCCGAATACTTCGTACGTCTGCCCGCCGTGCTGAATCGCACCAGCTCCGGCACCAAGCCAGACGCGCGCGCGACTCGCCTCGTTGGTAAGTCTGAACAGCATTTGCGCCGTTCCCGTCGAGATGCGAGCAGAGGTCGAGCGCACCTCGCCCCCGGGACTCGAGCCGCCGCCAACTCTGCTGGAAGCGGTCGAGCCGGCGAGCTCGAAGCCGATGCGAGGGGCCACCCACAGGCGCAGCTGCGCGCCATATGCGGCGCCTCCGAGCTCGCCCGGTTGGTTGGGAAGGTCAGTGGAGTACGCTGACGCCGGTTGAAACGAGCCAAGCGGTGAATACCTTCCGATCGTCGCGCCGAGCTCCACTCTCACCTGCGCCGCAGCGGGACTCGCAACGGCCACTGAGCAGATGGCGACTACGAGCGCACTGCATCTGACTCGGCTGGTCATGGTCACACTCCTTGCGAGGGTTGCCTTCACGATAGAGCAGTCATTTGCGAAGCGCAACAGAGCTACCCCGTGACGTTACCGTACCTCGTAACGTCCCCGCGTCACGGCAGTAACGCGCACACCCGATCATGGACGCACGGGATCCACCACCCCCTCTGCGCCGTGATCAACTCATGAAAAAGTCAGTCATGCTCCTCCTGGCCGCCACCCTGCTCATCGCGGTCGCATGCAGGAAGGGCGACAGCGACGCGCCGGTCGTGAAATCGCCGCCACCCGACGGCGCCACGACGACGACGTCGACAGCGCCCTCCGGCGTTCCCGCCTACCTCGCGAAGCTCACCCCCAACGAGCTCAAATGGGGGATCTCGCCGACGCGAAACGCGAAGGTCACCTACCAGCCCGGCGTCATCATCATGGAGCACGGGTCGGACGCGATTCGCGCCATGGCCTCCAACGGGATGACGTGGACGATCGACGCCAACGCGCCCGGCGCGAGCGAGATCAGGGAGGACAGGATCCTCTTCGCGACGGGCCGGGTGATGGGACGCGTGCTGAAGGTCGACCACACGCCGACGGGGCTCGCGGTCACCCTCGGACCGGTCGAGATCACCGACGTCATCAAGGACTGCGATCTCACCTCGGATCAACCAATCGACATCGCCTCGGCGCTCGTCTACACCGCGCCGGACTATCCGGGCGCGACGACGACCGATGATCCACCGTCGGGCGCGTTCACGGGGCCGAGCGTGCCGGTGTACTTCGCGTCGTACAGTCCGCAGGCGCAGGCGAGCGACATCCCCGGCATCGGTGCGCCGAAGGAGATGGTCCTCAACGACTTCCATGTGATTCCCGTGTGCTGCGGCGGACTGGGGATCACGCTCGCGCACGATGGTCAGGGTGTGAAGATGATGGCGACTGCCGTCATCGAGCTGACGAATCCGAGCGTCCACTTCGACCTCGTCATCAGGGGCGGTACGATCTACACCGCGATGGTGCAGCTGCAGGGCACCGCCGGCTTCCGTGTCCACTTCAGCGCAGGCACCGATCAGGGGATCTCGGGGAACATCAAGCAGAATTTCTTCATCCCCGTCGATGCATCGTTTCCAATCGTCGGGCTCGGCGTTCCGCTCTCGGTCGTGATTCGTCAAACGCTTCGCGTCGAGACGATCTTCACCGCGCAGACGGGCACGCTCGAGGCGACGGGCGAGTACACCTTCGGCGGCGAGTTCAAGGCGGGGAAGCAGAACGGCGGCGCGTGGCAGGCGACCGGACCGACGAGTGTCACCACCAAACAGAATCTCGCCAACACCCTCGACGGTATCTCGATGGGTGTGAACGGGCTCGTGTTCGCCTACGGAGCGAAAGTCATCGTCGGCATCGGTGCGTTCGGGTTCGTGACGGGGCCGTACGTCGGCTACAACACGGTGGTCGGCGTGAATAAAACATCGAGCATGCCTGGCGCGCTGCCGTGCAGGTCGGGGCAGCTCAACACCTCGCTGCGCTTCGGCGTCGGCTATCAGATGCCGCAGGTGGTGACGAACGCGATCAACTTCTTCATGCACGCGCTGGGGATAAAACCGATCAACAGCGAGGGCGGCTTCGAGAAGGAAGAAGGGCTGATCGACAAGACGGACTACGTGCCGGCAGGGTGCAAGCCGAAGGGGGGAGCATGAACACGCGTGCCTTCCTGGTCCCGTGCGCGCTCCTGCTCGTGGGCGGCACCCGCCTCGCGAGCGCGCAGGCGCCGAAGACCACCGTGCCACTCGTCACCGGCCTCGCCGTCGTCGGCGCGGTTCGCGAGCCGGCGGGCGACTACGAATCGGTTCGCCGGGTGACGGGGGTCGCGGCCGACCGCGTCGCGTACACAATCACCGCGGACCGTCCGGGGAAGAAGGGCGAGCCGCCCGAGCAGATCCAGGCGTCGCGTACGGTGCTCTCGGCCGACCTCAAGTCCGCGCACACGCTCAAGCCGCGCATCTCGAGCGGCTTCGACGCCGACGAGGTCTATCCCGGAACGACCACCGCGCAGCTGTCGGTGGTGGGGCTCACCGAGCTGCGAACCACGGGCCACACGACGATCACCTTCATCGACGATGGCACCGGCGGTCTGAGTCAGTCGACCGCGAACGTGCTGCTGAAAATGATGGCGGCCGCGGGTAACTCCGCCATTTCGTCCGACTCCGCGAGCGCCGTCGCGAAGACGGCCGTGGCGCAGGGCGGCGCGGGCTTCACCGTCTCAGGCACGCTGAGCAGCGTCGAGCCGGGAATCGTACCGGTGTCGATCCTCGTCAACAACGTCGTCGTTGCGCTCCCCGCGCGACACGTGCGCGGGAAGCTCACGGGCGACGATGGCGCGAAGAACGCCGACATCTACGTGCTCGACGATCCAGCGAATCCGATTCTCCTCCAATTCCGCGTGGGCGAAGACTCGATGACCGTCGTGCGCATCGACTGGCCAGATGCGAGTACGGCGAAGAACATGGAGGCAGCGCTCGCGGCGCGGAAACCCGTGGACATCTACGGAATTTATTTCGCGTACAACAGCGCGGAGATCCGCGCGCAATCCGACTCGACGCTCGATGCGATCGCATCGATGATGAAGCGCGACCCGACCTGGAAGCTTACCGTCACCGGACACACGGACAACGTCGGCGGCGACGCGTCGAATCTCGCGCTCTCGCAGCGCCGTTCGGCCGCGGTGAAGGCGGCGTTGGTGTCCCGCGGTATCACGGCCGATCGGCTTGCCACCGGCGGCGCGGGCGCGTCTTCACCGAAGGCGACGAATGCGACGCTCGTCGGACGCGCGCAGAACAGGCGGGTAGAGCTGTCGCGCCAGTAGCACGCCGGCCACGAACATGGCCGGCGTGGCTGGCGCGCGTTCAATGGCTCGGCGGCATGAGCTTGTTCATCATGCCGTTGACCGCTTTGTCCATCGTCGCATCGATGTGCTCGACCGTTCCGCAGGCCCAGGTAACGGTGCCCGATACGCGCTTGCCGTGCGGCGGGGTGTTCGACTTCATGTCGATATCTTCGAACGACGGTGGCGATTCCATGTCCGAGAACTTGACCTCACCTCGCCCGCCCTCGTTCGATATCGTCACGACGAGTTTCGACTCGGGCTTCAGCATGACGGCGATGGGCATCGGTGATGGTGGCCGCGCGACCATTAGCGTCATGAAGTCCTGGCTGCCGCTCGCCATGACCTCATTGACCTGTGCGATCTCAGTGTTGTAAGAAGGAGAGTACGGGCCGTCCTTCTCGTAGTGCTTGACGACCACCGAGAGATTGATGAGCGTGCTGTCGCCGTCCTTCGCAGTCATGTGATAACCCGCCAGCAGCCCATCTCCTGGCGGTGCAATCTGGCAGCCGTCGACGAGGAAGTCGTGATCGATCGTGACGTCGCCGGTCAGATGCAGGTGACCGGTGCCTGCATCCTTGCCGGAGACTGTCAGGTTCCCGCTTCCATCGGGTTGCTCGTCTTTGCTGGCGGCCTTCGCCGCGCTATCGCGCCCTGAGCATGCCATCACGGCGAGGACAATCACGAATGCGTGCCCTCGAATCGTCGGAGCGTCTGGAAAGCGCATCGGCTTCCACGTATGTCTGTCGTTCATCTGTCCTCCGTGGGTGTGAAGCAGTGACCTCGACGCAGGATGTGAGACGTGTGTTACCAGGTTGACGCACTCACGTTACGGCGACGCGTAACGCTGCGCTCTTTCAGCTCTTGATTGCGCTCGGGGAGACTGCGGAGCTCACGTGCGTGCGGCGTGGGTGGGCTCGACGGTGGTGGGTGGAGCGGGGCTGGTGTTGGGAGTTGCTAGGGTACTCAGCTGAGGTATGTCGAACGACGAACGCTGGTGCCTGCTCCAAACGGTACGGTGACGCCGCGGGCCTTAAACGGGTCTCTTGCGAGACATCGCGGACTCTCTCCGTGGCCATTCCCCGCCGCGTCGCGAGACCCATCTGGCATCAGCCGCACCACTGGAGACGCCGTGCCAACATTCCTACGGAAGTGGAGCGGCTTCGCGGTGGCCTGTGCCACGTTCGCCATCGTATCAGGCTGCGGCTCGGAGCCATCCGCGCCGCTCGACCCCGCACTGACCGCGAAATGGGTGGTGCCCAGCGTAGACACCTACTGCGAGTTCGATCTGCAGCAACGAGGGCATGACGTGTCTGGTACCTTCGGCTGCTTCTTCGCTGGGGGCCCCAAGTCGCAGGGCTCGCTGTTGACCGGCACCGCGCAGCTGCCGCACGTGATTCTCGCGTGGACCGACCACGGGGTGCCGTCGACATTCGACGCCATTTTGTCGCCGGATCAACAGACCTTGACCGGAACGTTCGCCGGAGATGACCGCACGGCGGTGTTTCACCGCGAGACTGTGCAATAGCCGCGATGAAAACGGCGTGGGACGAGCTCTCAACTCGTCGGTTCACCTCACGCATACCGGCTCATCACCACGCGATGCACATCGCGCGCATCCTCGATCACCTCGCGGCTCAAATCGAGATCAGGCGGCGTGATGATGAACGGATAGACCTGGTCCCCACCCGCCGACCCGTGCGCGCCAACCTGGTCGTCGAAGGACACGATGTCGTAGCCATCGTAGGCGCCGAACAGCACGATATCGCCGGAGTTCGGCTGCGAGATGAGATCGCGAACCGCTCGCACCACGTAGCCAGGCGTGCCGAATGGCGCGAGCGGGCTGTCGCCCTCGAGCACGCGCACGACCTCGCTCCCGTACTCGATCACGCCGCGCCCACGCGGGCTCTCGAGTTCGATCCCCTCGTCGCTGCGTGTCGCCACGAGCCCGATCCCCGGATGCGCGAGCAGCGCGCGATACAGATGCGCGCGCCGCGGCACCTTCATGATGTGGTCGCGCGACAGCTGCTCCGTCACATCGTCGAAATAGATGAGCGCGAGGCACGAGCTGTACGTTACCACCACCTCGTGACGCGCATCGATCCGGTACTTCTCGGGGAAGATGATCTCGCGCAGCCCGTATCTGCTGCGCGTCCAGTCGCGCACGGCGCGCAGCGCCTTCCGCCATCCGCTCTGCCGGTGCCGCGACAGCTGCGCGACGCTCTCGACGATCCCGGGGCCGACATCCGCGTACTCGCTGTCCTCGCTCGCGCTCGTCAGCACGTCCGCGTCGAGCGACGACGTCGCCACGCTGTCCGGCCCTCGCGACATGATCCGCGTCACCGTCGTCCCGAGCGACTCCTTGAAGAGCACGCGATAGCTCTTCGCCGGAGTCATCCCATGATCCGATAGAATCACGAGATCGTACTGCCTCGGCGCACCATCGCTGATCATCCGCCAGATCTCCGCGATGCGCGCATCTGTTCGCTTCAGATCGCTCAACGCACCCGTGCTCGACGGCCCGAAGTGGTGCGCGAGCTCGTCATACTGCATGAAGGTGCTGTAGATGACGGGCACGCCGAGCCAGACGTCGAGCACGATCGCCATGGTTTGCAGTTCGCGCACGATGACATTGCTGAGAATTCTGACGAACGGGAAAATGCCCTCCGCATGCGTCGCGCGACCGGCCAGCTGCGATGCCGCGCGCTCCCACTCCTCGCGCAGCCACTCCGCCACGCTCTGAAACGCCATGCGCAGCACGCGCACCGGATGAATCGCGATGAGCAGGAGCATCCGCGTGCCGCCGAGCCGCCGGTATACCGACATCCGCTCGCGTGTCGCGACGGTGAACGCCACCGTGCGCGCGTCGCCGTCGAGCAGATTCACATAGCTCGATCCGTTCGCGAGCGCGCCGGGCGCGTGGATGCGGTCGCGAATGTATTGCACCCCGTGCGGCGCGTTACACGTGATCACCTGCCGCGTAGACTTGTCGAAGAACCGAAATGCGGGAATGCCCGCGTTCTCGCCGTGAAAGATTCCCGCCTGGCAGTACGGCGTCGCGGACGGGAGCCCGCTGAACCATCGGCGAAGGTGAAAGCCATCCTCTCGCAGCAGCCGCTCGATCGTCGGGCAGTACCCGAGCGCGATCGCGCGGCGCAGATCGGCATATGCGAGCGCGTCGATCTGGAGCGCCACGATGCCGCGCCGCCCGTCGCGGGTTCGACTCTCGCGGCGAAATGCGCGATACTTCAGGTCGTAATACCACCTGAGCATCGGCACCATGCGGCGGTGCCCCCGCCGGTCCACCCTCGGAGGTTGTGTGGAAAGTCCAGCGACTTTCGGGCTGCTCGTCGCGTTCTCGGCAGGTTTGCTCAGCTTCCTCTCCCCCTGTGTGCTACCGCTCGTTCCGAGCTACGTCACGTTCATCACCGGGCTGAGTCTCGAAGAGGTGCGCACATCGCGGCGCACGGCGCTCATTCATGCGCTCCTCTTCGTCCTCGGCTTCTCCCTCATATTCATCACGCTCGGCGCTACTGCAAGTGTACTCGGGCGCGTGCTCTTCGTCGCTCGCGTCTGGATCGCGCGGCTCGGTGGTGCGCTCATCATCGTCTTCGGCCTCTACCTGCTCGGCGCCTTCAACTTCCGTCTGCTCGGGCAGGACAAGCGCGTCTATCTCGCGGACAAGCCGCTTGGCTATCTCGGCACGGTGTTCGTGGGGGTCGCCTTCGGGGCGGGGTGGACGCCGTGCATCGGCCCGATCCTCGGCTCGATCCTCATCTACACCTCGAGCACTGCCGATCTGCATCGCGGCTTGTTACTCCTCACGGCGTACTCGGCCGGGCTCGCGATCCCGTTCATCGTCGCCGCGCTCGCCATCGACCGCTTCCTCGCGGTCTTCGCGCGCTACCGTGGCGCCATGAAGTGGGTAAATCGCGTTGGTGGCGTCCTGCTGATAATCGTCGGCTTGCTGCTGATCACCAACTATTTTACGGTGCTCGCGAGCTGGCTCCAGGTGCTGACCCCGGCGGCGATTCGTTCGCGAATTTAGAGGTTGCTATGCTGCGCCTCGAATGCCGGGTGGCTTCCGTGGCGCCGCGCAGGTACTAACAATGTCGATACGAACAAAAACGGACGTAACGGACACCAGCGGAAACAGCACCCCGCCGTCTGGAGTTGACCCGGTTTAGTAGACACCTCACTGTACGTGATACGGAGGTGTTGAATGAGACAATCTGGAGAGCGTGAGACTGGACGGCGCGTGAAGCGGACCTTCAGTGCGGAGTTCAAGCGAGAGGCCGTCGAGTTGATG
>JBBRYY010000076.1:0-13833 GCA_038237245.1 Gemmatimonadales bacterium | reverse complement strand
CTGGGCTCGTGCACGATGAAGCTCAACGCGACGACGGAGATGCTGCCGGTGTCGTGGCCGAAGCTGGCGGGGATTCATCCGTTCGCGCCGCGCTCGCAGACGACGGGCTATCTCGAGCTCTTTCACAGACTCGAGGCAGATCTGTGCGAGATCACGGGGTTCGCGGCGGTGTCGCTGCAGCCCAACGCGGGATCGCAGGGGGAGTTCGCGGGGCTGCTGACCATCGCGGCGTACCATCGCTCGCGGGATGAGGAGCATCGCGATGTGTGCCTGATCCCGGCGAGCGCGCATGGGACGAATCCCGCGAGCGCTGTGATGGCGGGGATGCGCGTGGTGGTCATCGCCTCCGATGCGCGAGGGAACATCGATATCGGCGATCTGCGCGCGAAGGCGCAGGAGCACGCGGGAAACCTCGCGGCGCTGATGGTGACCTATCCGTCGACGCATGGAGTGTTCGAGGGCTCCATTCGCGAGATCTGCGACATCGTCCACGAGTACGGCGGACAAGTCTACATGGACGGCGCGAACATGAACGCGCAGGTCGGACTGTGCAGCCCTGGCGACCTCGGCGCCGACGTCTGTCACCTCAATCTGCACAAGACGTTCTGTATACCGCACGGTGGCGGGGGACCGGGGATGGGGCCGATCGGCGTCGCCGCGCATCTCGCGCCATTTCTCCCGGATCATCCGCTCGTGCCGCTCGGCCACGCGCGCGCGGAGGGGACGGTGAGTGCCGCGCCGTGGGGGAGTGCGAGCATCCTGCCGATCTCGTGGATTTACATCCAGCTGATGGGGGCGGAAGGGCTCGTGTACGCGACGAAGATCGCGATCCTCTCCGCCAACTACATCGCAAAACGGCTGCACGGCGAGTACGAGCTATTGTACTCGGGGACGAATGGGCTGGTCGCGCACGAGTGCATACTCGATACGCGTCCGTTCAAGCAGAGTGCGGGCGTCGACGTCGAGGACATCGCCAAGCGGCTCATCGACTACGGCTTCCATCCGCCGACAGTGTCGTTCCCGGTGGCTGGGACGCTGATGGTCGAGCCGACGGAGAGCGAGTCGAAGGAGGAGCTCGACCGCTTCGTCGATGCGCTGCTGGCGATTCGCGAGGAGATTCGCGAGGTCGAGATCGGCGTCGCCTCGCGCGAGGAGAACGTCCTGCGGCGCTCGCCGCACACGCTCGCGCAGGTCGTGGCCGATGACTGGGATCGTCCGTACTCGCGAGAGAAGGCCGCGTTCCCGGCGCCGGGGCTGCGCGCGCGGAAGGTGTGGCCGACGGTTGCGCGCGTGGACAACATGTTCGGGGATCGGAATCTCATCTGCAGCTGCCCGCCCGTGTCGGCGTACGAGTAGGCGGGGCGCCAGCACGAGGGTCACGTCGTCCGACGTGAAGTTCCGTGAGCAGGCGGATCGTTCCTTCGATCGAATGCGAGCGGTAGGGTCAGCTACTGACGAATGAATTCGAGCGTGCGAGAGATGGCCTTTGCGGCCTCGGAGCCCGCCGCACTGGCCGGCGCGCCGTAGCTTCCCGAGTAACTGAGGATCTCGGCGTCGCGGTCGCTGGCAATGCCGACGGTGTCGGCGGTCGATCTCCCAGTGAATACGATGTCACCGGTTTTGAGATTGTTCAGCGCGGATATGCCGTCGATCGTCTCCGCGCCTTTTCCGGGGTTGTAGGCCACCGTGCTATCGATGGCGTTCGTGCCGCTGAGCAGAAAGCCTACCCATGCGCCGGCGACCCGCTCGGTCGTCGTCCGGTTATCGACGTGATCGCCCACTGACACTCGCGCGGTCGCGGGCAACACCAGCAGGGTCTTCATGCGCAGCTCCCAAAGGCGTCGGTTCGTGCGGGCGCACGTGTCGAGCGATCCTGGCACGTGCCGCCACAGAATAGATCGCGAAACGGAGCGCCAAAGCGACATCGACATCCCCGGTGTCGCTACGGCGCCCCGACCTCGGAGGCGACGGGCGGCTCGGGAGCATTCTCGAGCGAGAGTCTGCGCGCGATCGTGCGACCGTAGCGGATCATCGGGTCTTCGACCGTTCTGTAGAGCACGACGGGAACGACGAACAGCGAGACGGCGACGCCGAGCCATCGCACGGGAGTCGGGAGGGCGGGGATCGCGCGCAGCCAGAGCCAGAGGATGGGGACGTGCGCGAGGTAGATCCCGTAGCTGTACTTGGCGACCTCGTGCGCCGCAGACGTCGTCCACGACGCTCGCATCTCGGCGACGAGCGGGATGAGAAAAGCGAGGGTGAGGCACGGCCACCAACCGAGATCGGGATGCTCGGAGGTGGGTCGCAGCAGCGCGAAGAAGGCCGCGACGGAGAGGAGCGCGAGCGGCCATGTCCACGATGGTGCTTTCGGCACCGAAGCACGGCGCAGCAGATGGTAGGCGAGAACGCCGGAAATGAAACAGGGCCCGAAGGTGAATACCGAAAGGCGCCAGAGTCCCGGCACGGTCTCGACGAGCCGGCTTTGCAGAAGAAGGCCGAGCGCGAGGAATGTCAGCACCTGGGCGATCATCGTCGCCGAGCCGCGACGCGCGAGGATGAAGCAGAGCGGGAGGAGTACGTACATCTGCACCTCGAGCGGAAGCGACCAGAGCACACCCTGGATGTCGCGTGCGCCCGTGAGGTTCTGTACGAGGAGGAGATTCGAGCCGAGCATGCCGAGCGACGGAAAGGCGCGTAGCATGTCGCTGCCATCCGCTGTCACGTGCGACGGGAGGCGAAAGACCGCGGAGATGAGGACGACGACGATGGCGAGTGGATAAATGCGGAATGCGCGACGCAGATAGAAGCGCGGCACCCATCCCTTGGCGAAGCCGCCGCGCTCGAGGGACGACATCAAGACCAGCGACGTGTGTACGAAGAAGAGCAGCACCCCGAGTCGGCCGAGGGCCCAGTTCCAGTTCCAACCGCGATTATCGTGGCCGATGGCGGAGAACACGTGGTCGGCGAGCACGAGGAGCACGGCAACGGCGCGGAGGACGTCGAGGTTGCGTTCCGGGAGGCGGGTTCTGTCGAGGGCGCGCGTGCTCATCTCACGCAACGTCGGCCGATGCGTGATCGAGCGCCAGTGCAGGGATCATCTCTCGATGGCGTCACAATCCGTAGACGGGAGTGGTGGAACGGGGCGCCAAAGCGCGTACCTTTCGCGCGACGCGCAGTCGGCTGGCCGCTATATTTAATATCCGCGAGTGCTCCAGATCACAATTGAAGTGCCATCAATCGACGCACTCCGCTCGTGCGCGCGAGGCACAATGCTGGCAGTAGTGGAAGGCTAGCTCGCAAAGCTGGAACGATCGTGCGACGATCGGAGCCAGCTCCGTTCCATTCGCACTATTCCTTCGCCTGCTGACATGTGATGAGTACCGCCCCACTCGTCCCTCTGGATAGAGTAGCGACGCAGCGTGCCGCGTCCGCGGCGCGGACTGCCGCGACGTATGATCTGTCGGCATGACCAGTACGTTTTTCGCTCGCGAGCCGGATGACCGATGGATGGACCTCTCATCGGCTACCGATCCGGACAACCCATTTCTCGTCAGTGAGTATCTGCACGCGCAGCGGGCACTCGGCCGCCAGAGCTGGCTCCTCGGCCTCGGCACCGAGTCGACGGTCGAATGCGCGGCGCTCTGCTTCATTGAGCGCGGCCGCATTCGACGATCGCTCATCGTGCCCTCGTCGCCTCCGGTCGACACGAGCTCGCCATTCTGGACCGGGCTCGATGGCTTTTGCCGAAAGCACGGCATCACCGATCTCGACGTCTCCACATTCGCCACGCCGGCATCCGTCATTCCGACGATGCGCGGGGAGACGGCACGCGTGCGTCGCACCGAGTATGCGATGTCGTTCGTCGGAACGGATCTCTGGGAGAAAGTCTCGAAGAGTCATCGTGATCGCATCAAGAAGGGGCGGAAGAACGGACTCGCGATGAGACGCGAGCCCACGGATGCGGCGATCGATGCCCACGTCGCGCTTCACGTGAACTCGATGGACCGGCGAAAGCTGCGCGGCGAGGATGTTTCGCTCGAGTTCGAGCGCAGCACCTCGGCGGCGCTGCTGGCGGCAGGCGCCGCAGAGCTGTTTCAGGCCATGCTCGGCGATCACGTGGCATCGTCGCTGCTGGTGTTACGATCGTCGAAGGGCGCGTATTCGGAGTCCTCCGGAAATTCGACGGAGGGAATGGCTATCGGCGCCTCGCACTTCCTGCGTTATGAGACCGCCATCGCGCTACAGGCAGAGGGAATCGAGATGTTCTATCTCGGGGGTGCGCGGGAGCACGAAGAAGGATTGCGTGCGTACAAGGCGGGATTCGGAACGATTCCCATCGACACCGATGCCGTGACGGCATACGTCGGCGGCCCGCTGCGACGCGGCATCTCCGCAGCGATGAACACGGTGCGCGCGCTCACCAGCTCGAGCGGCTCACGATGACATGGGTTGCGCAAAGGTTCCGCGCGCGACAGCTGCGACGGGGGGCGCACGAGCGCGCAGACTCGCTTCGCTCGGTGATCGCTCGACTTCGGAAGTCCCCTGCGCCGTCGGTCTATTCGACGCTGTGGACGGATGCCATCTACGGTTGGGGAAACGAAAAGTGGACTGCGCAGGAGCGCTACCTCGCCGAAGTGGTGCGCTCGGCAGAGCGAACGAAGGGGCCGATCATCGAGTGCGGCTCGGGACTCACGACCGTACTCATGGGCGCGGTGTCGGCGCGCACCGGTGTGCGCGTCGACGCGCTGGAGCACATACCGGAATGGCGCGACCGCGTCAACGCTTCGTTGCGTGAATACGGAATCGATGGGCCGACGGTCCACTACGGGCCACTGCGAGACTTCGGTGAGTACGACTGGTACGATGCGCCGCTCGCGCTGTTGCCGAGTGATGTGCGTCTCATCGTTTGCGACGGACCACCGGCGTCCACACGCGGCGGACGGTGCGGGATGATGCCCGTGCTGAAAAGCAAGCTCGCGCCCGGCTGCGTCATTCTGCTCGATGATCTCATTCGGGATGCGGAACGGGGCCTCGTGCGCGACTGGATTCGCGATTTCGGAGCGACAGCAAAGGTTCACGAGGCCGATCGGAAGTTCGCCAGAGTCGAGCTGCCGCGAGGCTGAAGCGGCGCTCGCGTCGCAATTGCGTGCATGTACCACACAATGGCTGCGCGCAGGGCCCGCGAGTATGGATTCTGCATTCCTCACGTGCTCGGCGGCGCTGAGAGTCCGGCTCGCTGGGTTGCGCGTGCCTTCAGCCTCTGATCGCAATTCTGCAGGGATAGCTTTGACGAACTATCAGGAACGGACTCGAGCGCAGATCGTCGAGTCGGACGCCGCGGTTGCCAGCGAGAAGTACACCGTGCTCGTCGAGGAAGGCGCGTCGGCGTCCGCGCCATCGATGACCCTTGCAAAGGCGCTGCGAGGGCTAGGCCGAGCCGTGATTATCGTCGTCGTGAAGGATCTGACGCGGCGGCAGTGGTTTCGGGTGCTTCGCTCCGCGGAGGCCATCGTCATCGTTCGGTACCACGCGATTCCAGCGTATTTTCTCAGCCAGCTTGCGACGGCCGTTGCGCTCGACGTGCCGATCATACGCTGGTGGGTGGGAAGCGATGTGCTCAACGTGCTCGAGCGCGAGGACGTGCGACGAACGGCGCTGCGGCTCGACAGCATCGTGTCGACGAACATCGCCGTCGCTCCGCATCTGGTGAGCGAGCTCGCGAGCGTCGGCATCAGCGCAGAGCTCGTGCCCTCGCCGGTCGATCCCGAGCTCACGACGCCGGAGGTGGCGGCACCCGTCGATGCGGTGCGAGCGATTCTCACATATCTCCCCGGCAAGCGCAAGGAATTTTTTGGGTTCGAGGTCATCGAGCAGATAGTAGCGGCGAATCCCGATCTTCACTTCATCGTCGTCGCGGATCACACGCACGCCCTCGCGTCACATGCGAACGTCGAGAGCCTCGGCTGGGTCGACGACATGCGGGCGCTGTACGCGAGAGCCGGATGCATTCTTCGGATCACGGAGCACGACGGGCTGCCGCGCATGCTGATCGAAGGGATGTTGCGCGGCATGTATGCCATTTACTCGTGGCCGCTGGAAGGAGCGTGGCAGGCACGAACTCGGGAGGAAGTCCAAGCGGCACTCGAACGGTATCGGGGAGCGTCGATGCCGAACATGCGTGGTCGCGACGCGATGCTTCAGCTGCTGCGTGCTCGCCCTGACCTGCAGATGTCTCGCCTCATCGGTGCGGCGTCCGTGCCGGTGAAGACGCGCGCGCGGGCCCTCTCGCTCGCAATCGCGACGAAGATCTTTCCCGAGCGCGTTACGTAGCTGGTGTGGCGAGCGGCTCGATGATCGCGAACGCTCGAGCTGCGAGCGCGGGGCGCTCGTGCTCCCGAAGCCATTGACCGATGGTGGCATCGGTCATCGACATGTCCCAGCTCGACAGTTGGAGCAGCGCGTTGCGCAACGCGGCCGCAGATCCCGGCGGACACAGGATGCCGGCTCCGAGCTGCTCGAGCAACTGGGACGCCTCCCCGGGCTCGCCGTACACCAGCACCGGCCTGCGCGCCGCGAGGTATTCGAATAGCTTGGCTGGGCGATAGCGTTCCAGCCCTTTCCGGGAGATGATGAGGAGCGCATCGCTCTCCTGCATGTGCCTGATCGCCTCGCGCTTGCCGACGTGATCGATGATCTCGAGCACTTCGGGGAAGCGGAAGGCTCGGGTCGCTTCCTCAGCCCGCGGCCCGCGGCGGCCGATCAGCTGCACATGTATTCGCTGGATCCACTCCGGCTCATCGGTGAGCAGCTGCTCGAGACTGGCGAGAAAATCGTGAGGCGGAGTCTGCCCGGCGAGACTTCCGGTGTACGCAAGTGAGAGCGTTCGGCGCTTCGCACCTTCGCGCGCCCCCGGCGACTGCACGAATTCGTCCGGATCCCAACCGTTCGAGACGACATGGGCCTTGTTGGGGGCTAGTTCCGGAAAGGTCGCGAGCTGATGCTGCCGATGTGATTCCGTGGTGAAGAGCACAGCGTCGGCGTGGCGCAGACAGCGTCGCTCCCACGTCAAATCGCTTCCATCTTTCTGTACGAATTCGAAGGGACACTCCGTCCACTCGTCGCGATAATCGAGTACGAGAGGCACACCGAAGCGGCGGGCGACGAAGAGCGCCGCTACGAAGCTGAAGAATCGCGGCGCAGATGCCATCACGATGTCGGGCGGATCGCCCGCCATGCTGTCGAGTGCGTGATGAGCATAGGCGAGCGCATTGCGGAAATCGCCGTCGACGCGTGGGAAGAACCGGTACGATGGCTCCCGCGACGTTGCAGGCACCACGTGGAGCGTCGCCTCGCGCGGGACGCGCGCCATCAGCTCGTCCCCGTGCTGGCGCTGGGTGGGAGGGGGCTCGCTGCAAAAGGCATCGACACGCCAGCCGGCGCTGCATGCATAGCGCATGAATGAAAGCGGCCGCAGCACACCCACGTTGGTGCTCGGGGGAAGCGCCGACGCGAACAGTGCGAGGTGCCGGCCGGAGGTGGAGCGCCGGGCGCGGCGCACGCCCGGGCGTTCGAGATTGAGCCACCGCGCACCCAACACCGCAGTATCGATGAGCGTCTGCACACTCGTCATCGCGCTGCGCCAGCTAGCCGTGCGTCATCGCAGCACGCCGGCGTCCGGCGGCACGATGTGCAGCACGGGCGTGTCGGCGTCGGATTCCAGCAGCTCGAGCGCGACGTACACATCGCCCTTCACTCGGGGATCATCGCCAACGGTGACGATGCACGCGCGGCTCTGGTGCTCGTGGTAACCGCCGGCCGCATTTCCGATGTGGTGGCCGACCTCGTAGACACCGGCGGGGAGATTGAACGCCATGCTCCAGCCGATGCTCGCAGTCTCGCCTGCGCGCATGCGCAGCGGCTGCCCGCGCATGCGCGCATACGTCGTGTCCACCACCGGCTTGTCTCCGCGACTCACCCAGAAGCCCGGCGTGAGGTCGCAGTCGGCGGAGGCGGTGATCGTGTGCGTGAACGTCACTCGCTCGCCGGGTTCGACGACCACGTCCGAGCCCTGCGTCGACGAGAACGAGACGGTTCGCGCGCTCGACTCCGGCAGCAGATTCGGCTGCCAACGTCCGCCGCGCTTGTAGTAGTCGCCGACGACCTTCGTCAGCTCCCCCTGCGACACCACGGCGCCATGATCGAGCAGGATCGCGCCGGTGCAGAGCGAAAGGACGGCGTCCATGTTGTGCGAGACGAAGACCACCGTCGTGCCGTTCTGCAGGAGATCCTGCATCCAGCGGATGCACTTACCCTGGAAGGTGTAGTCGCCCACGGAGAGCACTTCATCGATGATCAGAATCTCGGGCTCGAGGTGCGCCGCGATGGAGAAACCAAGGCGTGCATTCATCCCGGAGCTGTAGCGCTTGACGGGCGTATCGATGAAGTCGCCGATGCCGGAGAAGTCCACGATCGCATCGAAGCGGCGCTCGATGTCCGCGCGCTTCATCCCGATGATGGAGCCGTTGAGATAGATGTTCTCGCGGCCCGTGAGATCGGGGTGGAAGCCCGCCGTGACCTCGATCAGCGCGCCGACGCGGCCGTGCGTCACGTAGCTTCCGAGCGTGGGGCGCAGGAGCTTGGTAAGGATCTTGAGCAGCGTCGACTTGCCGGCGCCGTTGTGGCCGATGATGCCGAGTGCATCGCCCTTCTGAACGGAGAACGACACTTCGCGGAGCGCCCAGAAATCATCCGCGCCGAGCTCACCGGCCGGGCGTGCGCCATGGAGGATGCGGCGCGCGACTGAAGGCACGAGGTCGCGCAGACTGTCGTGCCGCTCGCCACGCTGGAACTTCTTCCAGACGCCGTCCATCTGAATCGCAACGTCGCTCATTCGACCCTCACACGTACTCGGCGAACAGATGCTGGAGGCGCCGAAACATCAGCGCCGCACCCAGCACCGCGACGACCGCGCAGACGCCCGAGTAGACGAGCTCCCATGGCTCCCACACCGCGCGCTCCACTCCCTTTATGACGACGCTCATCGGGGAGAGGAGATTGTGTCCCTCCACGACCGAGAGGCGCAGTCCCTCCAGAATGCCGGTGAGCGGATTGAGCATGGCGATGTGCGCGCCGCGCGGTCCGAGCATGGAGGGCTCGAAGAAGATCGGCGTGAAAAAAATTCCGAACATGAGCACGACCTGCACGATGTACTTGATGTCGCGGAAGAACAGGTTCGCGCAGCTGAGAAAGAGCGAGACCCCGGTCGTGAACAGGACGAGCAACACGAGGAGAAGCGGCACCCATGCGAGGCTCGCATGGAGACGCACGCCGAGAAAAGGGAGAATGATGCAGAGAGTGAGCAGGCCGATCGATGTGTCGAAGGCCTGCGCGCCGACGGACGAGAGGGGGAGCACCTCGCGCGGGAAGTAGATCTTCGTGACGAGGTTGGAGTTTCCGACGAGGCTCGCGGTGGCGAAGCCGAGCGCGCCGACGAAGAAGGCCCAGCCGACGCCCTTGATCGCGATGTTCGCGATATCGACGCGCGCCAGCGCCTGTCCCGAAATCTGCGCCATGGCGAAGCGGATGATGAGTCCGGAGAGGACGATGAGGCAGGGCATGAACACCGCCCACGCGAAGCCCATGGCGGCCTGCTTATAGCGTAACTTGATGTCCCGGCGCGTGAGCTGCTCGAGGAGCTCACGGTGCTCCCATACCTCGATAGTGGCGCTCTTGATGTCGGTGAACATTAGGGAGAAAACTAGCTCAATCCCCGATGGTTCCGATGGCCTCCGGCAAGGGGAAATGCCGCCGCGGCGGCAAGAACGATTTGATATACCCGAGGACAGCGGCAATCGACGGACGCGTCCTCCAGCTCGCGCGATACCAGCGACGCGCATCCATCGCGTTCCCCGCGCAGCGCTGCGCGTAAGCAACGTGAAACTGCAGCTCGCCGATGGTCCTCTCCGCAGCCCCGATCTCGGCAGACGACAGGGTGTGACGAAGGCGGGCGAGATGCCTTTGACGAACTGCGATTCCGTCGATGCGCGTCTCGAGCGGCCGGCTGGCTGTGATGCTCGCGGGGTGCTTGCGCATGATCGTCAATACCTCATCGACGAACGCGAAGCGCGTGTGCTCGGCCAGGCGGAACCAGAGGTCGACATCCTCGAAGCACACGAGGCTCTCGTCGAACCATGTGTGCTCGATCGCGAGGAGGGCGCGGTCGAAGATGACCGTCGATGTATTCACTGCGATGAAGGTGAAGAGGAACGCGGGGAAGTTCTGACGGCAGAGATAGACGGTGCCGTCGGTGCACTCTATGTACGGCGCCGCGTTGGTGACGAAATTCGCGGCAGCGAGCGTGCTTTCGGGAGTCAGCTCCCCCGTTGCGACGTAGAGTCTGCGCTTGTCCGAGAAACCGAAGCGCGCACCCGTGAGCTCGAGCGCCCGCACCATCGTCGCAAGACGCGTCGGGACGGAGGTGTCGTCCGCGTCGAGGAAGGCGACGTAGCGACCGCGGGCTGCGGCGAGGGCGACGTTGCGCGGGATCGAGGGCTTCCCGGAAGGAACGTCGCGCGAGTGCACGCGTACGCGTGGATCGTCGGCCGCGTGGCGCATCGCGATGGCACGTGTGGCATCGCTCGAGCCATCGTCGACGACGATGATCTCGATATCCGCGAGCGTCTGCGCGCGCAGCGAACGCAGCGCGTCGTCGAGGTAGCGCTCCACGTTGTACGCGGGCACGACGACGGAAACGATGGGCGTCGAGGATTCAGATCGGTGCTCAGTCATCGAACGAGCAGTTTCCGTGCGCCACCGCGCTTTGGACAAGTCCGGGGATTGTCGGTGCGGGTTAAGCATGAGTGGCCAGAGCAACAAAGGGCCAGTGCTCAACGCACTGGCCGTTCATTTTAGTGGCTCTTCCGGCTTTGGAGTCCCGCGCCGACTTGAGCAAGCTCCGTTTGAGACGCGCTAAGTGGTCGCGGGCCGCGGCGGTGAGGACGGCTGGATTTGCAGAGCTCTCCCGAGAAAGATCAGCTATGCTGTTGCACCCACTCGATTCCCGGAAAAGCCCATTTTGTGAACTGATCCCCACTCCCGAGGAGGGACTCGAACCCCCGACGCGGTGATGAACAGTTTTTTCACAGGGCAGCGGTCAAAGCTACGCCAACGGCGCTCACCCGCCGACTGCTCAAGCGCAACGTACTCGATGGGTGTTCCTCCGAAAGGGCAACTTTCTCACGCCCCCGGTCGACACGACCGAGATTGTGCGGTCGTGGCGACGCCTTCTCACCGGCGCGGTTGGCTTTATTGGTCGAACTCTCATACACCGCTGTGCATCGCGCTAAAGTTGGGGTTGACCGACCCCCGTTATCCGCCCCTGCTGGGGGGCCCATCTGCAATTCTTCTCATCACGCGGGGGAGCACCGTACTCTGCTCGTGAACGCGCGCGACCTGTTTCCGGCGGTGGATCGAGCGAAACGATGGGCCCGGTCAGGCACAATGCTGGCAGAGGTGGTAGCGAATCTTCTGACTCAAACGATTCTCACGTGAGCGGCTGGGCTTGTAATTGTGCTAGCAAACCTATTTGCGACGTTCATTAGGAATCTGAGGCACGGTGTCGACACGTTGAAGAGCCGAGCCCGCAAGGCACGCGACGAGCTCGCGCTCCCTCCGGATGCGAACGACGATCCGCTACGTAACGGTGACTCGGGATCTGGCGCCATGCCTCTCACCGTCGAGTCGCCCAGCGGCTATTCGGGCATCGCCCTGCGCCGCAAAATGTCGACCGCCGCGCGTCTGCTACGCAGAAACCCTCGAGAGTTGCTCCGAACACTTATCGGCCGATCCGACAGGTATGTCGTTTATGTCGCAGATCCCTGTACGGTTCCGGCTGCCGGCTCGGTGCAGGGGTGGGAGGTTCGCAAAATTGGGGAAGAGATACTCATTGAGCTGGCGAGTTCGCACCCGGAATTTCTAGCGCAGCGAATGCGTTTGAACGAAGGTCGATTGAACGACGCCTTCGGACTGTACGTTGAGAACGTCCTAGCGGGCGTGGCATGGATGATTCCGAGCGAGCATGATGCGATGTACGCCGTGCGCAACGTCAAGCTGCGGGCCAACGAGGTCGAGCTGACTCATTGCGCCACACTGCCCGAGTTCCGCGGTCGAGGAGTGTACACGTTCATGATCCGATGGCTTTGCGCGCTTGCGTGTCAACGCCAGGTCCGCCGCGTGTTCATGATCACGAATCGCACGAACGTCGCTTCTCAGGGGGGTATTCAAAAGGCCGGATTGAAGCAAACGGGCGGCATCCACCGGCACGTCTTCGACTTCATCAATCCACGTGTCGCCGTCACCTTTCGCCGACATCGGTGGGGGCCGCTTGGATGGCGATGACGTACGTTGAGCCCGTATCCCACTCCATTCTGAACGAGCATGGTTTGAGAGGCACTTGGAAAAACCGGTAAATATTTCGAGTCCCTCGCTCGATTCAGAGCTGGACGCGGCAACAACAAGAGCAAATCTCGATCGCACCCTGGTCCGCGGCCTCGCCTGGACAGGTGCCGCACGCGCCGTGACTCAGTTGCTGGGGTGGGTCTCCACGTTGGTCGTGGTTCACCTACTCTCACCGGCGGATTACGGCCTGGTGGGCATGGCGGCGCTCTACCTCGGCCTCGTTCGTCTGATCAGCGAGTTTGGACTCGGCTCCGCCGTACTCGTCCTGCGGGACCTCACTGACGAGCAGATCAGACAGCTGAATGCATTCTCGGTTCTGTTCGGCATGTTTGGCTTTGCACTGTCCGCTGCGGCGGCGATTCCGCTCGGTGTATTCTTTCATGCGCCAAATCTGCCAGCCGTCGTATTGGTGTCGAGCACCAGTTCGATCATCTCGGCATTCAGATCGGTGCCGTCGGCGCTGCTGCAGCGCGATATGCGGTTCAAGGATCTGTCGGCGATCGACGCCGTGCGCGCCATGGTTGGCACGGTTGCCGTATTGATCCTGGCCTCGCTCGGATTCGGATATTGGTCGCTCGTCCTCAACGAGGTGATGGCGACGCTTGCAGCAACAGCGCTTTCGATTTGGCACCGACGGGTGGGCTTCCGCTGGCCGCAGCTTGGCTCGCTACGGACAGCAATGGAATTCAGCCGACAGGTCATTATTTCGCGCGTTGCGTGGTACAGCTACTCCAATTCTGATTTTTTGGTCGCTGGACGCGTTCTTGGGCAAGCCGCACTTGGCGCGTACACGCTCGCGTGGACGCTCACCAATCTTCCGATCGAAAAGGTAACGACGCTCGTGATGAGCGTCACTCCAACGTTTTTTTCGAGAGCACAGAAGAGCAACGCGGAGATTCGGCGATATCTGCTGGCGCTCACCGAAGGGCTGGCGACGATCACATTTCCGGTGGCGCTCGGAATGGCGCTCACGGCAGACGATTTCGTGCGCGTCGTATTAGGGAGCGAGTGGATCGCGGCGATCGGGCCCTTGCGTTTGTTGGCGCTGTACACCTCTGTGCGCTCGATCACGCCGCTCGTATCGCAGGCGCTGACGATGACGGGTCGAGCGCGCCATGTGATGATGAACTCGATTTGGTCGGCAGCTGTGCTCCCACTCGGGTTTTGGATAGGCAGCCAACGGGGGGGGGCGACGGGCATCGCGGCGGCGTGGGTGCTGGTGTTCCCATTGTTGGCATTCCATCTCTACCGCCGTCTATTCCGTGACATCGAACTGTCACTCCGGGCCTATTTGCGTGCATTGCTTCCAGCGGTCGGGAGTTGCGCGGTGATGGCGGTGGGAGTATTGGCGGCTCGCTTCATGGCTGCGAACCGCGT
>JBBRYY010000075.1:0-13862 GCA_038237245.1 Gemmatimonadales bacterium | reverse complement strand
GGTGAAGGATCTCTGCGTCGACCGCAGCGCCTTCGACCGGATCATCGCAGCCGGTGGATTCATCACTGCAGCCACCGGCGGCGCGCAGGACGCGAATACCACGCTCGTTCCAAAGGTCTCCGCGGATCTCGCGATGGACTCGGCCGCCTGCATCGGCTGCGGCGCGTGCGCGGCCGCGTGCCCCAACGGCTCGGCGTCGCTCTTCACGGCTGCGAAGGTCACGCACCTCGCGGAGCTCCCGCAGGGGCAGCCTGAGCGCTTCCGGCGCGTGGTGGCGATGGTCGCGCAGCACGACGCCGAAGGGTTCGGCGGGTGCACGCTGCACGGCGAGTGCCAGCTTGCGTGCCCGAAGGAGATCAGCATCGACACGATCGCGCGGATGAGCCGTGACTATCTGATGGCTGCGGCGATGGCACGTGAGGAGAAGGTCGGGGGCGGTACCGGCTGACCACGCGCGCCGGTTGCGCGGCATAGGCTAAACAAGAGGTGCGGCGATGTTTTCGCCGCACCTCTTTTATTTATCTTGAATTCAAGGGACCTAGTGTGACCGGTTCAGATACTCGTTCGCGCGCAGCGGCTTCTTGCGAAGGAAGTTGAGCGTCGGATTGCGCAGCGGCGCATCGGATCCGACCACGCGACCCGGGGACCCCGCGTCAACGGAGAGCGTGAACGCACCCAATCCGTCGAAGTTCGAGCCCACGGCAATCGTGTACTGGCCCGGCCAGTTGAACTGCTCGCAAACGGACACCGATCCCGAAACGAGCGAGGCGCGCGGACCCGCCTGATCGGGAGCATTGATCAGGAGATTGTTGCAGTTCTGGTCGCCTTGGGCGGTGATGGTGATCGACTGCGGGTCGCCTTTCGTCTGCTCGCCGACTCCGCCTCCACATCCTTCGTAGGCGTAGCTGCAATCGACGCCCCAGGCCGGCCCGTACACCTGAAATCCGGCGCCGAAGTCGGTGGAGTGCACGCTGATGGTCTTCGTCTCATTGGGACCGATGAAGACGGAAAACAGCTTCACATGTGCGCTGTCGTTGACGAAATTCGGCTGCGCGAGCACGCAGTCCGTGGACGACAAGGTCTGGGCGGATGCAGACAGGGTTCCGGTGATCTCCGGAATGGGCGAGTCGCAGGACTTCGCCGTGAGCTTATAGCTCGCCGTATCGCTGAGCTCGTACCCGCTTGCACGGATGTAGAACGTTCCCGATACGGGGGCGATGAAGTACATCCGCGACCAGCCATTGTTCCCTTCGTCATCGCTGAGTGCGAGCAGCTGCTCGTTCCCGGTCGCCGGATTGACTGTTGCCAGCTCGAGCAACGCATCCCAGTTCGTGACTCCGTCCGCTCTCTCGAGCAGGAACATGTAGCCTTTGCCTTTTTCCGCCTTGAACGAGTACGCGTCGTACGGCGTGCTGTCTTCGGAGTATGCGAAATCGTAGCGCACGCAGGATGCACTCGTGAGCGCGCCACTCTTCACGTCACCGGTGCTGATCGAACCCTTGAGGCACGAGGTGGGATCCGGGTTTGCATTGGCCACGCTGGTAGGATCGTTGCCGCATCCAAGGGCGGCGACGCCGAGGGCCATCAGGAGGAGCTGCTTCTTCATACTGCCTCGCGAATCGGGGAGGCTGCCGAGTGCTACCGGCAGCGTAGCGCACGCTGATGTACGCTACTGGGCAGACGAGCCCTCCCCGCCGCGGTCACTTTAGATGTCGCTCATGTTCGCGCGCGTGGTGCGCACCTCGTACGCGTTCGTGCGCGCGTTCGTACGAGCGCGCTAGAGCCGCGGGAGCGTCACGCCGCGCTGCCCCTGATACTTCCCCTTCCGGTCTGCGTACGACGTCTCGGGAGCCTCGTCGCCCTCGAAGAACAGCGCCTGTGCGATCCCCTCGTTCGCATAGATCTTCGCCGGCAGCGGCGTCGTGTTCGAGATCTCGAGCGTCACGAACCCCTCCCACTCCGGCTCGAAGGGCGTCACGTTCGTGATGATCCCGCAGCGCGCGTACGTCGACTTTCCCACCGTGATCGTGATGACGTTGCGCGGAATGCGGAAATACTCGACCGAGCGGCCAAGCGCGAAGCTGTTGGGCGGCACGATGCAGACGTCGCCCTCGAACTCCACGAACGACTTCGGATCGAAGTGTTTCGGGTCCACCATCGAGTTCAGCACGTTGGTGAAGATCTTGAACTCGGTCGCGACGCGCATGTCGTATCCGTACGAGCTGACGCCATAGGAGATGACGCCCTCGCGAACCTGTCGGTCGGCAAAGGGCTCGATCATACCGTGCTCAAGCGCCATCTGGCGGATCCAGCGATCGGACTTGATGGACATGTCTCGGAGGTGGTGAGGAAAGGAGGCCGGCGGTGGAGGGGAATGTACCGATCCCCATTGAGCATGGCAAAGCGCATTGCACGGCTGTTATCCCCTGGATAGTTTTCTCGGCGGGGATACTGAAAAATTTCACGAACTGGGAGACGATGGGTCGCGAGTACTTTCCGATTCTCATGCTGGTGGGGTTCGCCGCCATAAACGCGGTCGGGATGCTCGCATTGTCCCATCTCACCATGCGTCCGCGGCCCACCCCGGTCAAGCAAACAGCCTACGAATCAGGCATCCCCCCGCTCGGCGACGCCCGCGAGCGCTTCTCCGTCAAGTATTACATGGTCGCCATGCTCTTCATCGTCTTCGACATCGAGACGGTGTTCATGATTCCGTGGGCGACCTACTACCGACAGCTCTCGTGCGACGTTCCTCTCGTTAATGGCGCGTGCGCAGCCGCACATCTCTCGTTCTTCGGCCTCGGTGAGATGCTCGTTTTCATCGCGATCCTGCTCGTCGGCTACATCTATGTCTGGAAGAAGGGAGCGCTCCAATGGGATTGAGCCAGGTGACCCCCACGAGCGCGACCTTCGGGCCGCCGCACCAGGAGAGCTGGGTCGCGACGCGCCTCGATTTCCTCGTGAACTGGAGCCGTGCGAAGTCGCTTTGGCCGATGCCCTTCGGCACCGCGTGCTGCGCGATCGAGTTCATGGCGACGGCGGCGACGCGCTTCGATCTCGCGCGCTTCGGCATGGAGCGCATGAGCTTCTCGCCGCGCCAGGCCGACGTGCTGATCTGCGCGGGGCGCGTTCCCTTCAAGCTCGCGCCGGTGCTGCGTCGCATCTGGCAGCAGATGCCGCAGCCGAAATGGGCGATCTCGATGGGCGCGTGCGCGTCGTCGGGCGGGATGTTCGACAACTACGCAGTGGTGCAGGGGATCGACACGATCATCCCCGTCGACGTCTACGTTCCCGGATGTCCGCCGCGTCCCGAAGGACTGCTCTACGGCATCATGATGCTGCAGGAAAAAGTGATGCGCGAGAAGATGTCGGATGACACGATTCGAAACGAGATGGAGCCCGATCCCGAAAGCGGGCTGTACATCCCCGCGAGCCGAATCGACGAGCTCTCCGAGCCGTTCGGCAATTCGGTGCAGCAAACGCGGTCGGGGCTGTGACCGCGCCATTCTCCCCGATCCTCCCCGGCAGCGCGAATCCCGGCGCACCGGCGCCCGCGACGCCGCGCAATCTTCCGCAGCGCGGCGGCGAGCCGAATCCATCAGCGGCAGCGATCGCCGCGAAGTTCGGGAAGCTGTTCGTGCGCTCCGAAGTGATTTGGGGCGATACGAACGTCTACATCCAGGCCGCCGGCGTGAGCGAGATCATTCGCTGGCTGCACGATGATGCGACCCAGCAGTACGACTATCTCTCCGATGTTACCGCCGTCGAGTTCCGCGATCCCGAGCAACCGCTCGAGGTCGTCTGGCATCTGCGCTCGCTGCCCTTCCGCCGCTTCCTTCGCGTGAAGGTCTCGCTCGAGAAGCGCGCGAAGCTCGAGGTCGACAGCGTGTGGCCGATCTACAACGCCGCGAACTGGCTCGAGCGCGAGTGCTTCGACATGTTCGGCATCACCTTCAAGGGGCACCCCGATCTGCGACGCATTCTGATGTGGGAGTCGTATCGCGAGGGCTTTCCGCTGCGCAAGGACTTCCCACTGCGCGGTCGCTTCAGCCGCGCGGAACAGCTCCGCCAGGCGCTGAGCGTCACGACGGAGGGCCGCTACTCGATGGAAGAGCTGACCGTCGCGCAAGCGTTCGAGGATCTCCCCGAAGAAATGCGTCGTCGCCTCGCCGGCGGCGAACGGACGGGCGAGTAAGATGGCCACCACGACGAGAACGGTCGAAGTCGCGCTCGGCACCGCCGGCGTCGATGCGGACGGGCGCACGGTTCGCACGCCGATGACGCTGACGGAGAACGGCGCGGTCACGACCCTCGAGCCGCCCGCGATGGGCGTCGCGCCCGAGCTCGAGGGTGAGCACATGCTCATCAACATCGGGCCGCAGCATCCCGCGACGCACGGCGTGCTTCGCCTCGTGCTGGAGCTCGACGGCGAGACGGTCGTGCGCTGCGTACCGCACATCGGGTATCTGCATTGCGGCTTCGAGAAGATCGGCGAGTATCGCCAGTACAATCAGGTGATCCCGTGGACCGATCGCGAGGACTACCTCAACTCGATCGGCAACAACGTCGCCTTCTCGATTGGCGCGGAGCGACTGTTCGGAGTCGAGGTGCCGCCGCGGTGCACGGTACTGCGCGTGATCGCAATGGAGCTGTCGCGGATCATCTCGCATCTCGTCTGGCTTGGCACCACCTGCATCGATCTCGGCGCATTCACGCCGTTTCTGTGGAGCTTCCAGGAGCGCGAAAACGTCTACAACCTGCTCGAGAGCTGGGTGGGTGCGCGCCTCACGACGAGCGCGACGCGTGTCGGCGGCATGGCGGCGGACATTCCGGAAGGGTGGACGGATCAGCTCCGCCACTTCATCCGGACCTTCCCGAAGACGGTCGATGAATGCGACCGCATGCTGACGAAGAACGGGATCTGGATCGGTCGCACCACCGCGCTCGGCGTCATGTCTGCGGATGAGGCGATCAACTATGGACTCTCGGGTCCGATGCTTCGCGCGTCCGGCGTCGCGTACGATGTGCGAAAGGATTTTCCGTATCTCGATTACGAGACGTATGACTTCGACGTGCCGGTCGGATCGAATGGGGACGTCTACGATCGTTTTCTCGTTCGCGTGGAAGAGCTGCGGCAGTCGACGCGAATTCTCGCGCAGGCGGTCGATCGGCTCCCCGACGGTCCCGTCAACTCGAGCGATCACCGCGTGATCCTTCCTCCGAAGAGTCGGGCGATGAGCGACATGGAGTCGATGATCCATCACTTCAAGCAGGTGATGGAAGGCCCGCGGCCACCAATCGGCGAGGTCTATGTGCCGGTCGAGAGTCCCAAGGGCGAGAAAGGCTACTACTTTGTATCCGACGGAACGGCGAAGCCTGTGCGCTGGCGCATTCGTCCTCCGTCGTACGTGAATCTGTCTGCGATCTCCAAAATGGTGGAGGGGCATCTGCTGTCCGACGTGATCGCGATCAACGCCAGCATCGACATCGTGATGGGAGAGATCGACCGGTGAGCGCTCGACGCGAGGGAGCAGAGCAGGGCGAGGCGATGGATCATTCGAGTGGCGGCAGCATCGGCGAGATCCCGTATCAGCCCGTCTTTACTGGCGCGCTCAAGGAAGAGCTCGAGGCGCTGCTCGGCCGCTATCCCACGAAAATGGCCGCGCTCCTGCCAACCCTCTGGATCGTGCAGCGCGAGCGCGGTTGGGTGAGTGAGGAGGCGATGGTCGAGGTTGGACAGCAGCTCGAGCTCACGCCCGCATATGTAAAGGGTGTCGTCACCTTCTATACTATGTACCACCAGCATCCGGTGGGGCGCCACTTCATTCAGGTCTGCACCACTTCGCCATGCGCGGCGTGCGGCGCGGAAAAGGTCGTCGAGGCGCTGCTCGAGCAGACGGGGTGCGGCGACCTGGGTGCAACGTCGCCCGACGGACGCTTCACGGTCATCGAGGTCGAGTGCCTCGGTGCGTGCGGCTTCGCGACGCCGATCATGGTGAACGACGACTTCATCGAGTCGGTCACCCCCGAGAAGGTCCCACAGATTCTCACTCAGTTCAAATAGATGGGATATCCTCACAAGTCGCATCCGAAAGAGACGCCGATCCTCTCCAAGTACTTCGGAGAGCCGCAGGCGCGCACGCTCGATGGCTGGAAGCAGCGCGGTGGCTATCGCGCGCTGCAGCAGGCCCTCGGCATGACGCCCGCCGACATCGTGAACGTGTTGAAGGAATCGGGGCTGCGCGGTCGCGGCGGCGCGGGATTCCCCACGGGCATGAAGTGGTCGTTCATGAAGCCGGGCGACGGCAAGGCGCACTATCTCTGCGTCAACGCCGACGAGTCGGAGCCGGGCACCTTCAAGGATCGCGAGATCATGCGCTGGACGCCGCACGCCCTCATCGAGGGGACGGCGATCGGCGCATACGCGATCGGCGCCGAGGTGGCGTACATCTACATTCGCGGTGAGTTCACGGAGCCGCTGCGCGTGATGGAAGCCGCGGTGAAGGAGGCGTATGCGGCGGGCATCCTCGGCGCGAACGCGATGGGGAGCGGACATCGCATTGACGTTCACGTGCATCGTGGCGCGGGCGCGTACATCTGCGGCGAAGAGACGGCGATGATGAACTCGCTGGAAGGGCGTCGCGGCAACCCGCGCATCAAACCCCCGTTCCCGGCGGTTGCGGGACTCTTCGGGCAGCCGACGACGATCAACAACGTCGAGACGCTTGCCGCGGTGCCGCACGTGATCAACAACGGCGCTGCGTGGTACAAGGCCATGAGTCTGTCCAATCCGAAGAGCACGGGGTCGAAGCTCTTCTCGGCGTGCGGTAACGTCACGCGTCCCGGCAACTACGAGGTGGTGCTCGGCTTTCCCTTCAAGGATTTCCTCTACGATCTCTGCGGCGGACCACTGCCCGGACGGAAGTTCAAGGCGGTGATCCCGGGCGGATCATCGGTGCCGATCCAGACGATGGAGGAAGCGGAAAGCACGCTCATGGACTACGAGGGCTTCGTCGCGAAGGGCTCGATGCTCGGCTCGGGTGGCGTGATCGTGTTCGACGATTCGCAGTGCATGGTGAGGCACATCGGACGGCTCGCGCGCTTCTATGCGCACGAGAGCTGCGCGCAGTGCACGCAGTGCCGCGAGGGAACGGCGTGGACCACGAGGATCCTCGAGCGCATCGAGGCGGGTGGCGGAACGATGCAGGACCTCGACACGCTGCTCGAGGTCGCCGACAACATGACGGGGAAGACGATCTGCGTGCTGAGCGATTCGTGTGCGGCGCCGGTGGTGTCGGGGATCCAGAAGTTCAAACACGAGTTCGAGGCGCACATCACGGGGAAGCGCTGCCCCTTCCGCGCGACCGCGGCCGCCTGATGGCTGATGCGACCACGACCACACCGATGGTCACGCTGACGGTTGAGGGGCGCGAGGTGCAGGTGCCCGCGGGAACGTCGATCCTCGAGGCCGCGAAGCTCGCTGGCGTGCTCGTTCCCCACTATTGCTATCATCCCGGCCTTTCGGTCGCGGGTGTGTGCCGCATGTGCCTCGTCGAGGTCGAGAAGGCGCCGAAGCTCGCGCCCGCGTGCGCGACCGCGGTGGCGGAAGGGCAGGTGGTGCACGTGCACTCCGAGAAGTCGCTGAAGGCGCGACAGGGTGTGCTCGAGCTGCTGCTGATCAACCATCCGCTCGACTGCCCGATCTGCGATCAGTCCGGTGAGTGCGAGCTGCAGGACTACACTTTTCGCGAGGGGCGCACGCAGGGGCGGCTCGGGCCCGAGCCGAAGCGCTTCAACCCGGTGGAGGACTTCGGCGGCGACGTGCTCTACGTCCCGAACCGCTGCATTCTCTGCACGCGCTGCGTGCGCTACATGGACGAGATCGTGAAGGAGCCCGTGCTCAACGTGAGCGAGCGGGGCGACCGCGCAGTCATCGGAAAGTTCGAGGGGCAGGATCTCACGAACGAGTGGGCGTCGAACGTCGTCGATCTCTGTCCCGTCGGCGCGCTGCTCTCGAAGGACTTCCTGAACAAGGCGCGCGCGTGGGAGCTGGACCGCACGCCGAGTATCTGTCCGAATTGCACGCAGGGGTGCAACACGATTCTCGAGACGCGCGACAACGTGATCGTGCGCATGCGGCCGCGCTCCAACACCGACGTCAATCAGTGGTACCTCTGTGAGACCGGCCGGCTCGACTACAAGTGGCTCAACCCGCCGACGCGGCTCGAAGCGCCGCTCGTGCGACAGGATACGGATAAGCTCCTGGCCGTCGATTGGGATGTCGCGATTCGCGCGGCGGCGACGATGCTCGGCGGCGCGCGCGTCGTGGCGCTCGTGAGCCCAATGCTCTCGAACGAATCGCTGTTCCTCGCCTCGCGCGTGGTCGCGAAGACGGGCGGGAAAGGAGTCTTTCGCGTGGCGACGGGTCCGGAGGCGCCGTTGGTCGGTGTTCCCGACCTCGCGCTACGCGCCGAGCGTGCCGCGAATGTGCGTGGCGCGGAATTGCTCGGCTTCATCAAGAGCGCGTCGCCCCTCGACGAGCTTCGCTCGGGCGATGTGTTGCTGGTGATCGGAGAGACGCTCGGCGCGGCTGATGCGGCTGCGGTCGCGCGCGCGGGGCAGGTGATCGTGGTCGTCGCTGCGGTGTCCGAGGGCGCGCGCGTCGCGGCGATCGCGTTCCCGTCCTCGACGATGTCGGAGGAAGAGGGAACGTTCACGAATCTCCGCGGACGCGTGCAGCGATTCTTCCAGGCGACTGCTGCGCCCGGAATGTCGCGGCCCGCATGGTGGATTCTCGGCGATCTTCTGACTCAGCTCGGCGAGCCGACCAACTATTTCCTCGCGAGCGAGGCGTTCGCGGCGTTTGCTGCCGCACGCCCTGAGCTCGCAGGGATGAGCTACGACACGCTGGGAGTCAAGGGACAGATCATGAGCGGAGCGCCTGCGACGCAGGGGGCCGCGCAATGATCCTTTCCAACCGGGCCATGGCGGCTCTCGCCTTCATGGCACCCGCGGATTCCACCGTCTACAAGACGTTCTACGATCCCGACGTTCCGGTTACGTCGTTTCCGTGGCTCCTCTTCACGATCCTGAAGATGCTCATCGTCTTCACCGTGCTCATGGTCGGCGTCGCAATGCTCACGCTCGCCGAGCGCAAGATCTCGGCGTGGATTCAGGACCGCATTGGGCCGAACCGCACGGGGTACGGCGGGTTGCTGCAACCGGCCGCGGATGGGCTCAAGAACATCATGAAGGAAGAGACGTATCCCGACGCCGCGAACATGCCGTTGTTCATTCTCGCGCCGATGCTGTCGTTCATTCCTGCGCTCATCACCTTCGCCGTCATTCCCTTCGCGGCGCCGCTGAGCACGCGATGGGGGCTCGTGGAGATGTCGGTGGCGCAGCTGCCGATCGGCTTCCTCTATATTCTCGCGATCTCGTCGCTCGGCGTGTACGGCATCGTGCTCGCAGGGTGGTCCTCGAACAACAAGTACTCGCTGCTCGGCGGGCTGCGCGCGAGCGCGCAGATGATCAGCTATGAGATCTCGTTGGGAATGGCTGCCGTATCCGTGCTGCTGCTCAGCGGGAACGTCTCGCTCAACGCGATCGTGCAGCAGCAGCAGGCGATGGGGTGGAATATCTTCCCGCTCCTCATCGGTTTCTTCATCTTCTGCGTCGCATCGTTCGCGGAGACCAACCGGCTCCCGTTCGACATGCCCGAGGCGGAGTCCGAGCTGATCGCCGGCTACCACACCGAATACAGCGCGATGAAGTTTTCGATGTTCTTCATCGCCGAGTACTCGAACATGGTGACGGCGAGTGCGCTAATGGTGACGCTCTTTTTCGGCGGCTGGGACATCCCGGGCACGCAGTGGGACAACATCGCGCCGCACACGGGGCTCAAGTTCGCGGTGACGCTCGCGTTCTTCTTCGCCAAGCTGCTGTTCTTCCTGTTCCTCTACATGTGGATCCGCTGGACGCTGCCGCGCTTCCGCTACGATCAGCTCATGAGCCTCGGCTGGAAGGTCATGCTGCCAATGGCGCTCGCCTACATCGTGATCACCGGCGGCGCGATACTCGTGCTCGACATGCTGCAGGTTCCGCGCAGCGTGCAGTGGTTCGGCATCTCCCCGTTCTGGGCCGCACTCGGCGTGTTGAACCTCGTGTTGGCGGTGCTCGTGTTCGTGATCCTCGATCGTGGGCGGATCATCAGCCCCGCGTACTCACGGTTGTCTCCGCGCCAGATCGCGCATCTGCGCGCAATGAGCACGGGCCGGCCGCTCGCAGCAAGTCAGGGAGATTGAGATGCCGATTCAGGTGAAGGTGCTCTCGCGTCCCGTGGCTGATTCCAGCTACGTGCGCGCGATGCTCAGCGGAATGGCGCTGACCTTCAAGCACATGATGAACCCGCACAAGAAGACGGAGCAGTATCCGGATGTGAAGTGGGCGCTGTCACCGCGGTGGCGCGGCACGCACCGGATGCTCACGGATGAGACGGGGAAGGCCAAGTGCGTTGCGTGCGGACTCTGCCCGCAGATCTGTCCTGCGAACTGCATCAAGCTCGTGCCCGGCGAGGACGAGGAGGGGAACCGCTATCCACTCGTGTACGAGATCGACGAATTCCGCTGCATCTTCTGCGGCTATTGCCAGGAGGTGTGCCCGGAGGAAGCGATTCACGTCGGACGGCACTACGAGAACTCGGAGTACAGCCGCGAGGGCTTCGTGTATGATCTGGAGCGGCTGACGGCGCAGACACATCCCGTGTGCGAGATGTGGGATCCCGCTGATCCGAAAGGCGAATGAACACGTTTCTCTACACCTTCCACTTCTACCTCTTCGGGCTGCTCGCCATCGCTTCGGCGTTGGCGTTCGTGACGCGAAAGAGTGCGGTGGCGGCGGCACTGTGGCTCGTGAACACGATGTTCTGCCTCTCCGCACTGTACGTGATGCTGGACGCGCAGTTCCTCGGCGCGGTGCAGGTGCTGGTCTACGCCGGCGCGATCATGGTGGTTTTCATCTTCGTCGTCATGCTCCTGAATCTCGGGCAGGCGTCGGACGTCACCGACATCCGCGGGCTCGGCGGCAAGCTGAGCGCGGGGCTGGTCGGCATCGCGATGCTGGCCGAGCTCTTCGCGTTGACCCGCCTTCGCTTCCCGCGGCTCATGGGTGCGATGAGCGATCACGCCAACATCGTCAATCCGGTTTCCGCACCACTCTTCCATGAATATCTGCTCCCCTTCGAGGTGACGAGCGTCGTGCTTCTCGTCGCCGTCGTCGGCGCGGTCGTTCTGGCCAAGCGAGGACCGAACGCCTCATGATTGCCGAAGCGCTCTTTTTCTCGGCCGTGCTGTTCACGATCGGCGTCGTCGGTGTGCTGATTCGCCGGAACGCGATCATCATCTTCATGTGCGTCGAGCTGATGCTCAACGCCGTGAACCTGTCGTTCATCGCGCTGTCGCGACTGCACGGATCGTCCAATGGTCAGGTATTCGTGCTCTTCGTGATGACGGTCGCAGCAGCGGAAGCGGCGGTCGGCCTGGCGATCATCATTTCGATCTTCCGCCACCATAAATCGGTGGACCTTCGCAACATCAATCTGCTGAAAGGCTGATGCTTCAGGACCTGGCCGCCGTCGATCCGCACCCGCTCGCGGCGACGGCCGCGCGATACGTTGGCCTGCTTCCGCTCATTCCGCTCGCCGGCTTCCTGGTGAACGGCGCGCTCTCGCTCGTGCCGGCGTACAAGCGCGGCCCGGACGATCCGTCGGCGGTGGGGCACGGTGACGGACACGGTGCGGCAGAGGCGCACGCGGTCGACCACGGCGAGGAGGCAAGTGCCCACGGCGACGATCCTCACGCCGTCGCCCGGCACCGCTTCGCCGGCATCACGAGCGTCGTTGGCCCGCTGGTCCTCGTGCTGTCGTTCGGGCTCGCGGTTGCGATCTGGCTCGCAATGGTGGGCGCGGGCGAGATGCACGCACCGTACGTCCAGACGTTTTTCGACTGGATGGTCGTTGGCGATCTGCACATTTCGTGGGCGTTCCAGCTCGACCAGCTCTCGATGATCATGGTGCTGGTGATCACGGGCGTCGGCATGCTGATCCACATCTTCAGCATCGGCTACATGCGCGATGACCCCGGCTACCCGAGGTTCTTCGCCTATCTGAACCTCTTCGTCGCCTTCATGCTCGTGCTCGTGCTCGGCGCCAGCTATCCCGTGCTGTTCGTGGGCTGGGAGGGCGTCGGGTTTTGCTCGTATCTGCTCATCGGCTTCTGGTTCAGCGAGAAGGCGAACGCGGACGCGGGGCTCAAGGCGTTCATCGTCAATCGCATCGGCGATGTCGGCTTTCTGATCGCGATGTTCCTGCTGTTCGCGAATACGCAGACGCTCGACTTCACCGCCGTCGCCGCCGCCGCGCCGTCACTCGGCTTCGACAGCGCGCTCGTGACGACGATCTGTCTCTTTTTCTTCCTGGGATGCGTCGGCAAGAGCGCACAGCTGCCGCTCTACGTCTGGCTCCCAGATGCGATGGCTGGCCCGACACCGGTCTCCGCGCTGATCCACGCGGCGACGATGGTGACGGCCGGCGTGTACCTCATCGCACGCAGCAGCGTGCTCTTCGCGATGTCGCCGACCGCCTGCATCACCGTCGCCGTCGTCGGGACGTTGACGGCGCTCTTTGCCGCGACCATAGGGCTCAAGCAGTGGGACATCAAGAAGGTCCTCGCGTATTCGACCATTTCCCAGCTCGGCTACATGTTCATGGGCGTGGGTGCAGGTGCGTACACGGCCGGGATGTTCCACCTCATCACGCACGCCTTCTTCAAGGCGCTGCTCTTCCTCGGATCCGGCTCGGTGATCTTCGCGATGCATCGCGCGTATCACCACACGGGAAGCCACGAGGACGCGCAGGACATGCGCAACATGGGCGGGCTGAAGAAGTACATGCCGGTCACCTACGTCCTGATGTGGATCGCGACGCTCGCCATCGCCGGCGTACCGCCCTTCTCGGGATTCTTCTCGAAGGACGGGATTCTCGGTGCGGTGTTCGCTCGTGCGCAACACGGCTCCCTGGCGGAGGCGACGTGGCTCGGCATTCCGGGGAGCGCGGTGATGTACGCGCTCTACGGGCTCGGCCTGCTGACGGCATTGCTCACCGCGATCTACATGACGCGGTTGATGCTCTACACCTTCCACGGTCCGAATCGCACGGGGGAGGCGGAACGCGCGCACCTCGCAGAGGCGCCGTGGTCGATGACGGGGCCGCTCGTCGCGCTGGGCGTGCTGAGCGCCGTTGGCGGATGGCTCAACCTTCCGGCTGCGATTCCGTTCGGGCCGATCGGCGTGCTCGAGAAGTGGCTCGAGCCGGTAGTGGGCGCAGCGACGGTGGCCGTCGGCGGCGCGGGTGGTGAAGAGGTGATGAGCACCGAGTATGGCCTGATCGGTGCCGCGGTCGCGATTGCGCTTCTCGGCATCATCGTCGCGGTGGTGAAGCTCAAGCCCGCAGCGCTCGTGCCCAAGCGCGACGCGGTTCCGTCGCACGGCTTCGAGCAGGTGCTCGAGGAGAAGTACTACGTCGACGAGATCTACGATGACGCGATCGTGAAGCCGCTCGTGACCGGGTCGCGCAACATTCTCTGGACCGGCATCGACCGCGGGATCATCGACAGCCTCTTCGTGAACGGAAGTGCCGTGCTCGCGCGCGGGGTGGGATGGGTCGGCTCGCAGCTGCAGTCGGGGGAGACGGGCGCATACGCGTGGGCGATCGCGATCGGTGCGCTCGCGGTTCTTGGCGCATTCACCTTCCGCTGAGCGATGCAAGACTTCCTGACCCACATCAACTACAACGCCTGGATCCTTCC